>JBBDKV010000014.1:0-25515 GCA_040879165.1 Patescibacteria group bacterium
ATCTTGAACGCATCCACGTCCACACTGGCCAAGAAGTGCGCATCAATGACACCATCGGCACCATGGGCTCAACTGGCTGGTCAACTGGACCACATCTGCATTTTGAGATACGGGTACTTGGGATTCCGGTGAATCCGAGGGTGTTTCTTGGATTAAATGATTAAGAATGTCCTAAGCTAGTAGCTGGACTCGAATCCATATGCTCGCCATATGTAATCTATAATTTTCTTTTTTATAACGCTGTCAAAATAGTTCAAATTTTTACCATCAAAATTTAATGTAGAAAATACATATTTAACAGGTATTACCGAATTGCCACATTTTCTCGGACCATTGCTAGAATTTCTCATCTCGTGAGCTAGATGCTCATCTCTTCTTAAGTCAGCCAATACGGATCTATAATCTGATGGTCTCTTGCATAGATAAGAATTTTCACAACCACGAAGTCTTATGCCCAGTGTAAAGTCACCATAGTATCCCACCAAGTGATATGTGTGAAGGGAAAATCTAGCAAAGTTTTTAACTCGTTCACTGAGCGATTGAGGATCAAGAAGCTTATATTTGTTCATAAATGTCCTGCCGTCACGTCCCCTAAATTTAATAGTTTCTGATTCAAGTTGGTCTGTATCCCAAGTGATTAATCCAGACTCGTAAAGATGAAGCCTATCACAACCAGATTTTATTTCTATACCTTCAAGGGTGGGATTGGGATATTGATTCAATTCATCTCGAGTTACTTTATAGCTATTACAACTAGCATCTTCCCAAGAATTTTCTCCTCTGAGATGATTAGAGTAATCGAGTGCACTAATTATCAGCGGAGAGGTTGGATAAGCATAAAATAATGGATTAAGACCTACTCTGATAGAAGTCGAGCTTAATTCTTCAATTCTTTCGACAAACTGCTTACTGCGATTTTTAAATTCCTGTATTCTAGTTTCAATTTCTCTTGGTTCCATTATGCCAATATTCCTGCCTCTACGAACAAATAGCTTTAGATCATCCTCACCATTTTCGTTCCTGACGCGAGCAAATAAAGGTGAGTATTGAATCGGAACATTAATAACCAGGAAGGATGAGTTGCTATTGGCTTCATTCTTGACTCTTCTAACGTCAACCTGACAAACAGGAGTAAATCCTGTAGCAATTTTGCTCTGCACTACTTCTTCGTACTTAACTGGATACTCGATATCTTGAATGCCTGCATCTTGAATAGAATTACTTGGCTCACCAACTTTATTATCTTTAATTCCAAGCACTATTGACCCACCAGTACTATTTAATAATGCTCCAACGTCTTTCAACAATTCTAAGGTATCTTGTTGCTTTTTTTTCTTTACCTTACCCCCTTTTTGTATTGCTGATAAAATATACAAATCTTTCTTGTAATCCAAAATTTGTGACTCAGGAGTTTCACTGTTAAAAAGATGATTTATTTGCTCAAAAGTAGTAATTAGCACCTATAACTCACTTATAATAACTAATTTATTTAGGTTATAATCATATCATGCCACCAAAACCAAAAATCGGCACCAATTTGAAAAAACTTCGCAGTGACAAAAAACTGACTCAGGCGCAGCTGGCGAAACTCGCTGGCATTACTGCCAACTACTATGCCCGCATTGAGCGTGACGAGGAAAACCCCTCGATCGAAGTGATCAGAGATATTGCCAAAGCACTGAAGGTAAAATCTTGTGAAATTTTAGATTTTTAGTCTATTTTTTTGAAACGAGGCACTTCTAAGCCATCAATGACAACTGTTTCTAAAAACATTTTGAGTGGTCTCACCCAAATTGCCGAGAGATCATTCTCATACAAAGTCACATAAACAACTAAATCTTCCAAGGTCTCACTATGCTTTGCCACACCTAAAACTGTGTATTTCCCACCTTTATAGTGCTGGTAGGCACCAAGTTCGATTGTACGCTGAGTGTTATTCATTCTCATCCTCAACAATTTTATGTGCCGCTACATGAGCCATGGACTTGTGTTCCTCAAGAAATGCTATTGCATCCTCACGAGATGAGCTTTCATCAACTGTACTGCACAAATATTTCAGCGTCGTTTCAATATCCTGCTCGGTGATTGTGTAACCTGTGGTTTTCTTCATAGATCCATATTGTACCTGATGTGACTTAATTAACAAATTTTCCTAGTTTGAGAAACTCAAACATCTCTTCAGCATGCTGCTTGCCATCAATCCTGCGCATAATTTCCCGACTATTACTCTGGGAGAGAATATTGAGACTACCTTCCCACAAAACCTGCCTATCAACAATAGCAATTTTGCGATGATGCTGATTTGCCGTCGCATACACCTGCACTCCGAGTGCCTCAAACTCTTGAATAGCTTGTTCAGAATACATAGATAGGGGAGCGTCTAAAATACTCGGATCTCGAGTAATAATATGCGCGCGCACTCCGCGCCTCATCAAACGGCGAAAGTATGGCATCAGAACTCTCATCCTTGAGCTTGAAATAAATGGACTCTCAATTATCACTTCGTGACTAGAACGCTCCATATCTGACAGAAAAGATGAATAAAACGACTTCTCGTCAAATAGTCGAGAAGTAAATGCACTCGTCCTCGTACCCAACAAATTACTGAGCATCAGCATCTCCTTCCATTTCAATAATAGTTACTTTTTTATCAAAATAGGTGAAGCCAAGCTGCTTTAAGTGCTCATATGTCTGGAAGACTGAGTCGAGTAGGGGTTCTAACTGAGGGACAATGGGCTCACATCGTAAAAAACAGCCATATATGGCTGTTTTTTTATGATTTGATCGCATGGTAAGAATCGCACACTTGGGTTCTGCCGCCAAGCGAGCGTGGAATGCTTTGCAGACTCAAACTAACGAAGCGCATGGCTAATCCCCGGAGGGGAGATTCCCGGGGGTCACCAAACAAGCATCATCGTCCCGAAACGGGGATACATACTGACATAAAGTGGTATGATCGCTGTTCGAATAGACTGGATAACCCCATACGAGTCCACTGGTATCGAACTGTATAATACCTTGATTTGGATTGAACCTTTTGTGCTATTGATTTCCAAGCTGACGCAGACGTATTAAGCTATATCTATAAAGAAAATTGACAGGCAAAAATAATCTCAAAAATTGCGTAAAAACAACAAAAAAAGACCTATAGCTTTATTTTTAGTGCTTTTACTGATATAATTAGCATTTCTGATTGCATACATGCAGAAAATAACTTTCTGTAATGTGAGCAAGAAGAAGTATCTCTTCACAGTAATGTGAAGTCTTGCACATTAAAAGCTTGTTGAAAAATTGATTTCCAATGGGTAGCACTGAGGATAAGAAGTTTTATCCTATCTTGAGCGCTATCCATTGGGCTAGTTAATCACTTTTTTTCAATTGGGAGATAAAAATATGAGCATGGAATTGGCGTTTTTCTTATATTTTATGAAGGCATTGCTTGCAATGGCCTGGCTTTTCTTAATGTTTAGGCGCCTAAGGAATGATTCTCGTAAGCAGCAGGCTGTCACTGCGATGCTTGCCACAATCTTGCTATGCATAAGTATAGTCCTAGGAATGATAATAGGTGACAGAAAAAGCTGGTGGCATGCTGCGCTTTTCTTTTCTGGGCTGACAATAGATTTGTGCTTCCTAGCGTTTTCACCGCAAAAAAAGAAGAGATCTCGCCAAATGTCTAGGCTCATCGATTAGGAGCCTCTCACTGCAAGCAAATATGTGCAGAGCGTCCCGAGGACGACAGAATAAAATAAGCGAGTGAGTTGCTAACGCAACACACATGCGGGGTCACAACCCGCACACTTATTTCTGTCATCCAAAGGACGCTCTTTTTTAATTCTAGGCTCCATTTTCCTAGAGGCTTATTATCCAGGCACAAAATATTCCTAAGTTTTTTAGGACTATTGACACCAATCAGCTCGTCAAACTTGGTTCAAACAGTTTACCTATCGTCAACATCTCCTTCCACTTTAATAATAGTTACTTTTCTATCAAAATAGGTAAAGCCAAGCTGCTTTAAGCGCTCATACGTCTGGAAAACTGAGTCGAGCAGGGGTTCAAACTGAGGGACAATGGGGTCACATACAAAAAAAGACAGATATATCTGTCTTTTATATAAGCCTCCATTTTGCAATTTATCTAAGAAAAAAACTACAAATTCGTGAATCAACTTCGCGTAATATTGCTTTGCTTGGAAAAACTTTGATTTAATTTAAATACTAACCTAAAAGGTCACACGCTAGATATTAACTAGCGATCAAGTGTTGATTGCATGCTTTTTAGCCATGCATGTGACCCCTTAGGCGTTCGGTTAACCATTGTCTATTCTCCATAAAATAAAGGAGAATAAACATGAAAAGACGAGAAAAAGCAGCGGAACATGCACCCAGAGGAATGGTAGAAATATTCTTTCAATCAGTCTTCCTGGGTGATGAGTTACATGCCTGGGTTTTATCTCAGATAGATGTTGCTGAGGTGCTTCCCAAACAGTAATATTACTATAGTGGCGCTCTCCTTGCTGCCATCCCAATCTTGAACCAATTGGATGAAGTATCTCCCAACCTGAGTTTTTGAGGTGTCCCTCTGACCATGCTGAACCAGAAACAACATACCTAACTTGCCAGTGTGCAGGATACTGCAGCACTGAAAAAAGCACATCGTAGCTTTTCTCTCCTTCCCATTCACTGGCATCGATTGTTCCGATCAGAGAATCTCTTAACTCCTGCTTACTGCGTGCCTGATGATAAAACCCATCTACAGTCCAGGCGTTCGTAAGTCTTGATATTCGTACCATCTGAGGTTCTCCCAACCCCAGCGTCAAATAGTTGTACTCGTCGTGATCATTCAGAAAGCGAACAACCTCCCTCTCTTCCCAGCTAGTAAGAGGTTTTTGTAATAACTCTTGCTGGTGAGGAAAAGATATTGCTCTCACTATTCCTACCAACATTGTTATGGCAATAAAAGTCATTGTGATAAACCGCATTCTTCCTTTGAAATTTTTCAATATGAAAGCAGCAGGAATAATTATCAAAACTGCTGCCCAAAAAGAAAAACGCTCAAAGGTCAATGTCTCCGAGATACTACCTAGTAATTTTTGAGGAACTATAGTGTTTCCACCGAGTCCAAGAATTACTAGGAAGCCTGCCATAGCAATGAGCGGAAGCAAGCGAATATACCTTAGTCCCAACATTACTAATGGAATCAGGAGAATTACTCCTCCATACATATCCCAGAAGAACATTCTGGCGCTCGATGACACTCTGAAATAAGCATCTCTACTAGGATGGTAGATTTCATTCTGGGGCAGACTTTCACTCAAGAACCACCACCAGAATGGTAGAATCACCAGAACAGCCACGAATGCAAAACTGATCATCGCGACTGATACTCTGAATAATGATCTAAGTTTAAAACCTTGAAACCACTGCATCAGAGTTGTTGTTGCAATGAATAGCGGCAGTATCACCAAGCTTGAATGATGATGAGTGGCAATTGCTGTTCCAGCCAAAAAAGTCCAGCTGAAAAAAGCAGTTAATCCACCATTTCTTAAAAACTTGACATAAGCAGCAGCAGCGAGCAAACCAAAGCATGCTGCAAGAAAAAAGGGCAATTGCCCAAACGTGTACAGCACAACATAGGCACCCGCAACTCCAGTACTTAATAAAGATGCTATTCCAGCGGATTGCTCATCTAAGACTTCCCGCACAAACACAAATACGGATACAGGGAACAGAGTTAGTGCAGCTGCTTGCAAGATTAGGTAACCTGCTTCCAGGCTTACAAAATTTCCCATAAGCGCGATAAGAAGATGCGCTAGTGGAGCAGATACATAGACACTAAAACCCCCATACCATTTATTCTCCCAGCCGGAATCCCAATGTTGAAGATAGTGTGATGCGAAAAATAGGTGCATCTCACTATCCCAATTTTGAGAAATAAAGGGCTGCGTGAGCAGCCCCACATTGAGCAAAGCCACAACGAGTACTGCAAAACCTAAGTACTTAATACCGATTCTTTCCACGCTAGCAACTCCTCGATCTGTGAGAGACAAGTATTCACAACCTTGTCCATACCATTCGCAGCAACTAATCCATGGTTATGCAAACCAATTTCGCCTAACTCTTCTTGGGATTTACCAAAGAGTCTCAAAATTGATTCCGCAATACTGTCCGGATCTTCAACATCAAAGCAGTCAAGGATAAAACCCTCATCCTGCTTTTGTCGAAATAACGGTAGGTTTGTCGTGAGTACAGGCTTACCATACATACAAGCCTGAATCATTGCTCCTGACTCACCACCCGTGGTGCTATTGGTTAAAATTACCGCACTAGCTTGATGGAACGTTGGCTCGACATCATCCTCTGAAACGTAACCTCGAAACTCTACATTGGGCAAATCACATCCCCTCTGTAAATTTTCAAGATAGTTGGGACTGTGAGCATTGTTGCCCCCAACCACAACAAGTTTAATTTCAGGATCACATTGCCACACCTGCCTCATGGCCTCCAGAGTTGTTTCTAACTTCTTATGAGTTCCATAAATTCCGAAACTCAACAGCGTCTTTGGCAGAGCCATACTCAAGTCGATCTTAGGTTGACCAAGCAATCCGTGAGGCACTATCTTCACATTCTTTGCCCCATACTTGATGCTCAGTACTGATTGGTACTGTGGAAGTAGGACAAAGATTAGGTCAGCGACTGTTAGCAATTTAGTTGCTAACTGAGCGCCATAAAGTGTTAATTTCCCACCTGCAAACTTAACCTTGTTCAAATCCATGCCTTCAACGAGGTTGTGTAAGGTTATGACCACAGGATACCCCATCAGCTTCAGCAACAAGGGTGTTACTAAACCTGCTAAGTTTCCAGTAGTGTGACCAAAGGCTCCGAGAGTGATGTTAAACCAGATGCAATCAAAACCCTTTCCTTTCACCGCCTGAATAATGCTCAGGGGAGTCAAGTGAGAGTCAAATTGCCAGACAGGCATAACTTCGTACTTATTGCTCGACTCGCTGATATGATTAGTGCTAATATCGGCGATGATCGTGAGCTCCACATACTGCCCCAATGCTTCAGCCAAATGAAAACTGTATTCAGCAACAGGCTGCTGAGGCGTCCAATTTGTTACCATTGCGATTTTCATGTCTTATCTCCTAAGACTGAACAATAAACACGCCGATCAAAATCATCGCTGAACCTATCAAAAATTTCGTGAAGTTTATATCCTCCCTAAAAATAACGAAGGCTAGTATTAGTGACAACACGACTGTTGCCTCTGACATAATGACCGTACGTGTTACACCAAACTCCCTGAAAACAAACATGCGCAGAACTGCTCCGCCAAATGCTGACATAACAACGACTATGAAGAGAGGGTTGGTTAGCACTCGCAAGACATATTCGATAGTAAACTCCGGAGTACCAACTTGACGAAAAACCATGCCATACAAGATCAGGTTTACTGCTAAAAGGCTGCAAAAACCTAAGTAGATCAACCAGCTGACCATCAGCTTCAATCCTTTCTGATTATTAAATTAACCGAACATGTTAACGAGCAATCAATCTTCTATTGTGATGCAAAACACACAGCGAAGACGATTACCAAAGTATAAAATCATTGTCAATAGTTTGAGCGCAGAGCTCAAGTTGACAATTACGTCGTCATTATATATTAATAAGAGCACTTTTACAATTTCTATAGGTTTAGTACTTAATCCCTCCAGGACTTAAAATTAACATTGAACAGTTAGCATACTTTTCCGAGTGCCGCAAAAATTACCTGACATCAGCATCTACTTCCCTTTCAACAATAATTACTTTTTTATCAAAATAGGTGAAGCCAAGCTGCTTTAAGTGCTCATATGTCTGGAAGACTGAGTCGAGTAGGGGTTCTAACTGAGGGACAATGGGCTCACATATAAAAAAAGATGGATAAATCCATCTTTTTTTATATGTACTCTTCGACTGGAAACAAAGCTTTGGTTCGCGCACTTCGAGTGAGCAAAGCGAACCCGAGAAGTACTCTTGGAGTGATTCCCCGTGGGGTCACACCACTCAAAAAACTCCATGTCTGAATCTTTTTTCATTTATTTCTGATTAAATTCCCTACTTGATTAACTTCACTGGCACGATATGTGGCACGATTATGGCACGATTTATGGTATACTTATCACATGTTCAAACCTTCGTTTGCCATTACACCAAAAATGAATACTCAAATTGCTCAAATTGAGCAACTTAAAACGCTTGTAGATCAGGCAATCATTTTACCTGAACTTGAAGTGCAACTGCGC
Organism: Patescibacteria group bacterium; assembly: GCA_040879165.1. Taxonomy (GTDB): domain Bacteria; phylum Patescibacteriota; class Microgenomatia; order UBA1400; family PJMF01; genus JBBDKV01. Next base: position 8,285 of record JBBDKV010000014.1, read on the forward strand.
TTTCGAGCTACTGTTGAAACAGTTCATAGCTCTACTTCGATTGAAGGTAATCCCCTCAATGAGCAACAGGTTCAGAAATTATTGCAGGGAAAAACAATCATTGCTCCAGATTATGCCATTATAGAAATACTTAACTACAAGCGAGCTTTAGATTGGGTAAGTAAAAAAGTAGATCAAAAAAACCAACAACCAATCACAGGATCAGATGTATTGGCTCTGCATCAGATCGTGACTGACACGTTGCTTCCCAAAGAAAAATCTGGTCACTGGCGTCCCGGCGATGTGTTTGTAGTTGACGAAGTGGATGGCAAAGAAATTATTCAATTTACCGGACCTGAATCAAAACTAGTGCCCAAACTTGTGAACAGTTTTCTAAAATGGATTTCTTCCCAACAAGACTCACACCTTCATCCCGTATTGCTGGCTGGATTAATTCATTATATTTTTGTCTCAATTCATCCATTCTCCGATGGAAACGGCAGAACCACTCGATTGTTAACCTATTATTATCTTAAGTTATGGGGATATGATTTTCGTGGTTCTTTGTCTCTTGATTCATTTTATCTGCAGCACCGACTGGAGTATTACCAAGCTCTCAGTAGGGGAGAAACTTTTGATGAACGTATGACGGCTGATATAACTCCATTTTTAGAATTTTTCGTAGATGGCTTCCTTGAAATTGCTGCTGAAGTAAGTAAGTATATTCAGATTGGTAAAATTACTGATCAAAATAGCAAGCCTGTCAGATTAAATGCAGAAGAGCTCCATATTCTTGATTTTATATATCAATTTGGCTCAATTTCAGTTACCGAAGCTACTGACATTCTTTCCTTACCCAAAAGAACAACTCAAAGACGATTGATGGAGCTGGTTGATAAAAAAATCCTGAGCATAACAGATAAGGGACCGTCAACCAGGTATGTTTTAAATACAACCAAAAAGTAAGTGAGCTTATTTTAGTAGTTCATAACACACTCTGCCGTTTCTGTCACATAACGGCTCGCGCAAGACTACGTCTCTACATTTTCAATACTAGTTACTTTTCTATCAAAATAGGTGAATCCCAGTTGCTTTAAGCGCTCATACGACTTGAAAACTGAGTCGAGCAGGGGTTTTAACTGAGGGACAAAGGGCTCACAGCACCTAAAATTTTAATCTGCTTTACATTAACTTGCGAGTTCTTTATATTGTAATTGTTACTATTTGAGTTAATTAATATGAAAAATAAAAAAGTTGGTATAGTTATTGTAGGCATGATGGCAGGTGTACTTATAACGATACTTGGAATTGTTAAATTTGTGAACCCAGATCCAGGTGATAATAAGGAATTGCTATTTGGTGTTATATACTTATTAAGTGGCTTAACACTTGTAGGTACGAACATTCATAGATTAGTGGTAAAAAAATAAGCATTAGAAATGTAATCTGAGAATCTTACAAAATTTGCTTTAGCGAATTTCAATTTGTTTGAGTAATTTGTAAATATTTGAAAGATTAAAATAGAGTTCCACTTGAGAGACACGGAGCTCACGGCACCAAAAAATGATCCATGCATGGATTTTTTATATCAATTATACTATTAGGCACTTAAATTGAGTACTATCGCGGGAAACGAAATGACGTGATTCTAATAGAGCCTGCGTCAACTCAGAATCAAAGCCGAGCTTATACTTTAAATAAACCAACCAAAAGTTATTTTTTCAAAAAAAGTAGTAGACTCCATGCAAGAATCAAAGATTCTTGCTTCCTCTTGTATTTTTAGTTCATCCCTGGATTCATATGGTTTGTTTGTCTCAAAAGCGCATTTTTTCGTTACAACAAAACTAGCCCCCATATCTCTTAGGGCTGTCAAGGAAAAAAGTAAAAACGAAACCATCACAAGAATAAAAAAGTAGCGCATGTTATGTATTCTAATACCAAAAATTGTTTTGTAAACTTTCCACCCTTCTTGGGGGGGGTGGCAAGTTTCACTTATAGTCTACTACTTACGACAGATAACATACCGCCCAAAATGATAGAATGCTTACTATATGACTAGGTCATCCAATTGGGTACAAAAATCACGAAAAACTCTCTACAGCAGTCCATACCTTAATATATACGAGGATGTAATTGAACTCCCTAATGGAAAAATAATTTCTGATTATACAGTTGTGGAAAAGCCATCAATAGTATTGCTAGTTGCTAAAGATGAAAAGCATAATATTCTTTTTTTGAATGAATACAAGTATGCAGCTGGGAAATACCTATGGGGACTTCCAGCAGGCCATATTAAACAAAACGAAGTGCCTCTGAATGCCGCTAAGAGAGAATTACTGGAAGAAACGGGATACACTGGTATATTTACTATACAAGGCGTACTGAAAGAGTATCCAACTAAGGACTTACACACCGTTCACGTTATAGAAGTGTCTGATCTAGAAAAGAAGAGAGGTCTAACTCATGAAGACACAGAGTCTATAACCGAATCAAACTTTTTTTCTAAAGAAGAAGTTTTAGAAAAAATATCTGAAGGAACAATCCTTTCATCCACAACTATTTCGGCACTTGTTCTGACAAATTTCTTTCATTGAAATAAGATTCAGCCTCTAAATATTCTTCTGGAGTTTCAACATTACAATAAACTCTTTTTTTTGCAATGTAAGCATGAAGTTGACCCGCATCAGTGAGCGAATCAATCATTAACAAGCAGCTATTTCTCCTCGCAAAAATAAATATCATTAAACTCTTTCATACACTCAACATAAGGGGTATTGAAAAGAAAAAACGTATCATAAATTGTGGCATACAGCCAAAATATTGGCCAAAGCACAACTAGTGTAGAGAATACAATCAGAATATAATCACGATTTTGTATTGAATTCTTCATGACCATCAAAAAAAGAATAAGGATTACTGATATTAAAAATACGTCAATAATTGAGTTAACACCAGAAAAAATAGTAAAAGAATAATACACTCCTGAAAAATACGTAAGATACCAGAATGTGGTCACTAAAAAAAATAGTTTGTTTATTATGTCAATATTTTTCATATCGCAATACTATTCAAAACAACTAATAAAATATAACGAACAAGATCAAGCTTATCAGTTTTTTTTATTTTCATGCTCGTGACCTGAGATTCCAACAACTGTCTTATTTTACTACCACATAGTGAATACTCGACCCCTCACCAATCCGCTGAACCTTCTTCATATGCAGTAATTTGTTAATCACCTGGTTCACCGTTGGTCGAGCCACAAGGGCGTGGTCAGCAATCTCTTTGGGGGTTGCTTCACCGACTGTGTGCAAATACTGCCAAACTGCTAATTGTTTTGGTGAGAGTAGTAACTCAATATTTTCTTCTGTAGTTAACTGCACTGCTCTTTGTGCTTGCTCAAGCACTATCCCTAAAAAAAAGTCCAACCATGGCACCAGATCTTGCTCGCTAGTGCAAAATGTTTTTTGGCTGGTTCTCAGCGCCATGTAGTAGTCAGGTTTTTGCTCCTCGATTAGTTTCTCATGCGAGACATAGGGCATAAAACCATACCCCTCTTGTAGAAGCAATACGTTGGTCAATATTCGTGACAGCCTACCATTGCCATCTTCAAATGGGTGGATATTGAGAAATTCAACAATAAAATTGCCCACAGTCAGGAGTGGATGATGTGTTTTCTCACTGAGTGATGTGTGCGTCCAGTTGACAAGTTCGCTCATTTCCTTAGGCGTTAAGTAAGCGCGAGTTGTTTCAAAAAGCATACCCAGATTTTTACCGCCTGCACCAACCATTTGTACTTGATTTTCTTTACTTTTGTACTTTCCTCTATGTACTGAGTCCTTTTCAACGTACTTTAATAATTCCTGGTGAAAGTGCAAAATAGTGCTTTCGCTCACGGACAAATTTTCCCATGCAGCAAACACATTTTCTAGTAACTCAAAGTACCCGCGCACTTCTTGCTCGTCACGATCAGCAAATTTTTCTATGGCAATGCCGCGCATCAATTTTTCTACGTCTTCATCAGAAAGATTAGATCCCTCAATTCGAGTGGAGGCACCGGTTGATGTGATAAGCACAGATCGTTTCAGCCTACTTAAAAATTGAGGACTCAAGTTGGTCCCAGCACTCCAACGTCCTTTGAGCTCTTCGATTTGAGCGATTGTTGTCCAAATTCTGCTCGGAATGTCGTCAAGTCTGTTGGAAAAGTGGGTTGTATTTGACATATATAAGATTATATAAGGTTATATAAAGTATGTCAACTTATTATGCTCCACAAAAAGTATACCTAACTGCTAAACTTTATAAAGTTTCACCATAGTTATAAAGTTACATCCAGCACCCCAGGAGTGAGCCAGACATAGAGGGCCCTCATTTCCTAACTCTCAGAATCTAAACATGCTTTCCCGAATAGTAAAGCAGAGCACTTTTTAGTATAATTAATACCATGCAACCTCAACTTCCCACCCATGTTCAGAAATATTTTTGGGGTGACAATCTCGAGGAGCTTTCCTGGGACCAGCATAAAAAATACATCGTGCAAACATTGCTTGATAAAGGTGATATGCAGTCACTCAACTGGCTCTTTCAGCATATCAGCCGTGCAGAAATAAAACGATTTCTTCCAACACTTAAACTACAACCCAAATCAAGTAATTTCTGGCAGATATACTTATCATGACTTGCTCCAATAAACTCAGAAAAAATATGAGCAGACTAACTATGACCAAACTCATATTCTAAAATCACTCATTTATTTTGAGGATGCCGAGCACCAACCAATGCCCAGAATGTTCACAGAAGTAGGCTGGAATGAAGTGAAGCAAAAAATGATTGCTGAAGTTACATCAATCTCTTTTTGACTCCATGATTAGCATTAATAGCTCATACGTCTTGAAAACTGAGTCGAGTAGGGGTTCTATCTGAGGGGCAAAAAGCTCACAAAAATCCATTCCTACCCACACCCACAAACTACGCCCAGATGAGATACCGCACGGCAAGAATCAGGAGCGCAATGGCAATTAGTTTCCTAAACTTTTCTTGAGGAATTATATCGACTAGCTTTTTACCAGTGTAAGATCCAAGAAAAGAAACAGGCACGCAAAACAGAAGGGCTAGCAGTAAAGTATTGCTTAAAACAAACTCACTCTCTAGGTAGCCAATTATTCTTGCACTATCAATCACAAGCCCTATCGCTCCAGCAGTAAAAAGAAAGACATCTTTTTTTAAATCAAAAGCTGATAAGAACAGGGCTCTGATTGCTCCTTGAACACCAAATACTGCAGCGGATATACCCGTAAGACTTCCGCCAGCTAACGCTATAGAATTTTTTTTAGGTAGCTTCCATTCAGGATTTTTAAGAATATACACAACATACGCAATAATAAAAATACCTAAGACCCGAAGGATACTCTCTGAAGGAATTGAGGGAAGTACCTGTGTCCCTAGATAGCTAAATACAATACCCGGAATTCCAAATAAGAAGATGAGCTTCCACTGCACTCCACTACGAAAAAATACCATCTTGCCAATGTTTCCTACAGCATGAATTAATCCGGTAAATAGTAAAACGGGATTAAAGCCATAAAAAAGGCTTAACGTGGGCACCATAATTGTTGAGGTACCAAAGCTGGTGATTGTCCCGACAGCTGAAGCAAGATACGTAAGGAGAACTAGCAATACTACTTCACTCCACATACTACAATCATAAACAACAAAGTACAATTGTACTAGAGTGCTTCCTATAGACGTATAATTTGCACACCTTGGGCAGGTGCTTCACAACTTCCTAATCTTTGTGCACTTGGGGAACATATATTTGAGGTTCATTCGGCATAGGTTCTACTGGCTCCTCTGGTTCTCCCTCTGGCTCATCATCTGAGTCACCAAAAAACTCTCTAAATTTATCTGGATCAGGCAGATACCCAGCTTGCGTAGTATCTGATTGATGACCCTGGGAATCTCTGCCATGTAACACCGTATAGTTGCATAGTTTTTTTAGCTGCTCAATAACTGCTAGCGGCTCATGATTCTTACCTAGTTGGTTCAGTCTTGAAGCAATTGCTGCTAAATAGGTCGTCATTGTAGAAGTTGCAAAACTTGATCCAGAAATCCTAACAATCTTATACTCAAAATGAAGGCTCACCGATCCATCGTCTCCGCGCTTCAAAATAGGAATGGGACTTAAAGCACCAGACGAATCAGTGTTAAAGAACACATTGTCATCATGACCCTTGACTCTGCCTCGATAATAAGGAATATAAGGATTACCAGCTTCATCCATTTCTATACTACAGCAAATTATACAGCGTGGATCGAGCTCCTTTTCACTGACATCTTCAACATGACCCTCCACATTAAGAATAGCAGCAACTACGATAGTGTTAGACGATCCTGTCTCATTATTATGTAAAATTCCATTTATTAAATCAGCAATTATTTCTACTTGATACGCTGCAGATATAATATTCAACTTACCATCATTAAAATTTTCATCTTCTTGAGTATATCCTTCCAAAACATAGAGGGGCATTTGAATGATACTGCCAGGCTTTCTGTTCTCACCTATAAGTTCTTGGATAGAGCAGACCGTCTTCAGCAAATGTCGCGCATTGGGGTACCCTCCCTCATCAGAAGCCCTGATCATTGTTCCTTTGTAGGGAATGTCCGTGCCATGATATAGGCCATCGGTCAAAACTATTCGCACAAGGTTAGTCCAGTCCCCTTGTTTTTCTACTAAACCGTGAATAATTTTATCAAAAACAGGCTCTTTGTATAAATCTTGATCAATCTGAGCTATGAGCTCATGAATATTTGGCGTCACTTCTCCTGGTGTCTCATCTCCTGAAGCAATCCTACTAGTATCGATAACCTCATCCGAGGGCTCTTCAAAGTCTCCAACACTCTTACTTTCAACACTTTTAGTATCTGGAGTACCAGCACTCGAAACTTCTAATTCATCTAGGTTGTATACAGGATCCAATTCATATCCTCCCACACTAAAGTTATAACGCTCATATTGCAGTCCTACCTGAACAAACTTGCCTCCGTGATAGTAATTGCGTATCATCGCTGGAGGAGGGGGTGTGCCAGGTTTGCAATACAAAATTGGTATGCGTGTTGCAAATAATCGATAATACCTCCACAGTAAATGCACTCCTTCTTTTCCATCATCCCAGGTCTTAAGCGCAGTCATAAACTCATCAAAAGTATCGTAGGGTCTTTTAAAGGTAGGTCCTGAATGCATAACAAGATGATGCACCCAAGCATCGTGATACGTCTCCTCCAAATATTGATCAATTTTCTGATGCTCAGTCATTTTTTCTGGAGGTAGTTTAAGAGTATCCCGGGATTGCCCACTAGCTACGCCGGAAAATGCTGGTAAAAACATTCCGGCAAGAGCTGCGCCTGTTCCCTTTAGGAATGTCCGCCTTGGCAATTTTGATTCTACCAGAGGTCGATTGTCAGATTCAGGTAATCTCATCATCTATATACGTATCTGTGAAACTATCCTATATCTTATAGTTTCCTACGGGTGCGCATTCTACACGTTTTTACGTATATTTTCTAGCCATGGAGTAGCGATTATTTTTTCTAGTGCTGCAGGCAACTCTGTGCTCTCAATCTTGTACGTTCAAAAAAAACTCATGCTAGAATAATCCCGAGAAAGACACGCTCATGACTCACTTTCAAACGCAAGTCCTGCAGAGAGTACGAACTATCCCCTCTGGTAGGGTAGTAAGCTATGGTCAAATTGCTGCTAGCATCGGTACACCAAGAGCCGCTCGCCAAGTGGGTTGGATCATGCGCAGTCTCGGCAAAACCAGCGACATGCCTTGGTGGCGAGTGATCAACAATCAGGGAAAAATTTCCATCAAAGGAAATATCGAGCACGACGCACGCAGTCAAAAAAAATTGTTGGAAGCTGAAGGGGTTGTAGTTGCAGACGACTTTACGCTGGATATTGAAAAATATCGGTACCAGTTTGAAGAGAAAGAGTCTTAATTGGTGCAGGGGTGGATCAGAAAATCAAAAGACCCAAAAAAAACAAATAGAGGCTACTAATAAGTAATAACAATTCATTTGAACAACTAGAACACATACTCCTGCATCCAAACCCAAGGCTGCGCCTGCATGTAGTGCAATAGGTATTCTTGGGGCAGCTTGAGTAGTAAAAGCACGATGAGGGCGATCGTCAAGCTGCGCTTTGTTGGAACATACTCTTTTTTAAACAGCGCGAGTGAACCGGCATAAAACAAAAAGAAATTCTCAAATAGATTAGGGAATAACAGCAGCAGCGGTCGAATACCAGTAAACTCAAATAACACCACCCCAATCAGTCGGTAAAAGAAAAGTCCTATTGCCACCCGTTTTGCCAGCCTGTTCTGCCAATTTCTCGTCGCATATGCAGCCAGAGCCAGATAATACATGTCCAGCACTTTATCAATTTGGTGGTAGTTCTCTAAATCACCCAGATTGATAAACGTCAGCAACACCACATCGAGCGCGTCCAGCACCAATGAAATAACTGTTCCCCAAAATGGACTCTTCAGAATATAGAGCGGAACGAGTAGTCTGAGGGCAATGACTATAATGGGTCCAAGAAGCATATACATTTCAGTACAACAGAGTACTAACAAGCCTAAATGTGTCACATCATCATACTACATGTATGAATGCAACTCGATTCTATCTCTTGCTTCCCGGCATGTTAAAATTCCATCATGAGCGCTATATTTCACTTGATCCGTCATGGACGAACCGTTTGGAATGAAGAAGGCAGGGCACAAGGTCACGCTGACTCTCCACTAACTGAAAATGCCATTTATGAAACTCAACAGAAAGCAGTCGAGCTTGCTCAGGAAACCTTTGACGCAATCTACAGCTCAGACCTTGGTCGAACGCAGCACACAGCAAAAATTATTGGCGCTCACCATCCACACCTCACAATCAAGACCACATCGCAGTTGAGAGAGCGCCACTTTGGTGATTTTGAAGGGAAACCTTTTAGTGAACTGGATGCGTTTCGTGAGCAAGCAGCTCAGAAAGCCCTTCAAACACTTCCTACGATAGATGATCACACTTGGTCTCCGCATCCAGATATGGAGTCAAGCCATCAAGTCGCCACACGAGTTTTATCTCACTTAGTACAAGTAAGCAAACAGCACGATCATAAGACAACACTGATTGTGACTCACGGGGGTGTCTTGACAAGCATCCTCGTAGACCTAAAGTATGCAACAAACGAGCAACTGCACGGCAAAGTCAAAAATCTCAGTCGTGTCATACTTATCAGAGAAAATGGGCAATTTAGAGTGGAGAAGACGCCTGATATTACTATATAAATCTAGTTCATAAATTGGCAGTTACACTCAATGACTGCTAATTACGTATATTAAAGCTATTTATTGATATATCAAGCTAAATTAAACCAGTTCAAATCTAAAATCTACACGTACATTTTTTTTATTAGTCAATGTTCCATCTAGGATGGTGTATTTATTGCGAAAGGTGCCGGTAAATGGATACCGCTTGCCGTCCTCTGAGTAAAAAATGCCTTCTAATCTATCGTCAGATTGTATTTTGACCACATCGATTGTACGCGAACTCTCATCAGGATGCTTAATCTCCACATTCATCACCGAACCGCGATCATCAACGTATAACTCACTATAGCACTTCCACAATCCACCAACATCTATTTTCACCTTATTTCCCTGATCACTACGAATTTGTGCATCATACGACTTATTTTGTCCTCTAATGCGAAAAACTTTTGTATCTTTCCTATTCATGAACGATAGTAATATGGCAGCTGTATGATATTGCATAAATACCTATGTAGTATTTCTAGTCTGCGTATTATACCAAACACCAGTCTTTTTTTCTGTTCAAAGGAGAATTACGTCAGTGAGCGAGCCAATGAGACCGCTCCATAGACCGCAGGTCGCTCAGGAATCACAAACGCAAGTTGCGCAAACGACTCATTGAGCTTCGTTTTGAGTAACTCAGAAATATGCGGTAACGTGGCAATCGAGCCTGTCAGAACAATATCAGTGGGTACAGTTTCCAGTTGGAGCCGCCTGAGAACTGTAGAAACAAGCACTTCCTGCTCGCGCACTGCCCACTGAAAAATTTCTTGAGCCCCTTGGTCGCCGGCTTCATAGGCTTGCATACACAGTTTTGAAAACTCAGCTATTTCTACTTTATTTAGCAATGGATTGTACACTTTTAATTTAATCGTTGATAAATCAGGAAGATCATAAAACTGACACACAAGTTGCTCGAGCTGGGTCTTTTCACGCCTGCCATCAAAACTTTTGACCGCTTCACGTAAGACGTGCCTGCCAATATCGTAGCCAGAACCTTGATCAGTCAGCAAATAATCCATGCCACCAGTCTTGGCGGTTGCTCCCTGCTGATTTCTGCCCACGCAAATTGAACCTGTACCAGCAATTAATACTACGGCATTAGCGTTGGTCGTACCATTTTCTAGGGCGATTTCGCTGTCATGCACCAAATGAAAGCGGTTGATGCCATAGGGAACAACAATGTCAAGGAACGCTTGATACGCCAAATCGTGTTCTTGCTGCGTGTCGATGCCAGCAAGACCCATTGCAGCGACAACAGTTTTTTCACCTTCTATGTTTTCTAGTGCTTGGCGAATCGCTTCCTTGAGATTAAAACCAGCCGCCCCTAAGGAAGTAGAGGTTAAGTTCGTTGGGCCAGAAGAACCAGTACCAACCTCTTCACCTGCTTCATTCACCGCCACTGCGTCGGTCTTTGTGCCACCTCCATCAATGCCAAGAAAAATCTTTTGCATACCTTTGGTTATACCAGGGTGAAAAAAGTCAAACAAGCGTCAAGTACGTGTCGTGTAAGAGCAATGCGGTGCAAGAGAGGTCAGATTATGGACACGAGAAACTACAATTCATGGAGACTGTCGGCTACGACCTCTTCTTTTTTTTCCAACTGTTTTTTGGTTTGTAGGTAGATAAGCACTGTCTCGATCAGCACTGCATGACTCCAAACAAGGGGGGTTGCTGAAAGTGACTGCCCTGTGTACGGATTGAGCTGCTCGGCAAGCACTCCAGACTGATATCGATTAGCGTACACCCATTGCAGTGTTTGCTCAACGTATTGCAGATCTGCAATGGTTGCTTCTGGATGCGCCATCCTGCGCTGCGCCTCCCACATTGTGGTAATAAACCAGGGATTTGAAATATCTGTCGATTTGAAATACTCATCGTGCTCGTATCTGATGTATCCACCAATTTTAGCTGGATTTCGTAAGCGCTGCTGCACAGCTTTGACGGTTTTCTGGAAAAGTGGGTGATCCTGCTCAAACATTTTGAAGTGCCACAAGCCATAGAGCGAGCTCGAGTCTACAATTTCTTCCTGACGAACCACTCCATTTTGAACGTGAGCAGTACGAATGAACGATTGTAGTTTTTCACTATAGAGGTGTTTGATGGCGGCGTCCTTGATGGATTTGGCGGTGTCTTTGTACTCGCGCATGTGGTTGCGCTTGTCGAGCAATTCTGAAAAACGAGCCGCCGCCATTAACCCTCCATAGACTGAGGCGCACGTGTAGGTCGAAACACCCATCTTTTCTTCCCAAAGATCATACGAGGGGAGCGGAAGACCGGTAGCTGGGTCGCGGAAGGACACCAAGAAATTTGCAATTTTCTCGATAAATGGCTTGTACAATACTTCTATGTACTCAAGATCTTTTGATGCTTGATAATATTCCCAGAGTGCCACCAGAACGCTGGCACTTTCATCTTCTTGAATTGGCAGCTGCAAAATTTTATCTTTCAGCCAATCGTGCTGTGAAGTGGTAGAGTGCCAGGTAGATCCCAGGCTTCTGTCTGAGCGGAAACGATGATGCAAATAGCCGTCCTCGTGCAAGACATCCCTACAAAAGTTAAAAAATGGTTTGGTAACTTCTTCATATCCCGCTTTAGAGAGTACGCTGACAATAAAAGCTGCGTCACGCGGCCACATGTAACTGTAGTCATCTTTGCCAAACTCAATCATTTCACTATCAGCTGAGGCAATAATGCTTCCACGATTATCGGTGTGACAGCGTAGAATAAACAACGAGGTATCAAATAGTTTTTTAATTTCTGGCGAAAGAGAGTCAGTTGGAAACTGCTTTGTTTCCAGCCAAGCGCGCCAATACGCTTCTGTCGAATGAATCATGGACTGTGGTTTCTTTTCTAAAACCATCGAATTCAATGTATATGCTTCAGTGAGATTTAAGCCCGCTGAAATCCAGTAGTAAAACCTTGCTTTTTGATTCGGAGCACAACTACCAGACAAGCGAATAACAGAGTCAACCGATCCATGCTCAACTGCATTTTGAGTTAACTCACCATCTTCAGCATCCCTAAAAACCCCCTCTTTACCCTCAAATTTATATGCTCCAATTGAAAAGTCATCTATGGATGAGCCACCATCTGTCATGCCATTGACGATAAAGACGCGCTCTCCTTTGTAATGAACAATCGCGTTGTGCGTCGGATCGTAAAAGGCGGTATTACGCTTTCTTGACTCACTGATCCAAAATACCTGATGAAAAAATAATCTAACCTTGATTTCCTGGTCTGAGTGATTATACACATCAACTTGACGCACAAAGACGTTGGTCTCGTTGTAGACAATGTCTTCCATCACCACAGTCAACTTTAGCCGATCACTTTTACACACTAGGTACCCCACCATAGTTTCAGATTTGTAGCCAATAGTAATGTTCCAGGTGCCATCATCTATCCAAGAAAAGGTATCATTAGCCCAAATGCCAATGCGGTGTTTTTCACCAGCCACGTGATTTTCTAAACCAACATACGGATAATACATGTCACGAACAAAGCCATGTTCATCAAGACAAACCAGAAAAGTACCGTTTCCAAGGGTAAGTGCGCGTGCCATATTCTCTAACTATACCTTACTGTTTATACCGAGCTCAACGGGCACCTACTACATCAAAAAGATGTACTGAGTGCACAAGTATTGATAGTGGTCCTCCACATACTAACCATACTAATCACATCTATAATAGCTGCTCCTGCAAATCTGCCAAAATTATGCAGTACCGCCGATACGCTTCGTACGGCGATGTATACGGACTAAAATATGAATGAACATCTCCGTCCGCTGACCATTTAGTACACATATAGTAAAAATGATCGCTGGTTTGCAGGTTTCGCCACTTATCAAGCACCGACCGATCTGTGGAGCTCAAAACAGTTTCTTCCATGCCATACAACTGACGAAGCGTATCCTGCTGCAACTCATTATCTTGCCATGCCGTTATGTCCCGATCGACATCAGCCCAAGAAATTGGGTCTGGTACATCGTATACTTTCTCATCAAAAAGTGATTCTTTCTTAGAGGAAAGTGTCGCTACTGCCTCACTTGGCGTTACAAACTTGTTCCATGAACGTTCCAACAGTCGTGCTACAACCGCTCTCCAAAAATTAAAAATGCCGGTATCTTCCCACTGATGCTCACCAAACGTTTCAAAATCCATAAACAGATTGACAATTTCATTTTCTGGATAGACTTCTACCCAATCAGCATACATTTCAGCGTTGAGGGGATAACTACTCCAATTGCGATCACTAAACCGAAAGGCAATGTCATCTGACAACTCAGCATGTTTAAGCAGCAAGGGTGTTCGGCCTTCAGTCTTACTATAGTAGAGTTGGGTTTTTGAACGGCCATGCAAATACCGATCCACAGCTTCTGTCAAAATTGCGTCGTAGCCTAATTCTTCAATTTGTGCAGCAATATCATTTGAATAAATGAGCTCAGTATTACGAAAAACTCTTGGAGTCACATCAAACAAATCTTGTAACATGTGTCGATGCTTTTGTACTTGCACCCTAAATTCAGCCGGAGAATGCAAGGCGGCCAAAGAATGATAGTAGGTTTCGGCAATTAACTCAACCTTGCCAGTTTTGACTAATTTTTGAATCAATTCAAGCACTGCTGGATCATAGTGCTCCGCTTGCTCAAGAAACACACCAGAAATTGAGAAAGCACACTGAAACCCGCGGTGATTCTGCACCAGCTCTAAGAGTAAGTTGAGCATTGGCTTATATGACTTTTGACTCACTTTACGAAAAATTTCTGCATTTTCATCACGCTTTTCACTGGAAAAGTAACTCTGGTCAGCGTGTCCAACATCAAAAACATTCACTTCTCGTAAGCGGTGTGGTTGGTGCATGTGGAGATAGAAACAAATTTGCGGCATTGATATTTCTTTTACGCACTTTCTTCCAAAAAAGTGAGTTACTTTCTGCCAAGAAACGCTCGTTGATACACTGCTCGGACCTTTTGAGCAGCATTTTCCCAAGTAACACTACTCAAATCTTTTAACTGATTATCAATCATCTCTGTTCGATACTGGTGATCAGTAACAAGATTCTTAATTTCACTTGTCATGGCTTGCACATCCCAGAAATCTGCCACTCGACTACTTGGCAAAACTTCAGCAACTCCAGCATTTTTAGAAATAATGACTGGCGTGTGTCGCTGCGCTGCTTCAAGTGCTACCAACCCAAATGGCTCAGATAAGGAAGGCATAACAAAGACATCGGCTCGATTAAGCAGCATTTCACGCTGCTTGTCACGAATAAAGCCGCTAAATAAAACGTTGGCAGATAACCCACGATGTGCAGTTTCAAAAAGTAACTGATGATACATATCTCCATCACCAGCTACGATAAAAAGTGCGTCTGGCAGTTTTGCCATAACCGACTGCGCCAGAGCTATAAAGTGATCAGCTCCTTTTTGCATTGTTAATCTGCCCATAAAAACGATCACTGGACGTTTGGGCGAGAAGTGATGACGTCCAGTGTCGGGAGAGGGTGACACCGGCGAAATGCCATTGTGAACAACATCAATCTTATCTGGATCAATGCCATAGGTGTGTACTAATAATTGTTTAGTATAAAAACTGACTGCAATCACTCGAGTAGCGCGGGACATACCCTCGTACTCGGTTTCCATAATATACTTACTGCCTGCTCCGCCTGGAATACGGTCAAATTCTGTCGAATGAACGTGCGTAATAAATGGTTTCTTGGTGGCCTCAGCGACTCGCATAGCTGCGGGAAAAGACATCCAATCGTGCGCGTGTACTACATCATAGGAACCAGTGACACTGCGTGCTTTCTGTGCAACCAACTCTGCATACTCTTCGACTCTAGTCTCCAGTTCCGACTCAGGTAGGGCGTGTAATTCATGTCGTTCAAAAATAGTAGTTTTTTTCTTGGCCGGTCGCAAGACGTCTCCAGAATAGGCAAAAAAGGGTGGGTGTGTACTGGGGTTTTGTTCGTCAAACCAGGCAGGATTAGAACAATCCAAGACCTTCATATGCTTGACTGGGCCAACATTTGTGTGGGGAAGAGTGAAGTAGATTTGAGTACTTTGTCCGTAGAGTGCTTCAGTCAAACCTTCACAAGCAACACCAAGACCACCACTGTTATGTGGTGGATACTCCCAACCTATCATCAGCACCGAGTGCAACGGAGTGCTCACGTCAATACCTTTTCGCTTAGAGCGAAGTTAAACAATTATTAGTACACGCTTTCAGTGTAGACCTAAATAGCCTAGCAGTTCAAGCAGTATTTTGTGTTGAATGCATCTAAAAACAGATATGTAGTTGTAGTAAGATCTTACCCATACAATATCTGCCAAATATTTCATTTTTACCCGCCTCAACAGAAATGCTACACTGAGAGCATGTCAATTTCGCTTGCCCAACGAGCCGTGAGAATTAGACGCGGTATCATAATCATGCTGGCCGCTGCGCAGAGTGGTCACAGTGCTGGTTCTTTAGGAATGACCGACGTGTTTACCGCACTCTACTTCAATATTTTGAAACACGACCCCCGCAAGCCTCAGTGGTCTGAGCGAGATCGAGTGCTGCTCTCTAACGGTCACATCTGCCCAGTTCTCTATGCCACACTTGCGGAAGCAGGCTACTTTCCTCGACAAGAACTGTTTTCATTACGCAAACTAGATTCGCGATTGCAAGGTCACCCACACGTTGGCTCACTCCCAGGTGTTGAAAATACCAGCGGCCCACTTGCTCAAGGACTCTCTCAAGCCTGTGGACTAAGCCTTGCTTTGAGAATGGATGCCAACCCAGCCAGAGTCTACGCGCTGCTAAGCGATGGCGAACAACAAGAGGGACAAACCTGGGAAGCATATCTCTTTGCTGCCAAAGAACAACTCCACAACCTCACCGTGCTTATTGATCGCAATCATATTCAAATTGATGGTCGAACTGAAGACATCATGCCACTTGATCCATTGGCTACCAAAATCGAAAGCTTTAATTGGCAAGTGCTCAATATTGACGGGCATGACATGGGTGCTATCCAGTTAGCTTGTGAAGAAGCAGTGGCTGAAACACAAAAACCGACCGCCATTATTTGCAACACCACACCAGGCAAAGGCGTCTCATTCATGGAAGGTAAATACCAATGGCACGGTAAGCCACCATCACCAGAAGAAGCAGAGCAAGCGTTGGCAGAATTGAGGGAATCAGAAAACAATCCAGAAAGTACGCATGAGTGACGAGAAACAACTAACCAGCACTCGAGACGGAGTTGGGCAAGGATTGCTCGAAGCAGCGGCAGATCATCCAAAAGTGATTGGTCTCTGTGCTGACCTGACTGAGTCCACCCGCCTGCAGTGGTTTGCGCAACAATACCCTGAGCGATTTTTTCAGCTGGGAGTGGCTGAGCAAAACCTAGCAGGCGTAGCAGCCGGTCTGGCTCTTGGCGGCTACATGCCTGTGGCGGCTAGCTACGCCTGTTTTCACCCTGCAAATTCTTGGGGAGTGATTAGGACCAGTATTTGCTACTCCAATCTCAATGTTACGCTTATCGGTGGACACGCAGGACTCGTCACTGGCGAAGACGGCGCAACACATCAGTCACTCGAAGATATTGCAACCATGCGCGTACTGCCCAATATGACCGTGCTTGTTCCCGGTGATGCCCAGCAAGCTCGCCAGGCAATTCGGGCAGCCATCGAGCATACAGGTCCAGTCTACATTCGCACCAGTAAGGCGACGGCAACCGAACTTCCTCGCTCAGAGGATGCGTTTACAATCAGCAAAGCACACACTATTCGTGACGGCACAGATCTCACCATGATTGGCTGTGGGACAATTCTAACTCGATCTCTCCAGGCAGCAGTCATCCTCGAACACTATCACGGCATCTCCACACGGG
>JBBDKV010000014.1:25525-29283 GCA_040879165.1 Patescibacteria group bacterium
CCTCGCCAGGTCCGGCATAGAGGCCCGCGTGCTCAACATGCACACCGTCAAACCTCTTGATACTGAAACTATCCAGCACGCAGCTCGTGACACGCAGGCACTGCTAACTCTGGAAGATCACCAGGTGCATGGTGGACTTGGTAGTGCTGTTGCCGAATACGTAGTTCAAAACCATCCGCAAACCAGTATGAAAATACTGGGTGTTTCAGACACGTTTGGTCAATCTGGAAATGGCGAGGAATTGCTTGATTACTACGGGCTTGGAGTCAATGACATTGTTGATGCGGCAGTGCAACTTATGCGCCACAAGCAGGTATTGCGTGCTACGATGAATATATGAAACACGACACAAATAAGGTAGCAATTATTGGCTGCGGTCGGGTAGGGATGAGCTCCGCCTTTTCCATTCTGCACGATGGTGTGGTCAACGAACTGGTGCTTGTTGCTCGCTGCAAAGACGAGATAATTGGAGAAGAGCTCGATCTTGAACACGGCATGAGTTTTTTGTCACACGCGCAGGTGACTGCCACAGAAAACTATACAGATATCGCTGATAGTGATGTGGTAATCATCACAGCTGGCACCGCTCAAAAACCTGGTGATACTCGCCTGGATTTAGCAGAAAAAAATGTCGCTATTATTGCTGAAATTATTCCCAGTATTTTGACCTTTGCACCAGAAGCAGTAATTGTCATTGTCAGCAATCCAGTGGACGTACTAACCTACAAGGCGTACCAGATGGCGGGCCTGCCAAAGGGGCGCATTTTTGGCTCGGGCACCACGCTTGATACCGCCCGCTACCGCTATCACTTGGCTGAGTTTCTCAAGGTCAATCCGCGCAGCATCCACGCCTACATCCTGGGCGAACACGGTGACAGCTCATTTGCCGCTATTTCAAATGCCACACTGGGTGGGCAACCACTGCTGAGCCTGCCTAATTTTTCGGAAGCCAAGGCCCAAAAAGCCTACGAACAGGCCCGAGACGCAGCTTACAAAATCATCGCCTCAAAAGGTGCCACCTACTACGGCATCGCCGTGGTGACAGCCCACATTGTCAAGCAAATTCTCACCAACAGTCGCAGTATTCTGCCCGTGTCAATTCCCCTACACGGCTACTACGGCCATTCTGGGGTGGCGCTGAGCGTGCCCTGCGTCATCGGGCGCAATGGGGTGGAGAGTAGTCTGGAGATCAGGCTTGATTGGCAAGAAAAACAAAAATTGGCGAAGAGTGTCAAGGCGATTAAGGAGTATCTCTAAGCTTCGTTTCCTAGAAACAGAAAATCAGGCGAGCAGTGGCTGACAATGCGGACACAAAAAGCTACTGCGTCCACCTTGCTTAATCCGCTCAATGAGCGTGCCACAGACTAGACACGGCTTGCCTTCCTGCTTATAGACCTTGACCATTTCCTGATACTTGCCCGAGAAACCATCCACCTGAAAATAGGTGTCGATCGTGGCACCACCTGCAACCACACCAGCCTCGATGACCTGCACCAATGCCTGATAAAGCGTTTTAATTTCCTCAAGTGTGAGCGAGTCAGCGGGGCGTGCCGGATGCAGGCCAGCGAGGAAGAGCGCGTCGTTGGCGTAAATATTCCCAACTCCTGCCACCACTGCGTTGTCCATCACCACTTGCTTGATGGCGACCCTGCGACGCGCGAACTTCTCAGCCAAGTAGGCAGGAGTAATCGCCGGATCAATAATATCTGGCGCGTAGGCAGCGAGCTCCGCCTGAACACCTGCAGCGTCAAGCAGCTTCATCCAGCCAAAAATACGCATGTCATTGAAAAAGAGCGTCGCGCTATCTGAGAGCTCCAGCACCACCCGGGTGTGCTTGCTGGGGAGTTGATTGGTCCAGTCAGCGGTGGGATGACCTCCGCCGAGTCGCGTCTGGCCATCTTGGTAAATCAGCTGCCCAGTCATCTTGAGATGCACCAGAATCTCAGCTCCAGTACTTAAGTGAATGCGAGCAATTTTGGCCCGGCGAGAAATCCCCGTAATTTCCGCACCAGCCAGCTGCTCATGCGCTCCCACAAAACTCTTGGGATGGCGAACGGCAACCGAGGCAATGGTCTTACCCGGCAGCACCGTCTGCAATCTTCTCACGATAGTCTCAACCTCTGGTAATTCTGGCATACTGGGCGCTTTCTGTGGATATCATAGCAGATGCAGGCGCGCGCTCATGCAGACGCAAAACGGTAAAAGGGAGCACACCCCAACAACACTCCAACAAAGACTTACGGATTCTGCGAGTTCTTGGTATAATTCATGTTCTGTCATCATGCGCGCTTCCTGAAAACCGCAGCAGCGCTTCAAAAAAACAATGACACTTGGGTCAGTAGCTCAGTCGGTTAGAGCACCTGCCTTTTAAGCAGGGTGTCCTGGGTTCGAGTCCCAGCTGACCCACAGTCATAAAAAAACACCATCTTGGTGTTTTTTTGTGGCTGTTGTGTTATGCGCAGAATCAAGCTCTGGTTCGCGCCGCCAAGCGACTGCTCGCTATCCAAATCTATAACCTAGGAAAGCATGGCTAGTACCCGTAGGGTGAGTGCCAGCTAGGGAGCTTTTATATCATAGGTATAAGTTACAAAGATACACCGATCCTTTTTTAATTTCACGCTCCAAGTGGGATGTTTCGGTTGGGAAGTCGGACTACAAACGCACCTTGTCCGAACAAAATATATCTACATTGTCAGAATTATTTTAAGATCTTTGTGTTTATTTCGAAACATTTACTTATTTACATGATATAATTCGATGTATGAAAAAATTTAATATTCAGAACGAGTTAAAACAAATAATTGAGAATAAAAAGTTAATTGAACTTGACATTAATGGAATAGAAGATCTTATCTACGGCTATTTTCTCAAAGCTAATGAAGAATATCTAGCTCTCGCGGTCATAAATTCAAATGGAATGCTTGTAGGTATTACAATGTGTCGTATGGAGGATGTTAATCTAATCTCAACAGAATCAAATTTTATAAATGAAATGGCAAAACTAGTCGACAGAGACAATGTATATGCGCAAGTATTAAAAGAGATTGAAAATATTATAGAATTTACATTTATTGGTTTTGCTAGTTACTTACAAGATACTAAAACTGTTGCTGCAGTAACTCGAAACAATCAAGAAAATATTGAGGGTAGGATTGTAGGTTTTGACGAAAATTTTATGGTTGTTGATGAGTATGCTGCTGGAAAAGATAAAAAAGTAGCTCGAACTTACTTCCCTTTTGATGACATAACACGAATTTCAATTGGCTCCACGCTTCTTAAAGCTACGTCAAGATATTTGGCTGAAAATAATCTCTAAATATAAAAGTTAAAAAAGGCGGGGACCCGTGATGAGTCCCCGCTGGTTGTGGTTCCTTAAAGATCGGTTAGCGGTTTTTAGCGCGCCGTTCTCTTACGGAACTCTTCGTGTTGGGTCTGTTTTGACCCGGATTACGCCTGGCTTTGGTGTGCTTGTCATAGGTACTCTTGCGCTTGCCAGAAGTATGACCCGTGCCAAACAGTGTTTCCCAAAAACCCGCACTACTATTCTTCTTACTCACAATGCACCTCCGTGCTTTGGAAAGAAAGAAAAAAACCCTCACTCACGATTGAATGAGAAGTTGATTATACCCTTTAAATCTAATTTAGGCAATATAAGATTTTTATTTAAACATTATAAGATAGTTAAAAGAGTGTTAGAGCATATCCTCAATTCGCACCCGAAACGCACCACCCTAACTTTTAATTGCTTTTAATTCTTG
>JBBDKV010000015.1:0-28399 GCA_040879165.1 Patescibacteria group bacterium
CAAGAATTAAAAGCAATTAAAAGTTAGGGTGGTGCGTTTCGGGTGCGAATTGAGGTTGATGTGTTTTGATTTATATTATATCCTATAGTTATTGAGAAATACTGTTAAGGATTGAGTAGCTGTTACAAGCGCCAATTTTTAGCACTACTTTCTAAATTCTTGACGGAACAGTGTGTTAAAATGTCCAAATGTTAAGTATCGGCATCGTCGGCCTTCCCAATGTTGGAAAATCAACTCTCTTTAACGCTTTGCTCAAGGAGCAACAGGCGCTCGCTGCAAATTATCCATTCGCCACGATTGAGCCGAATGTCGGCATTGTGCCGGTGCCAGACGCTCGGCAAGCAGTTCTCGCTGAGATAGTTGGCACTTCTGAGATCAAGCCTGCCACTGTTGAGTTTGTTGATATCGCTGGCCTGGTTTCTGGCGCACACAAAGGTGAAGGCCTTGGTAATCAATTTTTATCACATATTAGAGAAGTAGCCGCTGTTTGTCATGTTCTGCGCGCGTTTGAAAACTCGGATATTATTCGAGAAGGTTCCAAAGATCCAGCACATGATCTTGAGATCATTCGTACAGAATTACAACTCGCAGATATTGCCACACTTGAAAAGCAAGCAGAGCCAAAAGGAGTGACAGATAAGAGTGCTAAGGATCGATGGAAAGCCGTACAGTATTTGCGGCAGCAACTCGAAGCTGGTGTTGGAGCCCGTCTCGCAATACAAGAAGCAGTCGCTCAAGGGCAAGATGTCAAAATCGTTACTAATACAGCCAAAGAACTCTGCCTCCTCAGTGCCAAACCCGAATTATTCGTGATCAACGTCAGTGAAGCACAACTTGGTGTTGAGATTTCGAAAATGACAACTGAGTGGGCTGAAAAACTGAGCGTGCCATCAGAGCAGATTATTGTCATGTGTAATCAAATAGAAAGCGAACTCGCAACACTGACCCTTGAGGACGCCACGGCCTATCTAGCAGATCTAGGACTGGAGCAGAGCGGGCTTGACCGCCTGATACTGGCCGCTTACCAGACGCTTCAATTACAGAGCTATCTCACTGCAGGAGAAAAAGAAGTTCGTGCTTGGACGATTCCTATTGGCGCAACTGCTCCAGAGGCTGCAGGTGTGATTCACTCAGATTTTGCCAAGCATTTTATCGCTGCCAAGATTGTAAATTTTGCAGATTTTGTTGAGCACAAGGGTTGGAAAGGTGCTCGTGAAGTGGGTAAATTGCGCACTGAAGGCCGCGATTACGTGATGCGCCCAGATGACGTGGTGGAGTTTGCGGTGGGGAAATAGGTATTGACTAGTAGAAAAAAGTAGACTAACATTAGTCTACTTTATGAAAATTGTCAATATCCATCAAGCTAAAACTCATTTTTCCGCCCTTGTTGATGCTGTAGGCAAAGGTCAGACGGTCGTGATTGGAAAAGCTGGGAAGCCAGTTGTCAAATTAATCAAGTATTCCTCATCAACCGATTCACCCCAACCTAGGCCAGGCATGTACTCAGGAGCAATAACAATCTCAGATGATTTTACTGCTGAATCTGATGAAATAAGTCAGTTATTTTATGGAAAAGATGATGCGTAAACTTCTCCTAGACACGCATATTTTTCTCTGGTGGTTAAATGATGATAGTCGTCTCACTGAGAAACAGAGAGATTTGATTCTGACTCCTCGCCAAACAGTGCTTGTCAGCATTGTCAGTTTGTGGGAAATAGTGATTAAAGAAAGCATTGGTAAATTGAAACTTCCTCGTAAGTTCAATTTCCAAGAAGCAATTGAGCACAATCAATTTGTGCTTCAACCAATTGAGATACAACACATCGTGCAATTGCGAAAATTGCCGATGCATCACAGAGATCCATTTGATAGATTATTGATTGCGCAAGCTCAAGCCATCTCAGCTATTTTGCTGACAGATGATTCAAAAATAATGCAGTATGCCGTTGAAACTGAAAGGCATAGCAAAAATGCTACTTAAAAATTTTTTAATTTATTTCCTACACATTGTGAAAGAATCTGAGAGTATAGTGATGGCTTATGAAGAGCGTATTTGTAGTTCAGAAGTATGTATTGACACTAAAAGTGTTACTTAGTATAGTATGTGTTACATATGTTATATTTATCCCCAGTCACGAGTAAAGGCCAGGTCTTGATTCCTGCACCGTTGAGAAAGCAGCTCAATCTCGGAACGGCTGATCGAGTTATTTTCACTATTTCTGATCAAGAATTACGTATCCAAAAGGCCCCTGCAACTGAGGAAATGTTTGGATGTATTACATCAAAGAAAAAATTATCTGACGCGGAGCTTGAGGCAGCGATCAATACGGCTGTAGAACAAGGCATCACGCAAGACATATGAGCAACCAAGTTATCCTTGACACGAGCATTTTAGTTAGATTTTTTACTCGAGATGATGAGAAAAAAGCACAAAAAGTCAAGGCGCTACTTGAATCTAAGCAGCAGTTAGTTCTTATTGACGCAGTGGCTATCGAACTTATTTTCACCTTACTAAAAGTGTATGCATTACATAAGTTGGAAATTATTAAGATTCTTCAATTCTTGGTGTCTCGACCAAATATACGCTCGAGCTTAGAACTTAAAGAAGCTATTGTATTGTTTGAGGAGGTACAGATAAGTTTTGTTGATTGTTTAGTCATAGCGCATGGTCGAGAGAATCAAATTGCCAGTTTTGATCGCAGGTTGTTAAAGCAGACCTCAGCGAAACGGGTTGTGTGATAATTTGAGAAAAGTCTAAACACAGCACAAAATCGCAGTAAGATCTTGACTCAACTACCTGCTCAAAAAATACGCAAGCCGTGTGCTATAATACCCCTCTGACTGTTTCTCCTGAATCTTCTCAGGAAAAATCCAATCGCCTCAGTCAGAAAGAAAG
Source organism: Patescibacteria group bacterium (assembly GCA_040879165.1). GTDB lineage: Bacteria > Patescibacteriota > Microgenomatia > UBA1400 > PJMF01 > JBBDKV01. The sequence continues at coordinate 2,897 of JBBDKV010000015.1, forward strand.
GGCACTATGAAAATACCGAGCAACACTCGAGTCCAATCGTATGAATTAACCTACCTCACTGGTATTGGTTTGACTTCTGATGAGCAAAAAGCCGTTGCTGAAAAGCTTGCTAAAGCCATCAAAAAATTCAAAGGCACTATCAAAAACACTGAGGATTGGGGTAAAAAAGTTTTAGCGTACACCATCAAAAAAGAGGGTAAAAAGTACGATGAGGCAATCTATACTCATCTGGTGTTAGAGATCCCAGCTACTAAGGTGCAAGACTTAGAAAAAGAAGTCTACTTACTACCTGAGATTATTCGGCACTTATTAGTAATTGCAGATGATTCTGAGTCAGCAACGGCTGAGTCTGATGAAGCAAAGGCAGAGTAATTTTAGTTTTCCTACACTTTGTGTAATACTAGTGTGGGATAGTACAGCTACGTAAAAACTCTGTAGAGAAAGGACATCATGTCAGCACGTTCGTTAAATAAAGTTCAACTAATTGGTAATCTAACCCGAGATCCAAACTTGCGCTATACCGGTAATAACACCGCAGTTTGTTCGTTTGGTTTGGCAACAAATCGCACATGGACTCCAGCTGATGGTGGCGAAAAGCAAGAGCGAGTTGAGTTTCACAATATTGTCGCGTGGGCAAAGCTAGCAGACATTTGCGGTCAATTACTGCACAAAGGTGACAAAGTCTATGCCGAGGGTCGGTTGCAGACTCGTGATTGGAAAGCTGAAGATGGTCAAGAACGACGCACAACAGAAGTAGTCATTGAAAATATGATTTTACTGCGCTCGTCCAGTGGAGCCGGAAGTGCTGATGGTGGTCAACAAGGTGAAGCTGAAGATTCGTATGATGATATGGAAGAAGCAGCCCCTGCCTCCGCAGACGCATCATCTGATGACATCTCTGATGACGTGCCATTTTAGTAGTAAGATAGTATAAAAATGCCTGCCCAAACATTTGAAAGAATATAGTATGCAAAAACGCAAACGATCACATCACTCAATGCCAACAACTTTTTCGTATAAGAACGTTGGTGTGTTAAGACGCTGTGTCACTGAGCAAGGTGCCATTCTGCCTCGAACTGAGACAGGTTTATCGCAAAAGCAACAGCGACATTTGTCGATTGCTATTAAGCGAGCTCGCCACCTAGCTTTGTTACCATTTACTCAGACATTGTAAAAAATTGGATCTGCAAACCAGACAACGATTCGTCTGTGCTTGAGTAAATCAGAATACGGTTTTGAGTTGGATTTGCAAAATAGATGAGGTGTTGTACACTAAGCTTCCAATGAAAGCATTTGCCACAATCTCTCGGCTAATCGTTATTCCAGTTTTAATCTTGATTGCTGGTTCGCTGTTGCAGTATCGCTACAATGTGACTCAGTTTTATCCTGATTTTTTACTTCCAGAAACTCAACAAGGCAGTGGAGATGTCAGTCCGGGTACTGTGGCGCGTTTACTGAATTATCGTTCCCAGCCTGATTCATATTCTACAATTGACTTTGATGTCTTTTGGCAGGCTTGGGAGTTAATCGAGCGCACGTATGTTGATCCGAGCCAGCTTGATGCGGAAATCATGGTGGATGGAGCAATTGCAGGAATGGCAGCTGCGGCGGGAGATCCGTATACAGCGTACTTGCCTCCAGAGGATAAAGAGCGAAGTGCTCAAGATCTTGCGGGTAGTTTTTATGGTGTTGGTATTGAATTGGGATATGTTGATGGGGTATTAGCTGTGGTGGCACCGTTAGATGGTACGCCAGCAGCCCAAGCTGGAGTGCAGGCTGGGGATCTGATTCTGAGAGTTCAGGATCCAGCCAAAGATCTTGATGAACAGACAACTAATTGGTCGCTATCATATGCAGTTGACAAGATAAGAGGTCCTCGTAATTCAGAAGTGGTGTTGACGCTCTTTCGAGACACTAATGGCCAAGAACCCTTTGAAGTGCCGATTGTTCGTGATGAAATTGTGGTCGAGTCTGTGGTAGTTAATTTTGAGGAGCACGCTGATACGCGTGTCGCTCATGTCAAGCTCAGTCGCTTTGGTGACCGGACAGAGGGAGAGTGGGATGCGGCTGTAGCGGAGATTTTGTCAGAGAGAAACAATATAGACGGCATCGTGCTTGATATGCGCAATAACCCTGGTGGGTACTTTGATGGAGCAATTGACGTAGCAAGTGATTTTATCGCTAATGGAGTGGTTGTTTCTCAAGCAGGCCGTGACTCAAATCAAGATTTTCGTTCGACTGGTCAGGCTCGCTTGCAAGCTATTCCGCACAGTATTCTTGTTAATGGAGGCAGCGCTTCAGCTTCAGAAATTGTAGCAGGAGCGATGCGCGATCAGCTTGGTTCTCAGTTAGTTGGCACAAAAACGTTTGGTAAGGGCTCAGTTCAAGATCGTCGCGAGCTTCCCAATGGCGGAGCGATGCACATCACTATTGCCAAGTGGATCATGCCTAGTGGAGTTTCGATTGAAGAAGGCATCACTGTTGATGAGGAAGTAGAAAATGATCCTGAAACTGAGGAAGACGAGCAGTTGTTGCGAGCAATCGAGCTCATACAATGAGCTCAGCTCGTTTGTACTGATGTACTTGCTGACCTATTTTGATAGTGTTGGCATAATTGATTGACTGCTCGTAACTCGATATAATGCAGTTTCTTATCAGGATTATGCAAGAAAATAGCTCATCTCAGAAACCATTTTTACTTGGATTATCAATTTCCGTCTTTTTTATTTTAGCATTTTTCACTGGTGCAATTGCGGATCGTGTGTTCGAGATCAAGCCACTTGACTACTTACTCGCACGTTCTGGCACTGAAGTGACAACTGAGTCGCACATTCGATTTGATTCTAGTTCTGAGGAAAATACGTCCTTGCTTGGCCAGCTGTTACAAGGAAATGCCAACGCCAGTGTAGCTGATGTTGCAGAAGTTGCCTCAGAATCGGTGGTAACTGTGTCGATCAGAACTCAGCAGCGAGTGATCGATCCCCTTGATGACTTTTTTGGTTTTGGTACTGGCAGGCTTGAAGAGATAGAGCGAGATATTGGCACGGGCTTTGTGGTGCATCAATCAGGTCTGATCGTCACTAATCGTCATGTGGTTTCCAACCCACAAGCTGAGTACAAGGTCATAGATACCAAGGACAATGAGTACTTAGTTTCTCAAATATATCGCGATCCAGTCAATGATTTGGCGATTCTACAGGTTGAAGGGGCTAGCTTACCACCTTTAGCACTGGGGAATTCTGATACTATCAGGGTTGGTGAAAGTGTTATTGCCATTGGTACGGCGCTTGGTCAGTTCAGGCATACTGTGACGACTGGAGTGATTTCTGGACTCGGTCGGGGCATAGTGGCCGGAGATCGATTTTCTACCGAAATGCTTGATAATGTTATTCAAACTGATGCCGCAATTAATCCTGGTAATTCAGGTGGTCCATTATTGAATGCTCGTGGAGAGGTAATAGCAGTCAATGTGGCAGTGTCTCAAGCAGGGCAAAACATTGGCTTTGCGTTACCGATTAATGTCATAAAGGCGTCGATTGATAACTTTAATGAAACAGGCCGCTTTGACCGTCCATTTTTAGGAGTTAGCTATCAAATGATTGAGCGTGAGGCTGCGTTATTTAACAACGTTCCACAGGGGGCGTATGTGATGGAAATTGTCTCAGGTTCAGTAGCTGAAGAAGCTGGCATTCAAGTCGGTGATATCATTACAGAAATTTCTGGTCAGGACATGAGTGAGGTGTCGTTGGCTGAGGTGATAAATGGAAAAAGAATTGGTGAGCAGGTAGAAATACAGTATTGGAGAGAGGGAGTAGAGCAAACAGTGACTGTTACTTTGCGGGCAGCCCAAGAGTAGTATTGTTCTAGTTTACACACTGTATGATTTCATATAAAGTGTTACGAACGCTATGACACGTCCTCGAAAAAATTCACAGAAAAGACATAGTCTGTTTAGAAAAAAAGTGTATGGCGCATCAGTGTTAGCTTTTTTTCTTGTTGCATGTTTTGCACTCTTGAGTGCCTTTAATCAAGATCAAGATATTCGCCAATTTGCACAGACGTCAGATACCAATAATCCAAATTGTTCAGAATTTTCTCAAAGTTGGGGAGAGTGGTGTGTATATACTTTTACGGATTCAGTTGCTGAACCTATTTTGACAGAGCTGAGTCGAGTCAGTTCTGTGTCTACTTGGTTGAGAGATGGTGTTAGATATTTGGTGGTGGGTGGCGCCAATGACTCGCAAACCGCTGACTCGCAAATCGCACAAGATCAAGATGCCATTTTTTTATTTCAATCCAGCGATGACTTCGGATTGGCAGATTGGCAGCTAGTGCCAGGTCGAGGTGTAGCCAACTCTCTGTTCGATACAACAATCGAGACAGCAGATTCTGCGAATCTACCAGAAATGAGTGATGCTGATTGGTCGGAAGGTGCTTTTCAGGTTACTCAACCAAGTGTTGTTCCGGTAGAGATGTTGCCTGAATTACCTGATGGCGGTGCGCATGAGTGTTGCGACACCATACAATATTTGTATGACTACACTGGCGACCAGACTCAGCGCTCAACCAGCATTCACCAGGCATCGATTCTTCCCTGGGATGTATCTCAAGTTCGTCGAGCAGGGGAGTATGGGCATCGCAATCCGATTCTCAGCTGGAAAACGTATCATGATGCTGGAGCAGAAGAAGTAGTGGCAGTTCGTGATGGTAAAGTTGTTTTTGATGAGCGCTCGCAGCAGTTTTACATGGTGCATTTGGAGCAACATACGGATGCATCCACACAAATAAGTTTGGCGCAATCAGCGTGGCCGAACCTTAATTTTATCCTCAGCCATCGGGGAATTCTTGAAGATCCACAAGCGGCTGAGCCACAAATTATAGTCGGTCCAGATAGCAACTATTATCTGTTTTACACTCGAATCGGTGTTCAGGATGAAATTTGGGTGGCGCAGTCGCCATCCATAACTGGGCCGTATACTGATCAGCGACAAGTGCTGCAGGCTGATATACGGGGCGGAATCAGTAGTGTTGCAACTCCGTTTGTTTTTTGTAACAGTCAAATTGATCAGTGGCAGATGTACTTTATTGGCGAAAATGACGGTGCTAAACAGCTATACACTGCCTTCCTATCACAAGCATGCGACCAGGCACCAGTGCTGTGATGCTGCGCTGTATTTAATTGTCTGCTGATACATCTTCTGTAGGTGTTGATTGATTTTCGAGAAAAAAAGTTCGTAAATCTAATAGCATCTTTTCCAGATTCCCCCCTAAGATATCATACAAATTAAACCAAGACTGCTTACTGCGATGGTCAGTAATGCGACTTTGTGGAAAGTTGTAGGTACGAATTTTTTCTGCGCGTTGTGCTCGGCCGATTACGCTGCGAGCAGTGCCGATTTCTTTTTGACGTTTTTCATCCTCTATTTCCCAGAGTTGTGAGCGTAGTAATTCAAGAGCAATTTTGCGATTCTGCTCTTGTTTTTTTTCTTGTCGGGCGGAAACGGAAATGCCAGATGGGGCATGTGTTAGTCTAACAGCGCTGCTGGTTTTGTTGACACTTTGTCCACCAGCGCCACTAGAGCGCATAAATTGCCATTCAAGATCTTCATCTCTAATTTCTACTGCGTTGATTGGCACTTCTGGAAGTACTGCTACCGAGGCAGTTGACGTATGAATCCGTCCTTGCGACTCGGTTTCAGGAACTCGTTGTACGCGATGCACACCTGATTCGTAACAGAGGAGTTCAAAAGCGGTTAGGCGTGTTCCTCCTAGTTGGGCACTGCCAGTAAACTTGATAACGAGCTCATCAATTACCTGAATTGTAAGATCAGTTGTTTCTGCAAAGCGTTCATACATGCGCTTCAGTTCATTTGCCCAAATTTTAGCTTCATCGCCACCGGCACCACTACGAATTTCCATCGTACAATTGCCTTTTCTGCCTGTATTTTCATCAAGTATGGTTGTAGGATCGCTGTTCATCTGATCTGCTGCATCTTCAAGCATTTTTTGCTCAGCTTCTAGACGAGCAATCTCTTCCTGTGCCAATTCAGCCATATCAGGATCAGCCAGCATTTTTTTGGTTTCGGCAATAGCGATCTCTAGTTGATCGAGTTGGGATTGATACGGATTCGATGACATACCTTGAGTAGTATACCTCACACACGGATTTTCATTGGATTGATTTTGCGTGAGGAGTTTCTGCCAGGAACAGGTGAGCTAATTAGCTGGAGTTTTTTTGGTCTGTTTGCGCAACTGTGATTGCTGGTCACGCAGTAATTCGCGGTAGGATCTTGGGTCTTCAGTTGGTTGGGCTGCAGTTTTTTTAGTTTTTTTGCTGGACTGCTTTGCCTCAGCTGCTTTGACTTTATTCAAAAAGCGATCTACGCGACCTTGTCGGTCAACAAATCGCACTTCGCCAGTGAAAAATGGATGACATTTGTTACAAATATCAATCTGCAATTCAGTATTGACTGAGCCAGTAGTGAAGCTGTTGCCACAACTACAAGTTACAGTACAGGTTTGCCAGTTCGGATGAATGTCTTGTTTCATAGAGTGGTTATTATATCACGGGTTTTCAATTTATACTAAGCCACTACTGGTGGCCGACAAGTCGGCGGAACTTATATCGTACCTTACTCAAGAGTGATTGTGAGTGAGCAACGTTTGCGGGCACGCCATGTCGAGCGTGAACGGCGTGGCTTTCTTGGCCATCACGCTGTTCGCTCAAGATAAATCCAATAATAATGATGACTAGTGAGAGTGCCTGAATGGCATAGAGTTCCTCATGGAGTAGCCAGATTCCCAGGGGAATGTAAATGATTGGTTGCAAATATCTAAAAATGGCTGCCTCTGAGGCTTCTATGCCATTTTGACCCTGAATATATGCAGTTAGGCCAATAATTGAGCCGAATACTGCCATGTAACCAGCGCCTAGAATGACTCTCATATCGAGCAAGTCTACAGAGATATGTTGGAGTAATTGGTTAACGCTCCAACCTGCTTCGGCCAAGCTTAAGATTGCAAAACTGAAGAGCCCGATATAAAAACTAACACTGACTACGAGTAACTTAGGGATGTGTTGGTAGCGTTTTTTAGCTAGGACAAAATAAACAGATTCGGAAATATTGGCAATTACAATACTTATATTTCCCAGCAGCGCTCCCGTTAAGGCGATGCCTTGCATAAAAAAGACGGGTAGAGCAACAACACAAATTGTGCCAAACAGGGCGAATGCGATACCCCACCATTCAACGGCTTCTTGTTTTTCCTTCAACCACCAAACCCCCAGCAGCACTACAAAAATTGGAGCAGTAGTGGCAATCATGTTGGCTTCGATGGCTGAGGTTAGCGCAAGTCCGCCCCAGAGAAAAATTAATGTGCATGTTGTACCGATCATTTCTAGCCCACTAATCATGAGTAAGCTGCGTGGATTATTCCAGGTGTTTTTTCTATACCTCCAAAGAAGGGGAATGACCAAAGTGGCAGCTATGAAGAATCGATAAAATAAAAATCGAAATGGTGTCGTTACTTCAAATGCCGGTTTGCTAATCACAAACGCCGCACCCCAGACGATGGTGTTGAGAATGAGCCAGAGGTACGATTGGTGTCGCTGGGTTAACGAAAACATAACATACAAGTATGGCATTTTTTGGTTAGATTGGCTAACAGTGGGTGGACAGAAATACTTGAGTCGTTGAATAGGTCATGCGTACAGGAATCGGGCGATACACGAATAGGTCACGATACATAGTGCACACTTGAGCTGTGATGTATACTGGGACTATGCAGCAATTTTTGAAGTATCTCGAAAAGAATCCTAAAAAAGTGCTCATTTTTGACTTTGATGAAACGCTGTTTACGCTAGAATTGCCATGGCATATTTTCTTCAATGGTTTGGTGGAGCGTCTGCAAGAGCTTGATCCAGGATTGCATGAGGAACGCAGTATTGTTGCCTTGGAGCATCGAGCAGTCCGTCAATTTGGCAACAAGGCCAATAAAATTATCAATCACTGGTCAAATGAATTTGAACGGCAATACTTACAAGGTGTGTCTGAGCACATTTCACTGACCAATTTCATACGCAAGAGAAGCGCTGAGTACGACATTTTTCTCTGGACTTCAAATACCCGAGGCACAGTAGAGCCAATACTAAAAGAAGTACACATATTGAGCTATTTTCAACGAACGGTTACGGCTGATGATGTTCGGATGATCAAACCTGATCCAGAGGGATTTGACCTCATTCGAACGGACAATAGACCACTAGATGAGTTCTTAATGATTGGCGATAGCAGCAATGACCAGGAAGCTGCAGCGGCAGCAGGCATTGACTTTTTTAAGGTTGATCACGATGAGCAAGATACCTAGTATATTTTTATTCAGCTAAGATTGTTTGAACTGCTGCATTTAGGTCAAGCTGTGTTTGCGAGCTATTCTTGAGGTTTTTGAGCGTAACTTGGTCTTTTGCAGCTTCTTCTTCACCAATCACTAGTACCCAAGGTATGCCGAGCACGGCCGCTTGTCTGAATTGCTTGCCTAGATTATTGGTTGTCACAGAAATCTCTGTCGCAATTCCTGCCTGGCGAAGCTGCTTGGCCGCAGTTAGAGCCTGAGGGGCGAGCGCCTCATTGAAAATAGTCACAAAGACTTGTGTTTGTGTCAGTGATTGGGGGATCGTACCTGCTTCTCGAGCAGCTTCGAGTGTTCTGTCAAAGCCGATGCCAAAGCCAACCGCCGGCATTTGCACTCCTGACAAGTCATTGATCAAGGTATCGTAACGACCACCACCACCCACTGAACCAACAGTATATTCGGGTACCTGTCCTTCAAAAATGAGACCAGTGTAGTAATCCAGGCCGCGAGCCAAGTACGGGTTATATACGAGTGCTGATTGAGGTATACCTAGTGCAGTAGCATACTGTTCAATTTTCTGTAAAAGTTCTGATTTTTCATTCTTTTCTACTTTGCCTAAAAGTGTCGCAGCTGCGTCTGCGCTCAGACCTTTACTCACTAGTTCATCAGCCACACCAGTGGCGCCAATCTTATCCAACTTGTCTAAAGTCTGGGTGAGAGAGAGCACTGGAGCTTCGGGTAGTGCGAATGGCTCCAATGTAGTTACTAACTGTTGGCGGTCATTAATTTGTAGCTGAATTGACTCCAGTCCGATGGCTGCATAGACGGCATAAAAGACAGCTAAAATTTCTGCATCGGCAAGCGGGTCGCTGCTGCCAAAAACATCGCAGTCACTTTGCATGAATTCACGGAAGCGACCTTTCTGGGGTTTGTCTGCACGAAACACATTGCCAAATTGGTAGCGACGGAAATACCGAGGCAACACATTTTGGTACTGGGCGAGCACACGAGCGGTGGGCACGGTCTGATCGTAGCGCAGCGCAACTTGACGATCGCCGCGGTCAGTGAAGTTGTAGACAAGTTTGTCTGCCTCATCACCGTATTTTCCCAGCAGCAGTTCAGCGTACTCGATTGTCGGAGTTTCCAGTGGTTGAAAGCCAAACTGCTCAAAGACTGCTTTCATCTGCTCAACAAGCCAGTCGCGCTGTCGCTTCTCGGTGGGGAGAAAGTCGCGAAAGCCTTTGAGAGTGGTTGGTGTAGTTGGTTTCATGCGTTGACCTTTCGAGTTGTTTTGAGTGCTGTGGTGCTGATAGATAGTGTATCATTGGTGGCTTTAATAGTGATTACTTCTTTGGATGGTTGAGTGACCTGCGTGATACCGGTACTGAGTGAAAATGCGAGTGATCCTGATCCACAAGCCTGCTCCCAGATCACGCTGTTAGTTTTTTTGACATAAATAACAGGCTTGATCACATTGTTTTCATAAAAAATCAGTCCAGCGGCAGGATTGGTTTTTGCCAGATTATTTAAGATTTGCTTCTGCAAATTTGTTAACTTCTGCCGCTTGGGAATGCCTGGGATAATTTGATAGCTAATGCCCGCGAGTATGACACGATTTTCCAAAACATCTTTCACCAAGCTACTAAGGGGAAATTGGACAGTTACTCGAGATCGATCAACAGTAAAGTTGATAGTCTTGGTAAGCAAAGGAATTTCAAGATCAGATTGATTAGTACCAAGCAGGTCAGAAATCAGAAATGCCGAGGCAATCGTGCCATTGATGCACAACTCATCGCCCATCATTTCAAGGCGAGGTGGCGCTGATTTCATGTCTAAGAATGCCACTTGCTCGCAGCTTTTTTCTTTCAGTAGCGTAGTGGCTAGACTAGATCGAGCTGTCTTAGCTACTCGACTAGCGAAGATGGCAGTAATTTGGCCAGCCGTGTCGATGTAGGTTGGGTTAGTCATTTTTGCTTTCTGTTTACCAATGCCAAAAACCCAATACAAAGGATCGGGAGCACGAAAAAGCTCCCTGGTTGGGGGAGCGAGTATCACGGGGTTTTGGCTTAAAAATTAATTATGCACGACGACTCACTCCCAGAAGATGAGAGTGGTGGTGAGAGCAATAATAGTTAACAATGCTGTTTCTTAACATGGCTTTTATTGTAAGTCCTATAAGAAATATGTCAAGCGGGCAATATCTGAGGAATTTTGCAAAGAGCTGTAAGATTAGCGCGCTGAAAGTTCGTCGAGGATTTTTGTATCTTCAGCAAGTGCGCTTGTCAGCCAACGCCTGAACTCTGTATTAAATTTCTTCTCAGATAATATTTTCTTTCCATCCACCCTCACCTCCGGCTCCGCCACCAGCCCATCAATATGCACTGGCACGTTGATCTCACCACCGATGGCGCTGCTGTTGCCAAAGGCGACGTGGACGGTGCCATAGGCTTTTTCTGCTTCCAGGAGGTTGGGGGAAATCTGGGCATTGGGGTTGGTGCCGATGCCGATCTCGGCAACAGAGAAGCCAAGCGGGCCGGCAGCAGCCAGGGATTTTTGTAGATTTTGGGCAGCTGTGCCACCTTTGATGGCAACAGCGCGGCCATGTTTGATCGTGATGACAATTGGCTCATCAAGGATGTCGTCGGCTATTGAGCCGTCAATGACCAGCGTACCTTCTGTAGAGTCGAGCAGGGGAGCGAAGAAAACTTCGCCGCCTGGGAGGTTGCCCAGTTCGCCAGCGGGGATGAGGCTGCTGTCGTTGTAGACGGCGATGGTGCGGATTTTTGCAGTGAGATTGGTACCCACAGTCGAGGTAATCGAGATGTTGGTGCCTTGCCTGAGGATTTCTGCGAGTTGATTGCCCAGATCAAGAATTGGATTGAAGTCACAGGCAAGACTGCGCATGATCAGTTCGTAGTTGGCGCCGGGAAGGCTGGCGCCACGCCCGTTGTTTTGAATTGCGGCTTTGCCTGCTTGAGTGTGGGTGAGGGAGTGCTCGGTCTGGAAGATGGACAGCGTGGCGCGCCTCGCTCGCTCGATGATCTCAACGGGTGGTTCTTGTCCGGAGTGGGTCATGTCTGAGATGACGATCAGCTCAGTTGATTTGGTGAGTGATTTGCCAACTTCAAACCAGAGGGCGGCTTCTTGCTCTAGCATTTCTGGTATGGTGATGATCAATAGTTCGTCAGAAGCGTGCGCTGCTAGATTTTGTGTCAATATTTGACGAGCGAGTGCTTGTTCTGCTTCGCTTAATGCTCGAATGGTATGATTTTTGTCGTAGGATGATAGTATCTGCATAGCTGAATTGTGGTGGTATCATATCAGAGTTGTGCGAGCAGGGAGTGTGAAAACCAAGATAAGGGCCGTTCGTATAGTGGTAATACAGTGCATTCGCATTGCACAGACGGGAGTTCGATTCTCCCACGGTCCACCAGGGGTGTGTCACGAATTTTATAAGGAAAGTTGCGTTCCAATACCGTTTAGAATTTTAGAACAACGTTAAGCAAAATACTCAGGTTCATTACCTGGCTTCCACTTAATGTTGCAGCCCATGCTGGGTTTTTGGTTGGGATCTGGTTGCTCGCCAGCAAGAAGTGTGTCGAGTGCTTTTCTCAGATCTGAGCCAGTGGCTGGCGTTTCTGAGCCTGGTCGGCTGTCGTCAAGTTGGCCACGATAGACAAGTTCTTGATTGGCGTCAAAGAGAAAGAAGTCTGGAGTGCAGGCTGCATGAAAAGCTTGAGCAACGGACTGATCTTCGTCGTAGCAAACAGGAAAGGACCAGCCGGTGTCCGTGGCGAGCTGCTTGAGTTGCTCTGGGCTATCATCGGGATGAGAGTCAACATCATTGCTGGAAATGGCGACAACTTTGATTTGTTCTGCGTAGTCATCAGCTATTCGAGCAATTTCATCTTTAGCATGCAACACAAATGGGCAGTGAGCGCAGAGGAAAATAACTAATACTGGTTTGTCAGTCGCCAGCTCTTGACTAGAAATAACTTGATCAGTTTTTACTTCTGGAAGCGAAAAAGTTGGGAGTTGTGTGCCGAGTGGCAACATGGTTGAGGGTGTCTGTGCCATACTAAACGTAGACTAGCACAGGCCTAGAAGGTTGTCAAAAAAGGTTGTCAAAGAAGGCTGACGAAGTTTGATTGATCAAAAAACTACTCTGTCTTTGTTAGTATTTTTGGTTGCTTAGTTGTGATCAGCAGGGTATTTTCATAGCGGTAGCCAAACTTTCCTGGAACATATATGCCTGGCTCGATTGTAATAGTTGAATTTGTTTCAAGTTTACCTGATTCTGTGTGGTAGAGGGAGGGCGGCTCGTGTATCTCGAGCCCAAGACCATGCCCAGTAGTATGGATGTAATATGGACCATAGCCCGCTGCGGAGATCAGGTCACGAGCCGCCCTATCCACAGCCGATATCGCACTGCCAGCCACGGCCTGTTGTTCAGCTTGTGAGTAGGCATCTTTGACTATCGATTCAATTTTTACAAACTCCGGATCTACAGTATCACCAAACCACACGGTTCTAGTCATATCTCCGCAATACATCTCATATTTTGCTCCTATATCAAGTAAAACAGGCATGTTCTTTTCTAAAACTGTTGTGCTTGGTCGGTGATGGGGGAGCGCGGTGTGGTCACCAAAAGCAATTACTGGTGGAAAAGCAGCAGTAGCCTTTTCTTCAAGAAAGAATTGCAACACAGATCGTAATAAATCTTGTTCCGTAATCCCGACCCGCAATGCTTTAATTGTTTTCTCCATAACCCGAGCAGTGATTTGTGCAGCAGATGTTAGATGTTGTATTTCAAGCTTTGATTTCAGTTGCCGTTGTTCCCAGAGGAATTTTCGATTCAGTTGAGTTACAGTAAACAGTGTGGCAAAAGCTTCTTGCTCAGCAACTGTAATATTATCAGTATCTAGAGCGACCGTAAGGTGAGTCTTTTCATCACACAGGGATATAAGTTTTTTGGCAACTTCATGAACGCGAAGCGACGCGAGTACCGCGTAGCTATTGGCACTTGGTACCAAAAATGGAGTGTGACAAAGTAGGGTTTGGGTGTTATTTACAAATAACCAGGCTTCGCGCTCAGGGCTTTCTGTGCAATCGAGTCCAGTGTAGTAATAAATATCAGTAGGATTGGAGATCAGCCTCCAGTTGGAGTCGGGTATGTGAGAGTGTAGTGATTGTATGCGCTCAGAGTATGGCAACCTACTCATTAGTTGCGTCCTCACTCAAGTCTGAGAGATTAACCATCGATCGAACTGTTGAAACAATAAACTCATCTTCAGTTTCAGGGTCTTCAATGGCAACAACTAGTACTGCATAGTCTGCATCAAAATCTTGCCAAGTAGCTGCTTCACCATCTTGGTCTTCAAAAACACTATCTGAATCAATGGTGAATGTTGTTTCACTGCCGCCATCGCGCGCAGTAATTGTCAGTGCTGTTCTGCTGATTTCAAAAATTGAACCAACCACTATTCTTTGAGTAGGTGGTTGTAGCGTTTCTTCACTGACGACTACAAACTCTGGCTCAATTTGTTCGTCAACTCGATTTCCGAGTACGGTTGCCCAGCTACCCACCTCAATCGAATCAACAGCAATAATAGCGTCATCTTCGAGTATTGAAACACCTTCCTGTAATGGCACAATAACCGATCCGGTGCTTGTGCTCAGTGTGATCGCTTCTTCAGAAATACGAGTGATTTCTCCCATGTACCCACCTTTTTGAGAAAGCAAATCGTACAGTGCGCCTTGGACTTGTTCTCTAGAGGTGACATTTCGCACTCGTTCTAGCATGGATTCTCTGACTTGCTCATCTAGTTCGGCAGAATCGGTGCTTTCTGATGCATCAGTCTCAGCTTGCTCAGTGCTTTGTGTAGCGTCTGTTTGGGCAAATATGTTACCTGAAGTTGTTTTAAAAATCGCAAAGTTCAATCCCACTAGTGCGATCAGAATAAGTGAACTCATTTTCAGTTGGCGCGCTATCTTATTATTCTTCATTTGCATCCTCTGCATCTTCTGCTGATTCATCTTCTGGTTCAGGTGTCTGAGTGTACAGGTCAGTAACAATGACAACGCGTTGAGTAGTGAATGTTTCACCTTCGGCATTGACAACGTGTGCTGTAATGACGTTGGTTCCCGGCTCTAATTCAGCTTCATGACTAAAATTACCGGTTTCATCGGTATTCACAATTATATCGACTTCATTTATAAATAACACCACAAAGGTGTCGGGTAGTGTGGTGCCAGTGATGCGTGTGCTTGTCTCAGTTTGTACTGTTCCGTCCTCAGGACTGTGGAGGGCTAGGACACTAGAAACTTCCTCATCTTCAGGTTCTTCTCGGGTGAGCTGATCAATTTCCGTCGCTTGATCTTGACCGATGATCGCCGCACGCATTCTATACAAACCATAGGTGATGAGTAATCCAAGACCAAAACCAATCAAGACTGCGATGAGCACCTCTTTTTTCATAGGAAGCTCCATTATAAACTACGTGACAAGTCTCGTCAGGTTTTAATCAGACTCAAAGACTATCAAAAATAGTGGTTCATGCGCAGCTGAGATATGTTTCGAAACAACTGATGTAATGTGGTAGTATCAACGTACCGGCTACAAATTCAGCTTGTTAGTAGTACTGTAGTATAAAAACGGACACAGCAATAAAAGGAAGCTATGACAATTACCTATCTTGGCCATTCAGCTTTTAAGTTAAAGGGAAAACGGGGAACGGTGATCACTGATCCCTACAGTCAATACGTTGGTTTTTCGCTTCCCTCATCTAGTGCTGATATGGTGGTTATTTCCCACGATCACCCTGATCACTCAGCAGCTTCGGCAATTGGCGGTACGGCGCGCAGAGCGGAACCATTTATCATCAATCAGCCAGGTGAGTATGAAATTGGTGGTATTTCAGTGTTTGGCGTACCATCATTTCATGATGATTCGAAGGGTTCGGAGCGGGGCAAAAATACAATTTTTACTATCTATCTTGATGAAATGCGCGTTTGTCACCTAGGAGATCTCGGCCACGAGCTGACTACTGAGCAAATCGAGCAGATCGGTCCCGTAGACATTCTGATGTGTCCAGTTGGAGGCGTCTACAGCCTTGATCCTGAAAAAGCGGTTAAAGTTATTCGCTCCCTAGAGCCGAGCATTGTCATTCCGATGCATTATAAGACAGATCAACATGACGAGAGTGTTTTTGGCGAAATGGAGCCACTAGAATCTTTTTTGAAAGCTATGAGCGTCGAAGTCAAGCCAGAAGCCAAGCTTGAAATTGAAAAAACCAACTTGCCCGAGGAAACTGAGGTGGCTGTGCTTGTGTCATAGCAAGTACTTGCTGCACAGCATCTTTGAGAACAATTAAGAGCAATAACATTTTTAATCAATAGGTATGTTTCATTGGTATGTCAGGACAAAAATTACCACCTCAGAATTTAGACGCAGAGCAGTCTGTGTTAAGTGCGATCTTAATTGATCAAGACGCTATCATTAAAGTAGCTGATTTATTGACTGCAGAAAGTTTTTACCAGACTTCTCATCAACAAATTTACGAAGCGATGCAGCAGCTATTTGAAAAACGCCAACAGATAGACGCAGTCACGTTGACCAATCAACTCAAAAAAAACAAAAACCTGACAGCAGTCGGTGGAACGGCCGGTATTGCTCGGTTGTCAAATATTGTTTCTACAGCGGGCAATGTTTTAGAATATGCCAAAATTGTGGCTGATTTAGCTATTAAGCGGCGCTTGATTAGTCTTTCGAGTGATTTGACCCAACAAGCCTTTGACGATGCTTCCGAAGCTAAAGAATTACTTGATACAGCAGAGCAGCACGTCTTTGCTATCTCCAACACTACGGGTTCAAAATCTTTCACGCCTGTCAAGGATACCTTGGTGGAAAGTTTTGAGCGACTTGACGAGTTGCAGCGGAGTGGAGGAGAGATTAGAGGTGTGCCAACTGGTTTTGCTGACCTAGATCGAGTGCTGGCGGGATTTCAGCGCTCTAATCTGATTATTCTGGCAGCTCGACCTGGAATTGGAAAAACAGCGTTTGCTTTGAACATCACGCATCACATTTCTGTCAAAGAGAAGAAGCGAATTGGTATTTTTTCTTTGGAAATGAGTCGAGAAGAACTAGTGGATCGCTTACTCGTCACTCAGGCAGACATTGACGCCTGGAAGCTCAAAACTGGACGACTTGACCAGCAAGACTTTCTGAAACTGTCTGATGCCATGGGCGTTCTGGCAGATGCTCAGATTTATATTGATGACACTCCTGGTTTAAGCATTTTTGAGATGCGAACACGCGCCCGTCGTCTGATGATGGAACATGGCATTGATATTATTATCGTCGACTATCTGCAACTGGCTCACGGTCGTTCTAAAGACAATCGTGTTCAGGAAGTTGCCGAAATTTCGCAGGGTCTCAAAAATATTGCTCGAGAGTTGAAAGTACCAGTGTTAGGTTTATCGCAACTCTCACGCGCTATTGAAAGTCGAGGCGAGCGCGTGCCGCAACTCTCAGACCTGAGAGAAAGTGGTAGTATCGAGCAGGATGCTGACGTAGTGATGTTTTTATATCGAAAAGACGAAGATATCCGTGAGGCAGTCAATTTGCGCGTTGCCAAGCACCGCAATGGGGCAATTGGTGATGTTGATCTGTACTTCAAGGGCGACCGTATCCGCTTCTATGGCATGGAAACCAAGCGAGATGTGATGTAAGGATGTAATGTAAGACGGTACTTGGCTTGTTGCCTGACTACCGAGGTTGTAGCGTTCGATTTCCGTACTACTCGATTTTACAACGTTGATCACTATGCAGCAGGTACTGGTGCGTAACTAAAGAGCATAAAGAACAGCAGGCCAGACAAGATCAGAAAAATCGACAAGTAGCCTAAATTGGCGCGGACGCGTTGTTGATTAATATCGGGATCGACGTTATCAGTTGAGATAATAATTACAATTGAAATGACAAACCAGAGCACTGCTTGAAGAATGATTGACCAAATTGAGTCAACAACAAACAATGATCGCAAAAATTGACTAATAACTTCCATAGCAACATAACTATGAACCACCACTAGCAATTTTGCAAGCTTTTAGCCTTGGAGCTTGTATTATTTTGCTGTTTTTTCAAACACGGACCGCTCATGAGCAATCAGTGCTAAACTGACAATCAATGCTATAATTAGCACGTAAGTCTAGCCGAGGTGGCGGAATTGGTAGACGCGTGGGTCTCAAAAACCCATGAGGCTTAAACCTCGTGAGGGTTCGATTCCCTCTCTCGGCACCATACTGTTTAGTAACGCAAGTTGCGACACGATAAACAGATCAAATACAAACACAAATCCGAGTGGAGACTATGCACTTTTGCAAAACCTGTACACACCTAGCTTTTATCTGCATACTTGGATTTTTTTCATTCTTCACTTTTTTTACTGTCAATCAGGCATCTGCATTAACTTGTATGCCGCAACAAAGCACAAGTATAGCTGCCTTTGAACAAGGAGTAATTGAAGATAGTTTTGTAATACAGTATGCACTTACTGGTGATTGGTGTGACAGTCGACCAGTGGTTGTTGATTCAAGCGCCGATTTGCAAAGTCATTTTGCATTTGTTGCAAAACAGTTAGACCAGCCGATTTCAACTGGAGTGTATGAGCTCAGCTCACCTTGCCGGGAGGCATGGAGTGATAGTTGTTCCAAAAGCACTACATTTCAACAATTATCAAATAATCCTGCTGAATTAGCTCAATATGAAGCAGAATGGAGACAGAAGGAGCGCCGAGCCCTGCAAATAGCTTCAGAACAAGAATTGTTGATGCCATCAATTATTGTCGCAGTTGTGCTTTTTGCTATTCTTTGGCCTTGGATTCTGATAAAAATTTGGCCAAAAATTGGCAGTAAACTTCCGCTGTTCTTGGGTTTAGCAATACTACCGCAATACTTTCTTGCAGATATCTTGCCACCCCTCTTTTTTTGGTCAGATCAGGTGTTGCAGGTAATTGCTGACTATGCTTCTGTCGTGCTCCTGGTGGTAATTGCTGGAGAAATCATACTGCTTATTGGAGCAATCGCGCGAATTTTTTGGAAGAAATAAAGTATTGGGTGTTTCGTAAGCTGAGCAGAATATCAATCTTGTAGGGGTAGTTAGCGCAATAACCAGATTACCAGCACAATCACAATTTGTGGAGCGAGTCCGAGCATCATGTTGGGGGTGGATTGGTGAAAGTGGTGATGAAAATTATTAAATGGTTTAAGAAATCTTGGCTCCCAGCGTAAAAAATTACGCGGTGCTTCCATAAAATCTGGAAGTAAGCCAACAAACGCACCTGCCCAAATGTGTAGTTGCAAGTCAAATGGCTGATCAATCCAAAACAAGTACACTAGGGCAATAGTGAGTGCCAGATCAACGAACTCGAGTTTGATTGCTGTACTGCGTTTTCTGGTTTTATTTGATAAGCCAGTACCGACGTCCCAGTGTGGCGTCCAATCTTGCAAATAATGAAACGCAAAAGCCAGTGGGATATACAAGGCGGGATGCGGAAGTTTGCTGGCTATGAATGCTCCTGTCAGGGCATGAGGGATGGATAGCATAGGCGACTTGGATGATACAGTTTTTTTGAGCGATACTCACTTGAATTGTTAAGAACGAGGCTACTAGTATACCGCGACTATGCGCAAGCCTTCAATAGAAGTTAAAACTACAGTACAATACAGACAGTAGTCTAGTTTACTATTTGGTAACAATCATGTATCCAGTGTTATTGCAACTTGGTCCATTTGCACTGCGCACACTGAGTGTGTTTTTCATTTTGGCTTTTTTTACGACAGCCTTTCTTTTTTGGCGCAAGATTCGTGAGGAACATTATCCTGAAGATCAAGTTTTTGATGGATTTTTGCTTTCTGCATTAGTTGGATTCATTGCTGGTAGATTTGGATATATTGCTTCACAGTTTGATATTTTTGGAATAGATTTAATAAAATGGATTGATATAGCAACATATCCAGGAATTAATGGAGCGGTGAGTGTATTGGCTGCAGCATTGTTTCTGTATCGCTACGCTCGTAAGAAGAAGTGGGACGTTTTTGAAATTCTGGACTTCTGGGTACTTGGCTTGGCGGGAGGCTTGGCTATTGTCTATGTAGGGTTGTTTTTTGATGGCACGGGTTTTGGAACGGCCACTGAACTCCCTTGGGGAATTGTTTTTCCAGGATTGCAAGAACCGCATCATCCAATTCAACTCTATTATGCTGCTTTTTACCTAGTACTGAGCTGGTATTTAGCAATGGTAGAATATAGTTATCGTTCTTTTACCTGGTATCGGGCGGGGAGAAAGACTGCCAACGCTGGTTTTCTGGTTTCAGTATTCTTCATTGCCTCAGCAGTGTTTTATTTTGGAATGTCCTGGGTTAAGATGCCAATCTTCACTTTTTTCGATTTAAATATTGATCGACTAGTTGCCTTGTTGGCTATCGTATTAGGAGTGCTTTTGCTGTTTTTCAGGTCTGGTAGAAGCTTTAGACAGCAGAGAGCAAGTAAAGATATAGTACAAGAAATACTAGCTAATCCTGATCAGAATTCCGATGATACGCCACCCTCTTCAACGATTTAGTGCTGCTGTGTTAGTTGTGATTGGTATTGATCAGCTAACTAAGACTTGGATTGAATCACGCTCAGTCTTGATACAGCTCAATGAGGGCGTATCATTTGGTATGTTGCAGCAATACTCAGCAGCAATGGTCATTCTCTTGACGATTATTGTTTTGCTTGGGTGTAGTTATTGGGTATTTGCACACCACAAACGTGACTATTTGCTACTTGGTATGTTTGTTGGTGGTGGGATGTCAAATTTGCTCGATCGGGTGTTGGTTGGTGGGGTCAGGGATTGGTTGCCACTACCTATACTCGGAGTAAGGAATAATATTGCTGATTGGGCGATTAGTCTTTCTGTTGCAGTATTATTACTTTTAGAAGTCTACAGATGGTATCAGGCGAGAGATCGGAAAGCCGAAAGCTAAGAAAACTACTATGAATACAACGGCCGCAATTACTAGTATCTATGAGGATGACGATATTCTTTGTATCAACAAACCTGCTGGGATGGTGGTTAATCGTTCAGCAACCACCCGATTAGAAACAGTTCAAGATTGGTCTGGTACTTTTCTAGAAAAAAGTGGTTGCTTTTCTTTAGAAAAGTATAATTTTCAAAATGAAAAAAATAATTTATCGTATCAAATACCAGACGATGATGCCTATGCAGATCCAGTGACAATCTTTAAGGAGCGTGTTGGCATTGCTCATCGGTTAGATAAAGAAACCAGCGGCATACTGTTATTGGCCAAGCATCCGGCAGCACTCCTGGCGTGCATGGCGCAGTTTAAGGAAAGAACGGTAGAAAAGCGATATACGGCACTGGTACATGGTATCTTTGCTCAGAAGGCGGACACTATTTCGTTACCAATTGACCGATCTGCGTATAATCGCCATCGTTTCAGTGTTTCTGCTTCTGGTCGCTCAGCAGTGACGAAGTACAGTGTTGATGAAGAGTTTTCATTAGATGCTGAAGCCTGGGTACAGGCTTTGCAGCAGCAGTTTGGTTGGAAGCAACAGGAAGCCGAGCGCTCGCTGCGCTTATATCAAGGTTTGTCACTCATTTCTTGTTATCCTAAAACTGGGCGCACGCATCAAATCAGGGTGCACTGTTCGTATTTACAACATCCGTTGGTGGCAGACGAACTGTACTTGGGTAGAAAACGAGCAAAAGTAGATAGAGTTTGGTGTCCAAGGCATTTTTTGCACGCGAGTAGTTTGAGTTTTTTGCATCCGCGTACAAACAAGCGCATAGAGCTTGAGGCACCAGTACCTACAGATTTAGCTGCAGCTGTGAAATTTGTCAAATCAGTCTCACTTCCTGCTTCACAAAATAAAACATGATGAGTAGAATTAGACATGGTAACTCATTCTTCAACTGCAGCAGGAGCGTACACCGCTCCTGTGCCCAAACACTTTCCCAATGACTCTACTGACTACTTATTACTAACTTGGGATGACGTAATGTCGTCAGCCATTGCACTTGCTCGAAGAATCGTTGAGCATAATGGTGAGTATGATCGGTTGATTACTCTTGGCAAAGGCGGTTGGCCATTGGCGAGAATTTTGGCAGATTTGTTGCAATTACCAGATGCAGCGAGTCTTGGAATCTCCTTTTATGATGGATTAGAACGCAAAGAGGCGCCAATGTTATCTCAAGAATTACCAGCCAGTATTTCTGGACAAAAGGTGATACTGGTTGACGACGTAGTTGACTCTGGAGATTCAATTGAATTTGCCCGTAAGTATTTAGTTGATCTTGGGGTAAAAAAGGTGGACACAGCTTCACTGTATTATAAACCGCGCTCAAGTTACAAACCAGATTTTTTTGCAGAGAGTACCACCGCCTGGATAATTTTCCCTCATGAGTATCTGGAAGGTATCATCGGTCTAACTAAAAAGTGGCAGTCTAAAGGGGTAGGGCAGAGTGAAATTTTGAGGAGATTAGAAAAACTGGAAGTGCCAGCAGAAATGCTGCGGTATCATGTTGAAATTGCATCTTTACATACTTAATATGTAGAGGTTATACTATGGGTTATAGTAAAGAAAAGCGAATACGTAATTGCATTTAAAATGCGCGAAAGCACCACTGTTTTCGCTCCCAAGTAACGAATTTTTCTAATTCATCAGGATTAGAGGAAGGGACACCAAGTTGAGTGAAAGATGGTGTTTTTTTAGTAATATGGTCAGTACTTTAGAATCTCAAAATGCGCCAGTGCAGTATGCGCCAGAGAAGTCAGAATTTGATCTTGCCAGTGATGTTCGTGACAGCTATTTGTTTTCACGAGAGAAGGATCGCCGGCGTAGAATGCAAACACTTCCATTAGATGAAGGTTTTGTGTACACTGTTGTGCAAACGCCTGATGGAGAGAAGGAATCGCTAGACTGGCCTGAAAAAATTAGTGATTTCCAAGATTGGAAACGATTAATACAAGATGTTGTGATTCCTCTGGCTAGAACAGGAAATAAAAAGTTTGCAAAACACGCTAGCAAGTGGCTAAATGCCTATGTTCTTAACGAAGATAATATTCACAGATACTTCTCAAAATTAAATGACACACAAATTGAAGTTACCAATGCGCATACGGGTACCACTCCGTTTGAGCACAGCCTCAATGTAGTTAAGGCACTTAATACAAATAGGTATCGTGTTGAAACTGACATTGATGATCCTGAGGCTGGATTTAGTACCACAGTAACTAGATATAATCTGTTAAACACTGTTCGCTTGCGCATTGCAGCAATTTTCCATGATTTGGGCAAGCGGTTTGGGGCAAATGGTGACAATTATCAAGATCACGCTTATTTTTCATCGATTATAATTGAAGACTTTATAGACTTTTTGCTTACTGACTCTGAAGTTGTAGAGCAAATGTGTGAGCAATTATCTTGCGACGAAAGCGCACTACATAAGGCATTTTCTGAAATTCCTTTGTTGATTCGGTATCATCATATTTCGGAGTTGGGAGATCGCTATCTTGCTGATGCTCCACATCAGGCAATATTAACACCTCGGGATATATTCAAGCTAACATCAGGAAAAGTTGGAGCTGATTTCCTCCCCGCACTGACAGAGCTCAGCAGGGCTGATACGCACAGCATAAAGCCATATAGGGTGTTTGAGATTTCAAGTCATCTTGTAGGAATACACGCTGAATGGCAAAGACTTACTGAAGTGTTGCCCGAAGAAGATCCGGATTTGGAAGTGTATTTGAATCAAGTTAGTCAAATTATAGCCAACATTGAATCGTATTTGAGTGATATGACTCAGTTAGCCGAAGAGTTTGCAGATCAAGAGGAAGTACCTCAAAAATTACCGGGACAAATTGAA
Organism: Patescibacteria group bacterium; assembly: GCA_040879165.1. Classification (GTDB taxonomy): domain Bacteria; phylum Patescibacteriota; class Microgenomatia; order UBA1400; family PJMF01; genus JBBDKV01. The sequence continues at coordinate 26,182 of JBBDKV010000015.1, forward strand.
AATGCAACAGTAGCAGTTAGTGCTTTTTTGGAACATTTATATCAACTGATAGATACTTGTCCAAGTTGTGCGCATTCCATACTTGCCGCTCTTGCAGCAGGCACTGAAGTGCATGCTGAAGATTTAGCACAGCTAGGTTTTAATTTTAAAGAAACTGAAGAATAATTGTAGGGTACAATTAGAGTTGTATGTCTTCAAAAAAACAGACCATCGCTATTCTTGATGCTGGCGCGCAATACGGCAAAGTTATTGATCGGCGCATTCGAGAGCTTTCTGTGAGATCTGAGTTGCTTCCGTTTAATACCTCAGCAAAGAAGCTGGCTCAATACGGCGCCGTTATTATTTCTGGAGGTCCTGAAAGTGTCTATAACAAAACAGCTCCCGAGTATGATGCAGCACTTTTCTCTACAAAAGTGCCAATTCTGGGTATTTGTTATGGAATGCAAGTAATGAACTATCAGGCGAATGGAGTGATTGAGAGGAAGTCTACACGAGAAGATGGACAACATGAGGTTGAACTCAAGAATGACTGCGCTTTGTTCAAAGGACTTTCCGATAGAGAAGTAGTATTGATGAGTCATGGAGATACTGTTGATCAGGTGGGGGAGGGCTTTAGTGTGACTGCCAAATCTGGTGATTTGATTGCCGGAATTGCCAATGAAGCCAAAAAACAGTATGGAGTGCAGTTTCATCCGGAAGTTGACTTAACTGAACATGGCAGGCACATATTAGAAAATTTTGTGTTTGCTGTAGCTGCATTAGAGCCAACTTTTACTATTGAAAATAGAGAAGAGCAGGCGATCAAACACATCAAAAAAACGGTAGGAGATAGACATGTATTACTGCTTGTCAGTGGTGGCATTGATTCAACGGTTGCTGCTGTATTGCTTGGTAAGGCAATAGAGCCAGAAAAATTACATTTATTACATGTTGATTCAGGCTTAATGCGCAAAGAAGAGAGTGCTCAAGTAGCTAAGGCACTGGCAGCAGTTGGTTTGAAACTACATGTCGTGGATGCTACGCAAGAATTTTTAGAAGCTACCACTGAGATTGATGGCAAGCAAACCGTAACTCTGACTGAAGCGCTCAATCCTGAGGTAAAGCGAAAAATCATCGGTGATACTTTTATAGCGGTTGCTGATCGAGAAGTAGCTCGATTACAGTTGCCTGAGAACGAAGTGGTCTTGGGACAAGGCACGCTCAGGCCAGATTTGATCGAGAGTGCTTCTGAAACAGTGAGTGCTACGGCCCAAACTATCAAGACACACCACAACGACACTGCACTGGTGCGGCGCTTACGCGCCGCCAACCGCGTGGTAGAACCGCTTAGTGAGTATCACAAAGACGAAGTTCGCCAATTAGCAGAAGAATTGGGCTTACCAGCCGAGCTGGTTTGGCGGCAACCATTTCCAGGACCAGGTTTAGGCATTCGTATTTTGTGTGCCAACAAACCATATAAAACTAAAGATTTTAAGCAAGTTGCAAAGCAAGCTGCAGGATTTTCAACTGGGTCACACCAAGTAGCGCTCTTGCCCGTGCGGACAGTGGGAGTGCAGGGGGATGGGCGTACATACAGCTACTTAGTAGGTGTTTTTGGCTCTGCTGATTGGCAAACACTCTTTCAGTTGGCTCGCGACATTCCTAAGACGATTCACGCAGTCAATCGCGTGGCATATTTTTGGGGAGATGCTCCAACAACGGCAGACAGTCAGCAAATCACTTCCACAACGGTCACTAAAAAAACACTTACGCAGCTCAGAGCGGCTGACGCCATCGTAATGGAGGAATTATTGCGTTACGATTTGGTGCGCGGAATCAGTCAAGTTCCCGTTGTGCTTGTGCCACTGTCCTTTGGAAAAACTGGGGCAAGGAGTATCGCTTTGCGCACCATTATGACTAATGACTTTATGACAGGTAAGCCAGCTTTACCCGGAGAGGACATCCCAATTGCAGTGTTGACGACTATGGTTGAACGAATCTTATCAGAGGTACAGGGCGTTGAACGGGTTTGTTACGACGTAACGTCAAAACCGCCTGCAACCACTGAGTGGGAGTAAGTGATTACGCAGTTTTCGCTACCTATACCAATTTGAAGCAACCAATTTGAAGTAAGCCATATGCGCTACTCACTTTCAGCGCTCACCTTCAGCACACAATTTCAGCTGCTTGTAACTTGGCGTCAGTTTTGATACGCTCCAATTCCAGAAGGGGAATTGCT
>JBBDKV010000016.1:0-27047 GCA_040879165.1 Patescibacteria group bacterium
ACCGTCCTTACAGATGCCTTCGGAAGACAATTATCAGCGGAACAGGCCATTAAGGATATGGCTACACAAGGTAGAGATGTGACACTGACCATTCGCAGAGATTTGCAATTCTTGGCGGAACAAACACTGGCTGAGAGTGTTGAAAAGTATCAGGCCAAAGGTGGGGAAATAATCATTCTCGATCCCACTACTGGAGATATACTGGCGCTCGCTGCCTGGCCTCAATTTGAGCAATCTCAATATCACAGCTCTGATCAAGCGCATTTTCCCAATCCTAGCTTAACGTCGCTCTACGAACCGGGCTCAACTTTGAAAATTTTAACTGTCGCAGCGGCAATCGATGCTGGTGCCATTACACCAGACACACAGTGCCCAAACTGCGCTGCGGCGCGGCGGTACGGAAAATATACAATTAGAACTTGGAATGATGTCTATCATCCCAACATTACAATGACTGAGGCGTTAGCCAAGTCTGATAACACTGCCATGATTTATGCTGCTGAGCAACTCGGCGCAGAACAATTTCGCAGCTATCTCAAGAAATTTGGTATTGGTTCAAGAATCAACATAGATTTACAAGGTGATCGAGATACACCCTTTCCAGAACGGTGGGGCTCAGTCGAGTTAGCAACCATTTCTTTTGGTCAGGGAGTGTCAACCACCAGCCTACAACTCATCAAAGCGGTTGGCGCAATCGCTAATGATGGATTTCTAATGAGACCTAGAATTGTAAAGGGCGTATTTGATCCAAGTACCAATGAGTACACTGAATCAAAAAAAACTACTGAAGCGCAAGTTGTCGCCGCAGAAACGGCACGCGCAGTCACCCAAATGTTAGTCGTTTCAGCACAACAAGGAGAAGCGCAGTGGATCCAGTCGCCGACTCATACCGTGGCAGGTAAAACAGGAACCTCACAAATTGCCACTGCGGGGGGCTATGACAGCTCCAAAACCATTGCCTCGTACATCGGGTACGCACCACCCACTGATCCCAAATTTGTGATGTTAGTAAAGTTCACCGAACCTGGCAGTTCGCCATGGGCAGCTGAAACGGCTGCGCCAGTATGGTACGACATGGCACAGGACCTGTTCATTTCTCTCAACATCCCTCCAGATCGTCAACCTAGAAATGAGCAGGATGGGGTATAATTGTCTGTGGAATCAAGCTTATGCAATCACTCGCCCTGCTGACATATCATGCCAAGCGACCCTACCACTTTATCAAAACTGGACTGCTCAAAGGCATTCCTGCTCAAATTCGCTTCCAATTTCCCAATACTGCGTTAAAAATACTATTGATCACCGGAACCGACGGCAAAACCACCAGTGCTTCCATCCTCTATCATCAACTCAACGCTGCTGGATACAAAACAGCTTTGCTTAGTACTGTAGCAGCCTACGTAGGTGAAGTTGAGCACGACACTGGTTTTCACGTCACTTCACCTCAACCAAATGATATTTATCAATTTATGCGCGAAGCAGTTGACCAAAATTGTCACTATCTTGTTATGGAAGCTACTTCTCATGGCGCATATCAATATCGCACCTGGGGAATACGACCAATTATTGCTGGCTTAACCAATATTACTCACGAGCATCTAGATTACCACATTACCTACCGAGAATACGTCAAAGCCAAGGCGTCTCTGCTCAAATCAGCCAAGCATATCATTGTCAACGAAGACGACCAATCGTTCTCCTTACTCAAAAAGCTGCTGCCAGCTAAAAGCTGGGAAACCTACAGTGCCCAAGATGCATTGCCAGCAAAAATCAAAAGCGCAATCAACACCAGATTTCCAGAGGAGTACAACCAAATGAATGCTCGACTAGTCTACAACATGCTCAAACCGCTCGACATTGCCGACGACAAGCTTGCTGACGGTTTTACTTCCTTTCCGGGAGTGCCCGGCAGAATGGAAGTCGTTTCAGAAAAACCATGCAAAATCATTGTCGACTTTGCTCATACACCACAAGGCTTGCGCGCCACGCTATCAGCGCTCAAAAAGCAATTGTCTAAGAATGGCAAGCTAATCGCCGTGTACGGAGCAGCAGGTTTGCGCGACCGCACCAAACGCCCAATTATGGGGCAAATTGGCACTCAACTGGCGGACTACGTCATCTTCACTACTGAAGATCCGCGTACTGAAGACGTCTGGTCAATTATTCGTCAGATGAAGGAACAACTTACTGAGCACCATGACAAAATTATCTCGATCGCTGATCGACAAGCAGCCATTGAGTTTGCTGTTACCAAACTGGCCGGCCCTTCTGACACCGTAGCTATCCTAGGCAAAGGTCATGAAAAAAGCATCTGTATTGGTACTACCGAGTTTCCTTGGAGTGATCAAGCAGCCGTACAACAAGCTATTGCACCAACACCATGAAGAGCGACTCTCAAGCCAGTACCACTTCAATTGTCGTTATGGGGGGAGGAACCGGTATTTATCCAGTTGTTTCCGCACTCAAACAACTTTTACTTGATATAACCACGATCATTGCAGCTTCTGATTCTGGTGGCTCAACAGGCAGGATTCGTGATGAGTTTGGCTTTCCACCTGTGGGAGACTTGCGCCAATCTCTTGCTGCCTTAGCGGACGATGAGGCTGCGAGAGAAATTCGCACCCTGCTACTCTATCGATTTGAAAAGGGTTCAGGCTTAAAAGGTCACAACCTTGGTAATCTTATTCTAACTGCGCTGCAAGACATCACTGGCTCAACTACCAAGGCGCTGGAAGAAGCAGCTCGTATTTTCCGTATCAACGGTCGTGTAATTCCAGTCACCGAAGAAGCTGTACAATTGAAGATTATGTACACTGATGGTACAGAAGCGGTCGGAGAGCACATTCTTGATGAGACAACAGATAAGCCAAAACCCATTGACCATGTTACATTAACACCTGACTGCCAAATCAATCCAGCGGCTAGGGCAGCCATCCAACAAGCTGATTACTGCATTATTGGTCCAGGGGATTTATACGCAAGTTTACTGGCAGTCTTAGTTACTCCGGGATTGAAAGAAGTGTTACAACAATCAAACACTCCCATTATTTATATCTCAAATTTAATGACACGAGCTAGTCAGACTGCCAACATGACTGCTCGAGATCATGTAGTCGCGATCGAACACGCTATCGGTAAAGCAGTCAGCACTATTCTGATTCATCAGGGAGATATTCCCAAAGAAATTCTAAAAACATACGCCGACGTTGGCGAGTACCCCGTGCTGGACGACCTCGAGACTGATTCGCGAGTAATACGAACCAACTTGCTTCAAAATATGTCACATTCGCAGTCGAGCTCAGACACCGTAAGACGCTCGCTCCTTCGCCACAGTACAGCCAGACTAAAAACAGTACTTTCACAGATAGTACAGTAAGCAGTATGACGCAATTAGAAACACAAAAAAATCAGTTCAATATTCTTGACTTTCAGCACTACTACTTGGTGGGCATAAAGGGCGTGGCCATGACCGGGCTGGCTCAAATACTACTAGATGCTGGCAAAACAGTCCGCGGCAGCGACACGCCAGAATCATTCGTCACACAACAAACACTAGAAAAACTCGGATGTGCCATAGACACTGATTTTTCATCACCACTGCCCAAAGAAACCGAGTGTGTTGTCTATACCGGAGCCCACAACGGTTCTCTTAATCCTCAAGTCCAAGCCGCCCACAGCCAACACATTCCCGCCTTCACTCATGCCCAAGCACTTGGCAGCCTCAGCACTCAAAAACGCACCATTGCTGTTTGTGGCGTGGGCGGCAAATCCACGGTTTCAGCTATGATTACCTGGATTCTAGAAAAAACTGGTCACAAACCCTCGTACGCAATCGGCGTAGGCGAAATTCGTGGCTTAGCACGCAATGCCTCCTGGAGAGACGATTCAGAGTTGTTTGTGATAGAAGCTGACGAGTACACAGAAGATCCAAGCAGTTCTCACTCTACAGGAACACTCGTTCCTCGCTTTCACTACATTCAACCAGAAATAGTTGTCTGTACCAACATTAGCTTTGATCATCCTGATGTGTATACTTCCCCAGAACAAACTCAGCGTGTGTTTGAATCATTTTTCAAACAAATCAAGCCAACAGGCACGCTCATCACTCACCAAGCTGTATCGGCCACTATCCCTACGCACGTCAACCAGGTAACCTACGGCACTACTGGAACGTTTCGGTACACAATCAACCACCAGCCTGATCAAATCAAACCACAAGTTACAATTTCCTACGACCAAGACGCGACACCTCTGCATCTAAACGTGCCAGGCGAGCATAACATCGAAAATGCCACCGCTGCCATTGCTGCCACCAATCTACTTGACGTCACACTTTCGCAAGCAGCTGATGCACTTGGATCATTTAACTCAACTTCTCGACGGTTTGAGTTTCTTGGCACCTACCAAGGTGCAAAATTGTACGATGACTATGCACACCACCCTCGTGAAATTGCGGCAGTTATCCAAACCCTCAAGGATTTTTTTCCAAATCAACCCAGCATTGTCGCATTTCAACCACACACATTTTCTCGAACAGAAGCGCTGTTTGATGATTTTGTTACCGTTCTAAGCGCCGCCGATCACTGCATTATTCTAGATATTTTTGGCTCGGCTCGGGAACAACAGACAACTGCAACAGTCTCAAGTGCCACGTTATCAGCAGCTATTCAAGCAGCGAATCCAGATGCGACCGTGGCACAGCTCTCAGGAGTCACGCAATTGGCAAGCTACTGTCAACAACACTTGAAAGAAGGAGACATCTTTATCACCTTGGGTGCGGGTGATATTTATACCGTCCACGACCTATTGCTCTCTATATAATGGTACAATTTGGCTATGTCTGATTGGAAAACCTCACTAGCTACCAAGCTTCCCCAACTTGAACTACGCAGCAACGAGCCACTCGCTGCTCATACTACTGTCAAGCTTGGCGGTCCAGCAGAGGTGCTCGCCCTTCCAAAATCAACTGAAGAATTACTAGACACAATAGCAGTTGCCACCAAAGCTGGCGCACCGATTACCATGCTTGGGTGGGGTGCCAATACCTTAATTGCAGATAGAGGTGTTTGTGGATTGGTGATTAAACCAAGTAGCACAGAAATTATCATTTCAGATGATAGGGCAGCGCTGGAATCTGAGTTGCAACTGCTACCCAAAGCACCAACTCAACCTCGCTGGATAAAAGCATCTGACGATGTCCAACACGCAGATTTTACCGCAGTTGAGTTCTCAGAAGAGGGTGAGAGAGTGCTCGTTACCATGGCAGCTGGTGTCTCTTTGCCAAGTGCCATTAATCAATTGCTCAATCAGGAAGTGACTGGGCTGCAATGGTTTGCCCGTATTCCCGCCTCAATCGGCGGTGCACTGTATAACAACATCCACGGTGGCACCAAATTTATCGGCGACTATGTCAGCTCTGTTCGTGCAGTATCCACCACCGGCCACCTCACTACTATCCCCAACTCTCAATTAGAATTAGGTTATGATCACTCACGCTTTCATCACAGCAACGAAATAATCATAGATGCCAACTTCATACTGTACCGCGGCGATGTTGCCCAAGCCCGTGAATCCATGGTCAAATGGGCACAACAAAAATCGATACAACCTCAAAACTCACTTGGCTGTATTTTTCAAAACGTATCAGAAGCAGATCAGCGTCGACTCGAGCTTCCCACGCCAAGTATTGGGTACATAATTGAACATGTTTTGCAGCTGAAAGGGTACCAGATCGGTGGGGCGAAAGTATCAGAAAAACACGCCGCCTTTATTGAAAACACAGGAACTGCAACAGCTGCTGATTATCTAGCTGTAATCAAACACATTGCTCAGGAAGCAGATACACGCTGCCAGCTGCAATTGCGGCCAGAAATTTTCTTTTACGGTTTTACCGCTACAGAATTAGCAGGTCTTACTGCATAATAACCACTGAATGAAAGGTGACTTTCATTTTTTGTAGTACAAGCTAATAGAGCACTAAGTATATAGAGCACACATGGAAGCATTTAAAATTACTGGCAAAACGCCACTGCACGGCTCAGTGCGCATTGGAGGGGCAAAAAATGCTTCGTATAAGCTGATGATTGCTTCGCTGCTTGCCAACTCAGAATCTCGACTCCTCAATTTCTCTCACATTAGTGATGTGGAAACAGTCGCCGGCATCATTGCTCAAAGTGGCTGTCAGGTTAAAAAAGCTGGTGAGCGAGCATTATTTATTGATCCAACAGGATTTTCGAGCACTGATCTTCGTCACATTAATGGCAAACAGGGACGCTTTTCTACACTTTTTATTGCGCCACTACTTGCCCGTCATGGCCAAGCCATTGTACCCATTCCCGGTGGAGACAAAATAGGTAAGCGACCACTTGAGAGACACTTCCAAGGTCTGGAAGCGCTTGGCGCGCACATCGAAGAAAAAGATGGTTTGATTACTGCTCGCACTGACGGTCTTAAAGGCACCACCTACCATTTTTCCAAAAATACCCATACCGGTACTGAGACTGTCCTCCTTGCTGCAGTACTAGCTGAGGGGACCACTGTTCTTGAGAATGCCGCCGAAGAACCCGAAGTTGATGATCTTATTCTCTACTTGAATGCTATGGGTGCTCGAATCAGTAGAGAAGCCAACAAGGTAATACGTATCGAAGGAGTGCCAGAACTACATGGTGCCATTCACAAAATAATGCCCGATAGAAATGAGGCCGTCAGTTATGCTTGTGCTGCACTGGTCACAAAAGGTGACGTCATTATCGAAAATGCCCGAGCCGAGCACATAACAGCTTTTTTAACAGCACTTGACTCTATTAAAGCTGGGTATGAAATAGGCACGTACGGCATTCGCTTTTTCTGGAAAGAACCGCTGATGGCAACAGATATAGCAACAGCTATTGAGCCAGGATTCATGACTGACTGGCAACCGCTCTTAGCTACTGTCTTGACACAATGCCAAGGCATCAGCACATTACACGAAACTGTCATGCAAGATCGCTTTCAATATGTTGATCAACTCAAAAATATGGGAGCCGACATTGAACGATTTCAACCTGAGGTGATTGACAAAGAAATGACCTACAATTTTAATCTTACCGATGACTCTCCAGAAGCCACGCACGCCATACGAGTTCACGGACCTTCAAATTTACAGGCTGGCACCTTCAAAGTATATGATCTTCGTCACGGCGCCACGCTGATGATTGCAGCCATGGCAGCCCATGGCGAGTCAATTCTTATGGGTATTGAACATATTGAACGGGGCTACGAGGCTCTACCAGAACGACTCAACTCAATCGGTGCGCAGATTGAACGCGTCAACCTTGCTACATAACGGTATAATGTGATTGAAGGCTACCATCATGAATCCTTTAGCATTACTTTTAGGCGTCTTACTATTTTCCTTTATCATCACCTCTGCGGTGATTGTACCGTTTATTAATTTGTTATATTTTTTAAAATTTCAACGGAAAAATCAAGAAACCCGAGATGTCTTTGGCAAGCTGACTCCGGTCTTCAACTTTTTCCATCAGCAGAAGGCTGGTGTGCCAGTGGGTGGAGGATTATTAGTGGTCACCATTGTATCCATGCTCTTCGCCATATTGTTGCCAATTCTAAGAAACATGGGGATAGAGATTACGAGTATTCACAGCAATATTACTTCGGAAGTCAACATTTTGTTTTTCACATTCTTATCGTTTGCGTTGCTCGGGCTCTACGATGATATTAAAAAATTTTTCCAGTTAGAGGAGCACGGATTTTTTGGCTTACGAATGAAGTACAAACTGCTCTTCCAAATACTGTTGGCGAGCATCATTAGCATCATGCTCTACCACAATCTTGAGATCAGCATCATGCACATACCGTTTATCGGTACTTTTGATATTGGCTTTTTGTATCTGCCCTTTGCCACCTTCACCATTGTTGCCTTTGCAAACGCGGTTAACATTAGCGATGGACTTGATGGATTGGCGGCTGGAGTATTGATGATTTCACTCTTTGGTTTATGGTTTTTGTCTGCTGCTATTCTTGATATACCGCTGTCTGTTTTTATTGCTCTCTGGATCGGCTCCCTAATTTCATTTTTATATTTTAATGTCTTTCCGGCGCGGATTTTTATGGGCGATGTCGGCTCACTTTCGTTTGGCGCAACCCTTGCAGTAGTTGGCTTATTAACTGGCAAAGTATTTGCCTTACTTATCATCGGTGGAATATTTGTAATCGAGATCACTTCATCCTTCGCACAACTTTTTTCAAAAAAATTTAGGGGCAAAAGAATACTACCAGCAGCTCCAGCACATCTCTCACTTCAAAAAATCGGTTGGGAAGAACCAAAAATTGTACAAAGAATTTGGCTGATTCAAATTATCTTAACATTGTTTGGTGTTTGGCTAACATCACTGCGCTAAACTAAAAAAGCTGGCATCCTACATTGGGCCAGACCACAATGAAATCAAGTCGTGTTCAACCCTCAACTGCTCTTCTTTTGTCACTGGTGATTGGCCTCACCCTATTAGGGACGTTATTTGTATTCCAGGCTTCTGTTCCGGAAAGTTTGCAGCTTTTTGGCGAGCCCTACGCAATATTTAAACAGCACTTGCTAGGCTTGCTCCTTGGCTGGATAGCTTTTGGTGTTGGACTCGTAATTCCCGCCAAGTGGTGGAAACACCTGGCCCTACCACTTATTGTTGCTGGAGTAGTGGGCTTGCTGCTGGTCTTTATCCCTGGAGTTGGAGTTGAGCTTAATGGAGCGAGTAGGTGGATCTCTGTGGCAGGACTAACTGTGCAGCCAGTAGAGTTTTTCAAATTTGCATTGGTGACTTACCTGGCGGTCTGGTTGCCAAAACAACGCGGTCTGTTGCTATTTAGCGGTATCGTTGCCATTCCAGCCATTCTAATGTTGCTACAGCCAGACTTGGGTTCATTGCTGTTACTACTCGCAATTGCTGGGGGTATGTACTTTTTAAGTGGCGGTAGTTTGAAAAGTCTAGGCGTTTTAGTGGCTAGTATGATTCCTGTGCTAGCGCTTGCAGTCTATCTGGCTCCGTATAGAATGCGTCGATTAACCACTTTTTTTGACCCCGAATCTGACCCCCTCGGTGCCAGCTTTCATATTCGGCAAATTATTCTTGCACTCGGTCGTGGAGGCTGGTCTGGACAGGGTATCGGAAACTCAAGTCAAAAATATGCCTTTATTCCAGAACTGAGCACTGACTCAATTTTTGCCATTGTTGGCGAGGAGCTCGGGTTTATAGGTTCAGTATTGATCATCGGACTGTTCATAGCATTGTCTGTTACGATGTACCGCATGCTGCAAGCTTTGCGCGATCAGCGTGAGTTACAATTACTCGGCTATGGCATTTTAATTTGGATAAGCGTACAAACACTGCTCAATCTCGGTGCGGTTGTCGCACTGGTGCCATTGACAGGAATACCACTACCTTTCTTCTCATATGGTAGATCATCACTGATCATGGTATTGTTCGCCACCGGAGTTTTCTTGAGTCTTCAAAAATCTCTCAAAGAAACATAGGCAAGTCTACACTAGACCACAACTGGGTTTTGAAAGCTGAGTAGTTCATACTACAATATCACTATGGCACATCAGGCAAAAATTTTAATTACAGGCGGACATCTTACTCCAGCGTTAGCTTTTATTGATCACATTCAAGCACTCAGGGCCAATTTTTCGATTGTATTTTTAGGGAGGTTGCTTACTCGAGAATTTGATGAACAACCTTCGCAAGAAAAATTTGAAGTTGAGAAACGATCTGTTCCTTTTGTTTCTTTCAAGGCACCTAAGCTCAGCGGTCAATCTGTCTGGCAATTACCAATAACTGCGATCTCTGTGCTTAAAGCTACTGTTCAGGCTGCCAAACTCATCCGATCTGAAAAACCAGATGTGATAGTTAGTTTTGGTAGCTACTTAGCAGTTCCCGCCGCCCTAGCAGCCTGGCTCTTGAATATCCCCGTTATTACCCACGAACAGACGAGGACCGCAGGCTTTAGCAATCAGCTCATTAGTCGTCTTGCTCGCACTGTGGCCATTTCACATCCAGAGTCAAAGAAATTTTTTCCCAAACACAAAACAGTAGTGACCGGTAACCTACTTCGCAAGCAGCTCAGCGATCAAGCAACCAAACCGAGCTGGTTCACCTCTCAGGCATCAGCTGCCATTCTCTACATTACCGGTGGTAGTCAAGGATCAGAAGTAATTAATTCAACAGTTTGTCAGGTTTTACCGAGAATTTTAAGAGATTGGCGAGTCATTCATCAGTGCGGCGCCTCGAGCAAGTATCATCGCTATCGAGATGAGCTATTAAGCGCTCGCTCACAACTACAACGCAGTTATCAAGATCGTTACTTTGTTCAAGAGTGGTTGACCGAATCAGAATTAGCCTGGGTCTACCAAAATACTGCGCTGGCTATTTCTCGAGCTGGTGCCAACACCACACAAGAACTAGCTCTCCATCGCATTCCAGCCATCCTGATTCCACTGGCCAACTCCCACCGCAACGAACAAGAAGAAAATGCCAAGATGCTTGCCAAAACTGGTGGAGCAATTATTATTAGACAAAATGAGTTTACTCCAGAGAAGCTGCTCGAAGAACTAAAGAAATTAGGTTCAAAATACAAAGCCAGCAGTAAAAAACTTGGTTCGATACACTTTCGCACCGATGCACCACAAAAGTTACTAAAAATTGTAGAGAAATACTTGCCCGCCCATGCCCAAACTCAGAAAAAAAACTCGAAATAGATCGTCCAGACAGCGGTCTGATGCACAAAAATTTAAAAAAATTATCAATATGCTTGTTATTGCCAGCATCGCACTGGGTATAAGCGGTGCAGTTTTTGCTATCTACCACTATGCTCGAATACAAACAGTAACGTGCCAAATTACCAACCAACAAGGCTTACAGACGAGATGCGGCCCTCAAGTTATGGCCAAAATTGAGGCTGTCAAGAATTCGCCCATTATTTTTTACAATCATCATAAAGTAACGCAAGATGCACTCGCCGATGAGCCACTGATTATTACTACAATAGAAAAGCAGTTTCCTCAAACATTGTGGATTTCCCTAAGACTAGAAAATATCGCGTATCAGGTAAAGCAGGGAGAGCAGCTGTTTGCAATAACCGTTTCAGGAAAACAGTTTTCTCTGCCAGAGGCAGAAACAGAAAATCAAACAATCTTTTTAGAAAACTCTCAAAATTCTGAACTTCTCAACTATCACGATCAACTCCAACAGGTACTGAGATATTCACAACACAATGAGCTGCCCATTACCAGTCTGAGCTGGAATAATCCAGAACAAATTAGCGTACAGATGTCCCATACCACAATTCAGCCAGTTATTCGTATTGCACACTGGCAGCGCGATCTTATGGTATCGGAAAAAATACTCGCTGCACCAGAGTTTGCCGATTATCTCGATCAGGATTACTACTTAGATTCTCGATTTACCTTACCGGTATTGAAAGAAACCCTGTAGTATGTATAGTTGTACTATCATATATGCTTGAGAAATGAGTTTCCAAAATTTCTTGAAGTTTGCTATGCTAGTGCAGACTAGTGCTTTGTCTTAATTGAGAGGAAAGTGAAGTCAATATTTATGGCTTACGACAGTATTATCACCGGCATAGATTTAGGCACCGACAAATGTGTGACCTTAATTGCAAAACAAGCCAAGGACAGTTCTGAGCTCAAAGTTCTTGGAGTGTGCGTTGTGTCTTCAAAGGGCATGAAGCGTAGTCAGATCATTGATCTAGAGCGAGTGCTGGAAACGATCAATGAAAGCCTGGACGGAGCAGAGCGCATGGCCGGGCTAGAAGTAAAACAAGCCTACATTTCGGTATCTGGCTCACACATAGGTTCATTAAACTCAAAAGGCGTGGTCGCAGTCGCTTCACCAAATCAAGAAATAACTAACGAAGACGTCGACCGTGTCATAGAAGCGGCTCGTGCAATTTCTACGCCCTCAGATAAAGAAATAATTCATATTATCCCCAATAACTTCAAGGTAGATAGCCAAGAAGACATTAAAGACCCCACTGGCATGACCGGCGTACGATTAGAATCTGAAGCCCACATCATTACCGGTATGTCAACAGCCCTGCGCAACATAGAAAAATGCGTCCTCGAACTTGGAGTGACTGTCAGTGGTTTTGTTTTTTCTGGCCTGGCAGCCAGCCACGTAGTACTTTCTGAAACTGAAAAAGAACTCGGCGTCGCCGTGATCGACATCGGTGCTGGCTCGACCTCAGTTTGCACCTACGTAGATAGCGCTCTCGTCTACTCAGCTTCCATTCCTATTGGGGCACGCCATATTACCCAAGATATTGCCCTGGGCTGCCGAGTCAGCTTAGATCTAGCAGAAGAAATTAAACTAAAACTTTCCAACGAGACTCAAGAAGCTCTCAAGCCTCATTCAGGTGAGTCAAAACAGGAATTCAATAAGCGTCGAAAAAAGGCAGATGAACTTCCTTTGACTGATATTAGCAATGGGGAGAGTAGCGACACGTTGTCAAAACGTCACATTATCGAAGTAATCATGCAGCCTCGTATTGAAGAAATTTTTAGTCTGATTGCTGAAAAACTGGATGATCAAGATATTTTAAACGATATTCCAGCTGGACTGGTACTGACGGGCGGTGGTGCAGAAACCGTATCCATCGCTCAAGTTGCCAAAGATGAAATGAAATTGCCAGTGCGTATTGGCAAGCCAGCTGAACTCGTCGGACTAACCAGTGACATTCATAAATCATCTTTTGCTACCAGCATTGGCCTACTCTATTTTGGACGAGAGCAGAGCGGACAGAATGAGGAGTCAGGCTTCTCCTTACCATCATTTTCATTTAAATCTCCTGGCGTAATCATTCAAAAATTCACCGACATGATTAAATCCTTGTTACCGTAGTTTTTACTAGTTTTTTAGTTGCATATTCCTTCTAAAATGATACACTGCGAATATTAGCAAAAGGCTCAAAGTATGGCACTAGTGAAACCTTCAAATACCACATTCGCAAAGATCAAAGTCATTGGCGTAGGAGGTGGTGGAGGCAATGCAGTAAACTCGATGATTAACTCTGGACAAATTCAGGGTGTGGAATTTATTACCATTAACACCGATGCGCAAGCACTCTTGACCTCAAAGGCAGAAGCAAAACTGCAAATCGGCAGCAACTTTACCAAAGGTCTTGGCTCAGGTGCTGACCCAGACGTAGGGAGGGCTGCTGCTGAAGAATCGTATGAAAAGCTCAGAGATCTCCTATTTGACACCGACATGGTATTTATTACCGCTGGAATGGGTGGAGGCACTGGTACAGGAGCGTCTCCAACTATTGCAGAAATTGCCAAGGAAACGGGCGCCCTGACCGTGGCTGTAGTCACTAAGCCCTTTGCCTTTGAGGGCAAGCGGCGGATGGAAACCGCAGAAGAGGGCATCGCCAATCTTAAGGACAGTGTTGATACCTTGATCGTCATACCTAACCAACGATTGATGGATGTTGTCGATAAAAAGATGACACTACTTGATGCGTTCAAGCTCGCAGATAACGTACTTGGTCAAGGAGTGCAGGGTATTTCAGACCTAATCACTGTTCCGGGCTTGATTAACGTTGACTTTGCCGACGTCAAAACCATCATGACCGAATCTGGCTCTGCGCTGATGGGTATTGGCGAAGCATCTGGAGAAAACAGGGCAGCCACTGCCGCACGAATGGCTGTTGCCTCACCGCTACTAGAGGTTTCAATTGATGGTGCGAAAGGCATTTTGTTCAATTTGATCGGCGGCCCAGACCTAGCTATGACAGAAGTGTCAGACGCTTCTACCATTATTGCCAACGCCGCTGACCCAGATGCCAATATTATTTTCGGTGCCATGATTAGCGAAGAAATGGGATCAAAATTAAAAATTAGCGTCATCGCTACTGGATTTGATGAATCACAAATGGGCTACAGCTCTGCTCGAACTATGTTTGGTGGATTTAGTAAGGATTCCAGACAACGTTTGCAACAACAGCAGCCACAACAACAACCCAAACCAGCGCCGACCATGATCGACCGAGCTCCGCAAGGATTTACCCAACCCATGACCACCAATGACCTTTCCGCCAATCACAATCCATTTGTTAAATCTCCAGCTTTCGGTGATACTGACGAACAAGAACAGCCCGAGCGCAAACCCAAGCAGCAACAGTCTGATTCAGCCTTTGAGGATGAGTTTGAGATTCCCACTTTTCTGAGGAAGAAGCGGTAGATTCGAAATCAGAATAACAGCAGAACGTCGCAGCAATACATGGTAAACTGTACAGCATGAGCACTGAGAATAGACTGCGCTGGCTTGGTATTCTTCTATCATTTGTCATACTTGTTGGCACGCTCTTTTTGCTGGTTCGCAACTACTTTCCTCAATTAACGCAAGCAATACCAATTGGATTCAGTCCGTCTCTGTCAGGTGGGAAGTTATTGATTGGTACAGACGATATCTCTGCGTCTGGGGGGCAAAATTTTTCTTTGTCTCCAGATGGAAATAAGCTAATCTTCCAGTCAAAAAAAGGAACTCCATTCTTACCTACCTATGTGCTGATTGACTTAGCAACTCAGGCGCGACGCGAGATAAGCTTCAGTCCTCAGGCACAGGCAATGCTTGATCAAAGAGCAGGACCCCTAGGACGAACAGGCTGTTGGGATACTGAAGGAAAAAAAGTATTTCTTCCTGGTTCTGACATGATGACTCTGTATTTTGCAGAAGTTGAGTCAACACAAATCCAGTGGGAAATCATCAAAAATCCTTCAGAAGACGAATATCAGCTTTATTATGAATGCCCAAACTGGTCAGCGTATGAAATTCCTTCAGTTGTTCAAGTAACTCAGCTTTCGGATCGAGAAGCACATATTATTGACGTACGAGACCCAGGAAAGATCTTAGCTCGTCATAAAACAGGGCTCACAACCTCTAGAATTCTAATTGATGAACTTACCATTTCTCCAGATGGAAACTGGTTGGGATATACCGTACATCAATATCGTGGCAGTTTTGTAGGGGCCACACAAGGTTACATTCTCAATATTTCATCCGCGGAAACTGCCGAACCTCAGTTGTTAGCGAATCCTGTCTTTGGTCCATTCCAGTGGGATCCACAACGTAACTCAGTTTATACTGCAGCGCGTGGACTTTCAAAAGACTCGAGTATCTACCAATGGAGTCTAGTCTATTAGATGAGTGAGAAGACAACAGTGGCGCAAGATTGACAAAACGCACCTTTTGACAGACAATAGTTGTGCGCCTGAGTCAAGCAATCACTTGGCAATTCGTCTTTGGTGAAGCGCAGAATGCAGAAATGCTTCGCCCCTAGGGCTAAAGCAAAGTAGATCATTCCGGGTAAGCCCGTAATCGCTGGAAATAAGTAAGATGAGGTGGTACCGTTCTCTGGAAAAGCCAAATTGAGAACCCTCTGTTGTCCATGAGTATGGTGGATAGCAGAGGGTTTTTTTGTATATCAGCAAACAAATATATATGAGCAAACAAATCGCTAACCTACCAGCAAAAACTGACTTACCTGCAGTCGAAGCAGCCGTGCTTGCCTTTTGGCAAAAGGAGCAGATTTTTGAAAAATCGGTGGAGCAGCGACCAGCTGACAAGCAGTACGTCTTTTATGATGGCCCGCCATTCGCCACTGGCTTACCTCATTACGGTCACTTGCTGGGCTCAACCAGTAAGGATGTCATTCCGCGCTACTGGACGATGAAGGGCTATCGTGTCGAGCGTGTTTGGGGCTGGGATTGTCATGGTCTACCCATTGAAAACATGATTGAGCAGCAGCTTGACATTAAGGGTGGAAAGAAGGGCATCGAGGAGCTCGGTATTGATAGATTTAATGCGGCTTGTCGTGCAGAAGTGCTGCGACTTGATGGTGAGTGGGAAAAAATAATTGCTCGACTCGGACGCTGGGTAGACTTTGAAAATAATTACAAAACCATGGATCTAGACTACATGGAATCAGTTTGGTGGGGATTTTCTCAATTATATGAAAAAGATTTAGTATACCAGGGTCGTAAGGTAGTGCTCTACTGTCCTCGCTGCGCTACCCCTCTCTCAAATTTTGAAATAGCTATGGACAATAGTTATGAAGACGTTGAAGATCATTCAGTTTTTGTTAAATTTCAACTACACGATCAACAGGACACCTATTTTCTTGCCTGGACAACAACACCCTGGACGCTTCCAGGCAATGTAGGTCTTGCAATCAATGTTGATGCCGAATACGTCAAAATTCAAGATTCTACGACTCAAGAATATTACTGGCTGGCAGCTGAAAGAACAGAGGCCGTTCTCTCGGAAGCTCCGTACTCAGTGGTTGAGACCGTAAAGGGGGCAAAGCTGGTCGGCACCAAGTATCAACCACTCTATGAGTATGTCCAGAGTGATGCAACAAAAGCTTGGACGGTTCAAGCAGCAGAATTTGTGAGTATGGATGATGGTACGGGAATTGTACATACTGCCGCATTATTTGGTGAAGATGACTACGCTTTTGCCCAAGAACTGGGTTTGCCGTTGGTGCCGACGCTTGATGATAACGGTCACTTTCTGCCATTCGTCAAGTTGGTAGCTGGTGCATTCTACAAACAGGCTGAAAAAGTCATCGTTGAAGATCTGATTAATCGCAACTTGATGCTGCGCGCAGAAAAAATTACCCACTCGTATCCATTTTGTTACCGCTGCCAGACACCACTCTATTACAACGCGGTGCCAGCTTGGTTCATCAATATTCAAAAACTCAAACCTGATTTACTCGCTCAAAATGAGCCGATTAATTGGTATCCAGATCATCTTAAGTATGGTCGTTTCGGCAAAGGTCTCGAAACTGCACCAGATTGGAATATTTCCCGCTCACGCTACTGGGGTACCCCAATGCCAATTTGGGAAGCGGCTACATCTTCAGATGATATCAATGCGCAGCCACAACGACGCATTATCGCCTCGTTAGATGACTTGCAAAAGTGGGCAGTCAATCCAGCAGCAGCACAAAATATCACCGACATCCACCGAGAATTTTTGGATGACATCGAAGTTTGGATCGATGACGATCGCACAATTAAAGGTCGCAGAATTCCAGAGGTTTTTGATTGCTGGGTTGAGTCTGGCTCGATGCCATTTGCTTCCCGTCATGTTCCATTTGAAAACGAGGCAGTATTCAAACAAACGTATCCGGGTCAATTTATCAGTGAATACATCGCTCAAACCCGCGCTTGGTTTTACACGCTGCATGTGATGAGTGTTGGTATTTTTGGTAAGCACGCTGCTGACAACATCCTGACCACTGGCACGGTACTGGCAGAAGACGGCAGTAAAATGAGTAAATCAAAGAAAAATTATCCCGATCCGATGAGCATCATCAACGAACACGGCGCTGATAGCCTTCGGCTCTACCTCATGAGCTCTTCAGTAATGCGAGCAGAAAATCTTAATTTCAATGCCAAGGAAGTCGCAGATATTCGAAAACGAGTCTTCCTAATCTGGTGGAACTGTCTTTCTTTCTATAAGCTCGTGAGTAATGATGCCCCGCTCGATCTTTCTCAACCACAAAAACCACAGACCACAATGGACGCGTGGCTTCTGACTCGTTTGGATGCATTGACCACTGAGGTCACGAGTGCAATGGACAAGTATGATGTTGTTGCAGCTTCGCGCTCACTGATGGACTTTGTACAAGATCTTTCAACCTGGTATCTGCGTCGCTCGCGCGAACAACTCAAATCAGGCAGCAGCAAAGAACAGTCGCAACACATCTTGGGCACGACTCTCTATCAACTAGCACAATTATTTGCACCCTTCACCCCTTTTTTCAGTGAGTTTGTGCATCATCAATTGATTGATCAAAAAAGCAGCATCCACCTCACCGATTGGCCAACAGCTACACAAAAAATTGATACGCAACTACTTACGGGAATGCAACATATTCGTGACGCGGTCGAAAAAATACACGCAGCGCGCAGCGAGGCGGGCATCAAAATTCGCCAACCTTTAGCTCAAGTTAGTGTGACTGCTCCAGGAGATCAGCCAGAACAAGCGTTGCTGGACATCTTAGCTGATGAAGTTAATGTCAAACGTGTTGTCTGGCAGACAGGTGAGCATTTGTCTATTACGCTGGATACCATTCTTACTCCAGAACTCAGGGCTGAAGGCGAAGCTCGAGAATTGATGCGCAGCATTCAAAAACTGCGCAAGGAGGCGGGGCTGTCATTTACTGACAAGGCAGTAGTTTCGACACCAAATATTCCTGAAGGTTGGCAGACACAGATTGAAGCAAAGACAAACACGTCCTTAACAATTGGCACTACGCTCACAATAAATCAAGGCTAAGTATTTTTCTGAATTACCAGCTTCATGCATGTTTTACCATAACCGAACTATAGCACTGTTCGGATTCGATTTAGAATTTACGAGCTAGCTAAAATTGATTTGCCACTCAGCACCCAACTTTGCTATAACCTAGTCATGCGTTTATGGATTTTACCCGGCATTATTGGCATTTTTCTCTGCATCAGCACCATTACCCTAAGTAGTATTATGCCTTCACTGGCGGGCAGGCAACTCGTTTTTTTCCTGCTTGCGTTGATCGCCTTTTTTGCAGTCAGCAGGGTTTCATTTTCTCGACTGCTTGAGTATCGTGTCCCGGCCTACAGCATTGCTTGCTTGAGCCTGCTAATCCCGTTTGTATTCTCAATGACTACCAGAGGTACTGCGCGCTGGATTCAAGTAGCTGATGGTATAGCATTGCAGCCATCTCAATTTACTTTCCCATTAATCAGTTTTGCGCTCATCTGGGTAATGAGTCAGGGTGGAAGGGACTCCTGGAAAAAACTGATGATGTTTTTTGCACTTTTGCTCGTACCTACTGCCATAATTGCAGGTCAGCCAGATTTGGATACGGCAATTGTATTGTTGATCAGTCTAGGTAGCCTGGTTTTTTTTACCCCTACTTCGTGGAAAAAATTGGCAGTGCTCACTGGCAGTATTGTCATCACTGCGGTATTTGCATGGTTTTTTGTGTTACAACCATATCAAAAAGATCGAATATTTTCGTTTATCGATGCTCAGAGTGGACAAGAACAGAGTTATAACGCTCAACAAGCACTCATAGCTGTGGGATCGGGAGGAGTTTTTGGCGTCGGATTAGGGCAGGGCACACAATCGCATCTACGATTTTTGCCTGAAAGACACACAGATTTTATTTTTGCGTCATTAGCTGAAGAGTATGGATTGGTGGGTACGATGCTCGTTCTGTCTGTGTATGTTGCGCTCACCACTTTCCTCGTTTGGTCAGCAAGAAGCGTGCAACATGGCAATGAGCAGTTATTTTTACTCGCTGCTGCTGTGATGTTTGGCATGCAGGCTAGTATTAACATTGGCATGAATGTTGGATTACTGCCGATTGCGGGCATTACGCTACCACTCCTTTCATATGGGGGAAGTGCTGTCATTGGTCAAGCAGTTATACTGGGCATTGCTCAATCCATAATCCGCAACACACAACGCACATCTAGAAGACATCTTGCTTGATTATTCTTGGTCAGAGCAGTGCCATGCAAAGATCAAAGATTGTGGTATAATCACACCTTGGAAAGTAGATATGAATTACGCAATTATTCAACTCGCCGGCAAACAATTCAAAGTCAGTCCTGATCAGGAGCTCGTTATTGATCGCCAATCTGAAAAAATTGGTGACAAAATCACGGTTGAAGACGTGCTTTTGACCAGTGATGGCAAGACTGTGGCAGTTGGTTCACCCCTAGTTAAAAATGCCAAAGTTACCTTAACAGTCAAAGATCACGTTCGCGGTAAAAAAATTCGTGTTGCGACGTACAAATCAAAATCAAAATATCGCCGAGTTAAAGGCCATCGTCAAGAACAGACCGTGGTAACTGTCAACAAAATTACTGCTTAATCCCAACGTAACTAGGTCTTCATCATGCCCGAAACATACTACTGCATCTTAGGAAATACCCCTTCCTTATCTCGTGCTGAACTAACTCGCCTTCTGCCCAATACAACGATTACCGACATTGACCCAACGATTGCAGCTATAGAGTTAGATTCTGACGAACTCGCTCAAAACCTGCTGCTGCGCAGTGGAGGAGTAGTCAAAATCGCGCGAGCAATCACTACTTTGAAAACCACCGACGAAGACACAATAAACACCACCATCACCGAGCATCTCTTACAACAAGATGAGGGAAAAATAACTTTTGCCATTGCCGAACTCGGTCGAGATCATTTGCCGGCTCTCTCTGCAGCCACAATCAAACAATCCCTAAAAACAGCCGGTAAAAAGGTACGCTACCAGGAAACTACTCGTCACGGACTATCAGCTGCGGTGCTCAGTCATAAGACTGTCACGGAAATTATTGCTATTCACGCACAAACTGAAACACTACTCTGTCAAACCATTGCCGTTCAAAATATTGATCACTGGACACTCAAAGACCGATCAAAACCGTATGCAGATCGAAAAAAGGGCATGCTTCCACCCAAAGTTGCCCGAATGCTTGTCAACATCGCGATAGGCTCAGATCAAGCACAAGGCGTCTTACTCGATCCATTCTGTGGCAGTGGCACGATATTGATGGAAGCTATGGAGCTTGGCTGTTCAGTGGTGGCTAGTGATACAGATACCGACGCAGTGCTCGGCACGCAGCGAAATCTTAAGTGGTTTGCGCAGGAAGCAGGCATCAATACCGAGTGGTCGGTGCAGCAAGCTGATGCGACAAAAATAGATCCTCAGCAACCAATTCACTACTTAGTAACCGAACCTTACTTGGGAAAACCAAAACCACAAAAGGATCAAGTAAAAAATATTTTTACCGGCCTTCACAAAATGTACCTTGGCGCATTTAAGCATTGGAGCAAGATCTTGCAACCTGGCGCACAAATAGTTATTATTTTTCCAAGAGCGCGCGCGAGTCAATTAGGTTTGAAAGAGGACGTCACCCTCCATAAATTAATTGACAAGCTCGACTCACTCGGGTACACTACACTTTCTGAACCAGTGATATACCAACGACCTCAAGCCAGTATTGCCAGAGAAGTGTATCACCTAGAATTTAGAGGAACATAGATCATGTCAAAAGTTAAAGCATCAGGTGCAGTCGCCCAACATTCACAAGCTCGTCGTCACGGCAAACGTCTGGGACTAAAGAAATCTGGTGGATCAGCCGTTATTCCTGGAAACATTATCTTGCGACAACGTGGTGCACGCTACAAAGCTGGTAAAAATGTGGGTATGGGCAAAGATCATACAATTTTTTCCTTAGTCACTGGCAAAGTTGCTTTTGGCAAACGCCACGGAAATACAGTGGTTAACGTAGATAGTCTCTAATTCTCCATTTTTTGAATTTTCTATTCTTCTTGATATATCGCGCTAGCTTTGCATGTCGCACTGGTACAAGATTCACTCGTGGAAAAAGCGCGGGAAATGTGCTATATCTGCAGTATGCAAGATTCCATTCAAACCCTTGATATAGAAGTTTTAGAAGCTAATCCCTTCCAGCCGAGAAATAAAATCAAAAAAGAAGACCTGGAAGAATTGGCAGCCTCAATTAAGCAATTTGGTGTTCTGGAGCCCCTGGTTATCGCCAAAACCCCAGCTGGGTATCAAATAATAGCTGGTGAGCGTCGCTGGCGAGCTGCCAAAGAAGCGGGGCTAAAAGAAGTTCCTGTTGTTATCAAAGAGACCTCTCCTCGAGAAATGCTTGAAATGGCGTTGATTGAAAACGTTCAACGCATCGATCTGCATGCCATGGAACGAGCCCAAGCTTTTCAACAACTCAAACGAGAATTTAATTACTCGCTCAAAGACATTTCCAAAAGCATAAGTAAGTCACTCTCGTTCGTGACCAATACCTTTCGATTACTCACCCTTCCAGATGCGGTCAAAGATGGATTGGCTGGCGGACTCATCAGTGAAGGTCATGCCCGAGCACTAGGAGGTTTGAATGACGATCCCTCAGGTATGATCAAGATTTACAAGCAACTATTGGTAGAAGAAGGCTCCGTAAGACGAGCAGAAGAATTAGTTCGTGATTACAAATCTAACACCTATGCGTCTCCGCTAGTCAAGCCACGTAAAAAAATAACCAGAAACGCTGATCCACAATTTAAAGAATGGCAAGAAAAGCTACAAAAAATTCTTCGTCAAAAGGCTGAGAACGTCCAAGTTGCACTCAACAGATCTCACAAACAAACCAGATTGATTATCACCATCAAGGGCGACCTCGACACCACACAACCAGCTTTAGAGAAAATCATGAAACTGACTGACAAAACTGCCTCAACAGAAAATAAAGAACAGTAACCTCAATTACAACCCATAGTCATAGCCAGTGAGTGTGCTCAGAGCTGACATTGGCCAATATCTAAAAAATGCTCGACCAACAATGTCTTTGGAACTAATCGGTCCCCAAGCTCTTGAATCGCTTGATCTTGGTCGATTATCTCCTGATACAAAGTACTCATCTTCTCCCATGGTCGCAGCCCGATTACCAATGAAGGAGTGCGCAGTCGTATCAACATCTTCATCCAAATACCGCTCGTCTAGCTTGTTGCCATTGACGTAAAACTCTTGGTCTCTCACCTCAACAGTATCCCCCGGAATGGCAATGATTCGCTTGATGTAATCACAGCCTGTACCCTGTGGACACTGTGCTGCTGGAGGGGCATGAAAAACGACGATGTCTCCGCGCTGGGGCTCTCCCATTCGATAACTGATTTTATCGGTCAAAACATAATCACCAGTCTCAAGAGTTGGGTACATCGAGTCACCACTAACCTGGTGCGGCTGCATTAGAAAGAGGTATACTACCGCAAAGATTGATAAACCAATCATGAGCGTTTCGATCAAATCAAGGAGGAATCCTCCAACAACCTTTATCATATGGTTGATTATCATGTTTCTGGGCTAGAGTTTCAAGTCTGAAAACGCGATAATAGCACATAGAACGAACCAAAAACAAATATGGGCTACACTAAAAACGCAATCAGTGGCTTCAGTTGGCAAACTGTGCTCACTATCACCACTGCAGCAATTACTACTGGTAAGTTGATGATCCTTGCACGTTTGTTGACTCAAAATGACTTCGGGCTGTTTGCCTATGTCATTATTGCGCTAGGACTGACTGAGTCTCTGACACAAACTGGAGTAAACGTCACCTTACTCCAGGCAAAACGTTCACTAACTGAGTACATCAACACCGCTTGGATTATCTCTATTTTCAGAGGTCTGCTTATTGCTGCTGTAATGACCGTACTGGGACTTGCTATGAGCAGCTTTTTTGCTGAACCCACGCTTTGGTTACTGATTGGCACTGCCTCACTCATCCCAATCATTAAAGGCTTTATTAATCCCTACATCATTAGTTATCAAAAAGAATTGGCTTTTTTTAAGGAAAGCGCATTTCGGTTGAGCCTAATAACTATAGAAGCCCTAGCGACCATTGCTTTTGTTTGGTATTGGCGATCAGTATCAGGCATGATTGTGGGAATGATGATAGCTGCAGCAGCAGAGGTACTTTTGACGTTTTGCATCTTTAAATGTAGACCTGTTTGGCAGTATTCACGCGACCGAGCTCGAGAAATTTTTCACAATGCCCGAGGCCTTAGTTTGGGAGCTGCGCTTCACTACATTAACGAACACGTCGATGACATTATTCTTGGCAGAAGCCTAGGCACTGCCTCGCTTGGGGTCTATCACAATGCGTATGCACTCGGGCACCGACCAACCTACGGTTTTGCTCAAGCACTCACACACAGCACGCTTCCCGTATTTGTCAGAATTGCGGAGGACACATCCCGCCTGCGCAAAGCCTATCTACGCTCGAGCGTCGGTCTAGGAGGCTTAGCTGGCTTGGGAATGCTGGTGGCAGTGCTCTTTCCCGATATTGTTGTGCGCATAATTCTAGGTGATGGTTGGCTGGACGTTGTTCCTGTACTGCCTTGGCTGGCTGTGGCGGGTTTTATTGAAGCACAAACTGCAATGGGTTACACCGTACTAATCGCTTTAAAAAAATATTGGCTGATGAACATCCATCGCATTCTGGGTATCATCATTTTGATTCCCTCCCTGGTTATTGGCTTAAGTTGGTTTGGTATCGTTGGGGCAGGCATCGCTTGGGTGCTAAGCCGGATCGTGATTACACCCATACTCGCCATCATGTTGTATAAGGAGTTGCGATGATCACTGTAGGCATACTGACTGATACAACTGGAGCATCGTTTCAACGACTGATTTCGTCTATACCTGCCTCATGCACTCACTTGTGTATTGTAGACAATACCAACGACCCAAAAGCTCAGTTAGTCTGGAAGCAATTGGAAAAAAAACTGCAAGTGGAAATCATCGATCATCCAACAGCAATTACCAGTTTTTCCGAGGCACGCAATCAAGTTATTACCCAGTGTCAAACTGAGTGGCTATTATTTTTAGATAGCGACGAAGTGTTCACGGCTAGTGAGCAGGATGTTTCACGGATTATTGAGCAGGCTGACCTTGAGGGAGCTGCGGCTATTTCACTCAATCGCAGCGATGTTTTTCATGGCAAAACGTTGCAGTACGGTGAGGCTGGACGGCAAAAAATTATTCGCTTATTTAGGCCCAGCAAGACCACCTACACTGGAGCCACCCACGAAGTTCTAATCGTCAATGGTAGCGTTTTGAGTAGTTCACTGGTGATCAAGCACCACGCCCATCAAGATAGTAGCGCATTTATATCCGCTGTTTCTGAGTACGCATCCAGGGTTTCATTAGAGAAAAGCACTGGCTTTTGGCGCAATAGCATCGAGATATTTTGCTTTCCCCTTGGAAAGTTTGTTTACAATCTGTTGTTTAAACTTGGAGTAAAAGATGGTTGGAGAGGAGTTACCTACGCTAGCTGCATGAGCCTTCACTCATTACTAGTACGTATCTATAGATATGAACACTTTCTTGCAAAAAAGTAATATTTTTTCGATACTTTTTGAGAAAAAAGTAGATTTTATTAGCCTGGCGACTGTGCTAGTGGTATTGATTCTGCCGTTAGGTCAGTTGACACAATTACCGATTCAACCGGTGTTGAACTTCATAGACCTTGAGCTAAGCTCACTTCGTATATATCTGCATGATTTGGTCATTATCAGTGTGCTATTTTTTGTGTTGATCAAGAGATCAGCTAGTTTTGGTGCTGTTTTTTCCTGGGTGCTGCGTAGAAAATTACTGCTTGTGTGGTTGCTCGTACTGGGCGTCAGTGGCGTGTATGCAAGCCTCAGCGTATTCTCACTGGTACCGCTCTTATATTTGCTGAGAATTGCGGCCTATGTACTTTTTCTGGTACTACTGGCACAGCAGCTATCTAAACAATTTTTTCTGCTGCCGCTAGTGCTCATTAGTTTAGGGTACTACGCCTGGCTGGGCATACTACAGTTTACATTTTTACCTGATGTGAGATTTTTGTCTGCGCTCGGTTGGGATGATCATTACTTTCGCATGGTTGGCACGCTGTTTGATCCAAATTTCACTGGCTCTTTGCTACTGATCTTGTTTTGGGGTTTGGTGGCAGGCAGAAAGTTGCTTGCGCCGTGGCTCTGGAAGGGAGTGCTTGTGTTAATAGTGTTGCTGGTGAGCGTAACGTACTCTCGAGCAAGCTATCTAGCTTTATTGTGTAGCGGCATTTATTACTTATGGCACATTAAACTCCAGCACGTAAAACGGTGGGTCATTGCAGGCGCAAGTCTTGTGACCATGCTTGCAATCAGTTGGATAATTATTCCAAAACCAGGAGGGGAGGGGGTACATTTACTGCGAACCAGTTCAATACTGGCTCGGATAGAACACACCTGGAAACCACTGCTGGAGCTAACACCGATTGAGTGGGCGATCGGCACTGGCCTTTTTGTCAACCCTGCTGCTAATCAGATCTGGGTCCCAGACAATATAGGAATTTTACTGGTAGCTGGTACAGGATTGGTGGGTCTGATGCTTACTCTTTTGCTTGGATATCACTGGTGGCGCGTGTTGAGAAATCAGGTAGCTCTAGCTGCCGTCTGGATTGCAATTTTCGTTCATGCACAATTTAATAACACACTACTTGAGCCATTTCATATGCTCTATCTCGGAATCGTGACAATTGCTCTCTGGGCTGGTAAAAAAAATACGTAATCTAACATGCGACCTAATCTTGAACACGAATTGTGCGCTCGATCTCTGATTGATTACCTGCGGGATCAATTGCCTCAATGAGGATAGTGTGCTCTCCCTCACTCAGTCTGTACGTGTACGAAAAACTGCCGTCAGAGCGTGGAAAAACAACGCGACTATCAACATAGACTCGAGCCTCGGGATCAGTATTTCCTGCAAATTCTACTGGATTATCAATGTCAAATTCTTGTTCGTCTTCCGGAGACGTCAGTTCTATTTCCGGTGCATCAGTGTCTAAGGTCACTATATATTCACGGCTATTTCTTGTTTCTGTACCCTTATCGTCGCGAGCATAAATAACTATGCTGTTCTGACCTTCGCTTAAAGTGACACTTGTTTCAAATGCTCCATCCTCACTAGCTGCAGTCTGCTCCTGTTCTTGAGTATTTACAAGTACATACACAGTCATTTCGCCTGGAACACGACCGTTGAGCCGCAGTTGCGCGCTATTGGTGGCCTCAACCGGGGCAGCTAATACTGGTGCCTGCAACAAAATTTGCGACTGATCATCAGCAATTGGATTTGTATCAAGTACACTGTTTACAAATCTAATAAATAGCGGCAAAACTACAAATAAAAAAACTAAGATCAACACAACGGTTAGGCTACCAAACCAGAAAATTTGCTTGGTCATTTTACGACGCTCAGAACGAACTAACCGAGAGGTGACTTTAGAAGAAGGCATATGGGTGAAGATTATTACTACGCCTATTGTAGCAAGTTATTTGAGTACTGCAAATCAAGCGCTCTCGAGAGTCTTGTTGTTTTACATCTGGAGCCGAAGGCGGGATTCGAACCCGCGACCTACGGTTTACGATACCGTTGCT
>JBBDKV010000017.1:0-113573 GCA_040879165.1 Patescibacteria group bacterium
AAAACCTTTAACCAAATGCACCCAGAACTAGCCGAGACAGCATAAGACATACTTTCTATGGCAAACGTACGACACATCAAACAGCGCATTGGCACAGCCAAGAATATCTCCAAGATCACCAAAGCTATGGAGATGGTTTCTGCGAGCAAAATGCGTCGAGCTCAAGAGCAAACCCTTGCTGCACGTCCCTATGCCGAAGCCTTGATAGCCGCCATGATTCAACTCAATCAAGAGGCACCACAGCACCTTCACCCCTTGCTTTCACGCCATGATGTAGGAGTGCCAATTTTGATTATTATCTCGACTGACCGAGGCCTATGCGGCAGTCTCAACCAAAATTTGTTCAAACAAGTTACTGCTTGGCATAGACTTCATCCACAGGGTCAATACATTATAGTAGGCAAAAAAGCCGTTAGCTTTGCACAGTTTGTTGGCCTGCCAATATACGCCCAATTCACCAACTTACCAGATAAGATTTCCCTCAAAGACGTACTACCAATATCCACATTAATTATGGAGCACTTTAGTAATCAGGACTTTGCATCAGTAGACATAGTCTTTACAGATTTTATTAATACTCTTTCACAAAAAACTAATCGTCAGCGCATTTTGCCCATCCAAGAGCCAAGAGATTCAGAGATGACTCTTTCTCCCGAAGCACACAAAGAGTACGTCTTTGAGCCTAACGCCAAAGACTTATTATCAGAACTCCTGCCATACTATGTTGAAAACGCTGTTTATCAAGCTTTTTTAGAAGCTAAAGCCAGTGAGCACAGCGCCAGAATGGTCGCTATGAAAAATGCGAGCGAAAATGCTAAAGACTTGGTCACAGAGTTGTTGTTGGTATATAACAAATCTCGCCAAGAAAGCATTACCTCAGAAATACTCGATATTAGTACAGCTTCAATGACTTTAGAACAGTAACCAAAGTAAAGGAATAGTATGCCAAAATCTACACACGCCACCGGTCACCTTACCCAAATTATGGGTCCTGTTGTCGAAGTTACCTTTGAAAAAAACCTACCTAAAATCTTCAATGCACTACTGATGAAACTTGAAAATGGTAACAACCTCTATTTTGAGGTTGAACAACAACTCAGCACCACTGATGTCCGCTGCATCGCGCTTGGTCCAACCGAAGGTCTACAACGAGGCATGGAGGTTGTTGATACTGGTGCACCAATTACCGTACCGGTCGGCGAACAGACCCTCGGTCGTATTTTTAACGTCGTTGGCGAAATAATCGATGAGGGGCAAACATTTAAACCCAAGCACACAGCCCCGATTCACAAAGAAGCACCGCCGCTCACTGAGCAAGAAACTAAAGCAGAAATTCTCGAAACCGGTATTAAAGTCATTGACCTCATTTCTCCTTTCACCAAAGGTGGTAAGGTTGGTGCATTCGGTGGCGCAGGAGTCGGCAAAACAGTCATTATTCAAGAGCTCATTCGCAACATCGCCGAGGAGCATAAAGGCCACTCGGTCTTTGCGGGCGTAGGAGAACGCACTAGAGAAGGTAACGATCTCTACCACGAGATGAAAGATTCTGGGGTACTGGAAAGCACTGTTATGTGCTTCGGACAGATGAATGAACCTCCTGGCAATCGTCTACGCGTTGCCCTGACTGCGCTGACTATGGCAGAGTACTTTCGGGATGAGAAGGGTGAAGACGTATTATTCTTTTTAGACAACATTTTCCGCTTCAGCCAGGCTGGCTCAGAAGTCTCGGCGCTGCTTGGTCGAATTCCTTCAGCAGTGGGCTACCAGCCAAACTTGGCAACCGAAATGGCAATGCTGCAAGAGCGAATTACTTCGACTAAAAAGGGCTCAATTACTTCCATTCAAGCTATTTATGTTCCTGCAGACGACTACACCGACCCTGCACCAGCAACCACGTTTGCTCACATTGACTCAACAATTTCACTCGACAGAAAATTGGCAGAACAAGCACTTTTTCCAGCGGTTGATCCACTAAACTCATCCTCCAAGGTGCTCGATCCTGAGACAGTAGGTGAGGAGCACTTCCGCGTTGCTCGAGCTGTCCAACAAGTCTTACAACGCTACAAAGAGTTGCAAGATATTATTGCCATTCTAGGCATTGACGAGCTGAGCGAAGAAGACAAACTGACAGTAGCTCGCGCCCGCAAAATTCAACGATTTTTGTCACAACCATTCTTTGTGGCTGAGCAGTTTACCAGCGTGCCAGGCAAATACGTCACCATTGCAGAAACCATTCGCGGATTTAGTGAAATTCTAGAAGGCAAACATGACGCACTCCCAGAACAGGCTTTCTACATGGTGGGTGGTATAGATGACGTGGTCGAAAAAGCCAAGAGCATGAAGTAGGGGGTACGTAAAACAGGGATAGTATGGCTAAATTACAACTGAGCGTGGTCTCGCAAGAAAAGTCTCTTATTAACACCCAAGTTGATGCGGTCACCGCCGTTACCGCGTCTGGTGAAATTACTGTACTCCCTGGTCATATTCCACTCTTTACCAAGCTTGATACCGGTGTTTTACGTTTTACTGAGGACTCCTCCACACAATCAATTATTATCTCCAAGGGATTTCTAAGCGTCTCGGTCGACAGCATCGTGACGGTCATGGCTGATACGGCAGTTGCTGAGCGTGATATTAGTGTTTCTCAAGCAGAAGCAGCCATCAAACAAGCCAAAGAAACCATCCTCACTTCTGAGGATCGACGAGAGCGAATCATGGCAGAAGCCTCGCTGCGCAGGGCATTACTGGAAATTAGGGTCGCCCAACGCACAAAACGTACTAAAATCTAAGTTAATTCTCCACCCAAATTCATCCTTGCCAGAGTGAAAATCTTGAGTATACTTTGCTATATGTCAAACGAACCCACAGAAAACCAGATAGAACTAACCCAAGAGGGCCTTGATGAGCTCAAGGAAGAACTAGTTGAATTAAAAAAGACCAAGCTTCCTACTGTCATTAAACGCGTAGCAGTAGCGCGTGATCACGGAGATTTGTCAGAAAATGCTGAATATCATAGTGCTCGAGAAGAGCAGCAGCTGATTGAGACAAGAATTGAAGAAATAGAAACCATTATCTCCAAAGCCAAAGTCGTCAAACACACTAAAAGCACCACTAAAGTTGGTATGGGTTCCGAAGTAACGATCGTGCGTACCGATGATAAGCGCAAAAAAATGCATTTCACCATCGTTGGTGAATTTGAAGCTGAACCTGGATCGGGCGAAATCTCCAGTGTATCACCGCTCGGCAAGGCGTTACACGGACGCAAAAAGGGTGAGGAAATAACGGTGAAAGCACCCTCTGGAGCTGTTAGTTACATCATCGAATCGATTAAGTAAACCGCTTTTCTTAAAGGAATGAGTATGGCACTTCCTGCACGTGGTCAGTCACAGGCATTACTTGAACCGTACATACAAAACGAGAATCTTCGTCAACACTGTTACATGGTAGCGCAAGCTATGGAAGCCTATGCCACCAAGCTGGGCGCCGATAGTGAGCTGTGGTACCAAACAGGCCTCCTGCACGACCTCGACTGGGAAAAATATCCCGACGCACACCCAAATAAAGCCATATCTGAAATTTTAACCGAGTATCCTCAAGAAATGCTGGATGCAATAGCTGGTCATGCTCCTGAGCGAACTGGGGTTGAGCCAGAATCGCAACTGGCACGCTACCTGTATGCTTGTGACGAGCTTTCTGGCTTTCTCAACGCAGTTTCACTGATGCGCCCAGAAGGTTTTGCTGGCATGAAGCCAAAATCTGTCAAGAAGAAACTTAAGGATAAAAGTTTTGCCGCTGGCGTCAACCGCGATGATATTGCCAAGGGGATTGAGTTGATTGAAGTTGAGCTGGATGAGCATATTGCGTTTTTGATTAAGGTGTTTGAAACAAAATAAGATATACTACTGATACTATATTTTGGCTAGCAACCACTTGCTTGCGCTTAGACAGAATCGCACGCAGGCCGCTTGGGTTCACAACCAGGCCGGGTAAGCCCGACATAGCTGGAACGAAGTACAAAGAGGTGGCACCGTTCGAGAGAACCCTCTTTTGCTCACATTGTTGTGGGTGAAAGAGGGTTTTTTAGTACCCATAACGCAGCGCTACTGCTACACTAGAAGAAAGGAAGTTATGCTTGATATCAAATACATTCGTGAAAATACAGCCGCTGTTCGTGAGGCATGCTTGCATAAGCAGCTTGATCACACCATCGTTGATTCGGTTCTCGCTGCTGACGAGCATCGCCGTTCACTCCAGGTTAAAATTGATGAGATTCGCCAAAAAAGCAACGCGCATGCTGATGCTATCAAGGAAGCTGTAGCAGCTGGCAGCACTCCCACGCCAGAGCAGATAGAGCACGGCAAAGCACTCAAAGCTGATCTTAAAAAGATTGAGCCAGAATTTGCTTCTGCACAAGAACGGTTTCAAACCCTGATGCACCAAGTACCCAACGTGCCCGCTGATGACGTTCCAGAGGGCAAGGATGAATCTGGCAACGTGGTGCTCCGTACTGAAGGCGCGCCTCACACATTT
Organism: Patescibacteria group bacterium; assembly: GCA_040879165.1. Lineage (GTDB taxonomy): Bacteria > Patescibacteriota > Microgenomatia > UBA1400 > PJMF01 > JBBDKV01. The sequence continues at coordinate 4,531 of JBBDKV010000017.1, forward strand.
GATTTTGAACCCAAGGCTCACCAAGAATTGATGGAAAATCTTGATCTGCTTGACACTAAGCGCGCGGTCAAAATTGGTGGTTTTCGCTCGTATTTTCTCAAGAATGGCGCGGTCAAGCTTGAGCAAGCACTGCTGAACTATGCCATGAACAAGCTAACCACTGACGGTTTTTCAGCCATGACCGCGCCAGTACTCGTCAACGAGGACGTGATGTGGGGCACTGGCTACTTTCCTTGGGGCAGTGAAGATCACTACAAAACACAAGACGGTCAATTCCTCGCCGGCACTTCAGAGGTAGCGTTGACCGCCTATCATGCTGATGAAACACTCCAAGAAAAAGACTTACCGCTCAAGATGGTGGGAATTTCCCCGTGCTTCCGCCGCGAAGTAGGGGCACATGGCAAAGATACCCAGGGAATTATCCGCGTTCATCAATTTATGAAAGTGGAGCAGGTTGTCTATACGGTCGCAGATGAACTCACAACCAGAGAGTGGCACGAAAAGATGCTCGGCCACGCAGAAGGATTGCTCAAAGACTTAGGCCTGCCATACCAAGTGCTCCTGATGTGTACTGGCGACATGGGGGCGGGACAGCGCAAAAAATATGATATCGAGACTTGGTTTCCATCACAAAACGCCTACCGCGAAACCCACTCAGCCAGTTACTTCAATGACTTTCAGGCGCGCCGACTCAATATCCGCTACCAAGCGAAGGACGGCAGTCTCAAACATGTCTACACCCTCAACAACACCATGGCCGCCTCACCAAGGCTACTCGCGGCAATTATAGAGAATTATCAGCAGTCAGACGGCAGCATCAGCGTGCCAGAAGTACTCAAACCACTTGTTGGTACTGACAAGCTCTAAGACACCTGCTAAACTAGGCAAATTCTGCTACAATCAGCTCGGCAAGACAGGATCCAACTATGCTTAAATTTTTTCAAGATCTTTTTGATGAAAATAAAAAAACCTTGGCTCGCTACCAGCGGGTCGTGGATGAGATCAATCAACTTGAGCCCAACTTCAAAAAACTGACAGACAAGCAACTCGCAGCCAAAACTAAGGAGTTCAAAAAAATCATTGCTGAAAAACAAACTGCAGGCGACGCTGATGAAGATATTCTCAATGCGCTGCTGCCAGAGGCGTTTGCCACCGTTCGTGAGGCATCGCGACGGGTGATGGGCATGAGCCACTTTGATGTTCAGTTACTAGCCGGCATAGCACTGCATCACGGCTCGATCACTGAGCAAAAAACGGGCGAAGGTAAAACGCTCACTGTGACAGCTCCGCTGTACCTCAATGCACTCTTAGGCAAGGGCTCTCATCTTATTACAGTCAATGATTACTTGGCAGAACTCGGAGCTGGTTGGATGGGTCCAATCTATCACTTCCTTGATCTGAGTACGGCAGTGATCGTGCACGATCGTTCCAGTTTGTATAACCCCAATCATGACAGTGAGGAGCGCGGCGACGAGCGACTCGAACATTTTCAGCACATCACTCGCCAAGAAGCCTACGCTGCGGATATTACCTATGGTACCAACAACGAATTTGGCTTTGATTATTTACGTGACAACATGGCTCAATCACTTGACCGAATGGTGCAGCGCCGCGTCGACGCCCACTACTTCACCATCGTTGACGAAGCTGACTCAATTCTGATTGACGAAGCTCGAACACCACTCATTATTTCAGCTCCCGACACTGAGCCAACTAATAAATACTTTGAAAATGCCCGATTAGTGCAGTCACTGGAAAAAAATGCGGATTTTGCAGTAGATGAAAAAGCTAAATCTGCTACCTTGACCGACCTAGGTGTGAAGCGTATTGAGCAAAAACTAGGTATTAAAAATCTCTATGAAGAAAATTTTGACACCATTCATCATGTTGAATCTGCGCTCAAAGCCAAGGTGCTGTACCTTCGAGACAAAGACTACATTGTTCGCGATAATCAGGTGATCATTGTTGACGAACACACTGGTCGCCTGATGTACGGTCGACGGTACTCCGATGGATTACATCAATCCATCGAAGCCAAAGAAGGCGTGCCCATTCAGCAAGAATCTCGCACCCTAGCTACTATTTCACTACAAAATTATTTTCGCCTTTACACCAAACTCTCCGGTATGACTGGCACTGCCAAGACAGAGGAAGAAGAGTTTCAAAAAATTTACAACATCCCTGTACTGGAGATTCCTACCAACGTACCGGTAATTCGTGACGACAAACAGGACATGGTCTACAAAACCACAGCCGTTAAGTACTCAGCAATTGCTGCCGCTGTTGAGGAAATTCATAAGACGGGTCAGCCAATACTAATTGGAACACGCTCTATTGACCACAACGAGACAATTGCAGAATTTTTGAAACGCAAAAATGTGCCTCATCAAGTGTTGAACGCCAAAAATAACGAGCGAGAAGCGTTCATCATTTCAGACGCTGGACGCAAAGATGCGATTACCGTGGCTACCAACATTGCTGGACGCGGTGTGGACATCGTGCTTGGCGGAGCAAAACCTGAGTTAAAGGATTTTCGCAAAAAAACAGTCAAAAAGGACGCCAAACCATCTTCAAAAAGCTTGGCACTTGCCAAAGAACTCGGCTTACCAAGCTCGATCAACCCTTCCAACTACAAACTGAGTGAGTATCAAAAAGAGCTTGAAAAGTGGCAAGCTGCTCACGATGAAGTTTTGAGCCTGGGAGGTCTCTGTATCATTGGTACCGAACGGCACGAATCACGTCGGATTGACAACCAACTGCGTGGCCGATCTGGCCGGCAAGGCGACCCAGGAAGTTCACAATTTTTTATTGCCCTTGAAGACGATATTATGCGCATCTTTGGTGGAGAACAAATTACCAAGGTTATGGACTTTCTCAAATTTGATGAAAATATGCCGATTGAGCACGGCATGATTGGCAAAGCTATCGAGTCCGCCCAAGTGAAGGTCGAGGGATTCTTCTTTGATCAGCGTAAGCGACTGGTCGAGTTTGATGACGTAATGAATAAGCAACGCGAAATCATCTACAAACGTCGTCGTCGCTTACTCGAGAAAACAGACACCGCTGAGCACCCAGAAAACGTGGCCGACACGCAAACTACAACCACGCTACGCGAGGACATTCTACAATTTATCCAGGATGAAGTTAACAGCGTGGTCCATATTAACGCTCCTCGAGAATATACCGAGGATGAGTACGCAGAGATTATAAGAGAGTTTGCCAAAATAATTCCTTTTGATCAAAATTCTCAAAAAGAGTTAGTCAAAAAAATAAGTGATAAACACAGTACGGAGGAAATTTCAGAAGAGTTATACAAAGTGGCTGAAAAAACCTACCAGGCTAGAGAAAAAGCACTGGGCAATGATAAGCTGCGAACCATGGAGCGCCTAGTCACCCTTTCAACTGTTGATGAAAAATGGATGGATCATTTGGACGCCATGGACTCACTACGAGAAGGTATTTGGCTGCGTGGAGACAAACGAACAGTCCTTTCAGAATACAAAAAGGAAGCCTTCGCCATGTTTGAGTCGCTGATTGGCAACATCGAATCAACCATTGTGCATCGAATTTTCAGAGTACAACTCCAACAAGCACCGCAAATGCGCCAAGTTCCTCGCAATATGGTCGAACAAAAGGATGACGTCTTCGAAAGTATCGAAAAAGAAGTAGCCGACGCTAGTGTACCAGAGGCAAAAGCAACAACTTCCCCAGCTAGCACTAAGGGTTCTATGGGTGACTTGGCAACTGCACTCAAAAGTGCTAAAAATATTGCCAAACCGCAACCTGGAGAAGAAAAAATAAAAATAGGTCGGAATGATCCGTGTCCCTGTGGGAGTGGTAAAAAATACAAAAAATGTGGTTTGATCAATGCGCCGTCGCATCGAGGGTAAAACCTACCTGAAAGCACTATAAGCGGTTCAGAATTGACACAGTAATTCTAGAGATATAGGATCAGGTATATGAAACTACTCTCAGGCACCTCTAACACTCCACTTGCAAAACAAATTGCCGACCACTTCTCACTACCATTGATAAACACTGAAATCTCAGAATTTGGAAACGGCGAACGAAGAATCTGGATAAAAGAGAGCTTGTCTGGTCAAGATGTTGTCATCACCCAGTCACTAGCTCATCCCACCGATACCAATATTATGGAATTGTTATTACTCTGCGATGCAGTAGAGCGTCTGGGAGCCAGAGATGTGCACTTACTAGTCCCGTGGTTGGGCTACTCACTACAAGACAAGGCCTTTCGACAAGGTGAGGCAATCGCTGCCAAAGTCGTAGCCAACTTATTATCCAGCGCCTACGTTCGTCGTGTGTACTTACTGGATGTTCATAATACCAGTATTCCCGGATTTTTCTCCGTACCCACGTTACACCTGAGTGCTATGGAATTATTTAAACAACACGTACGAACAGAGCTAAAACCAGAAAATATCGTAGTAGCCAGTCCGGACTTTGGTGGACTAAAACGAGCTCGTCAATTTGCCGACATGCTTGATACTGAGCTGGTCAATATTGATAAACACCGCGATCTCAATTCTGGTCAAATTGAGTCGTCAATTTTACATGGCGATGTTAAAGGAAAAACCGTTTTAGTATATGATGACACAATTCAATCTGGTGGAACGGTTGTCGAAGCGGCTGATACTCTCAAAGAGCAAGGTGCAGAGAAAGTTATTTTCTTTGCTACCCATGGGCCAATGGTCGAAGCAGCTTTCAAAAAAATTGGTCAAAGCAGCATCGATCAGGTTATCGTCACCAATTCCGTAGCACATCATGACATTGCTGTTTCAAAGTTAAAAACAATTGATGTGTCACCAGTGTTCACCACAGCACTTGAGGAGTGGTTTTAGAAGTATGTTATACTAACCCAACTACTTGTGCTTTATTTAAAGCCCTGCTTAACTCCCAATTAAGTAGTTTTTTGTTAAAAAAAGTAGGGTAGGATCTGCAGCTTTTGAAGGTATTACGGCTGCTACTAACTACTCCGGGTAAGCCCGTAATCGCTGGAAATAAGTACGGTCGAGGTGGTACCGTTCCAAGAAACCCTGGAACCCTCACACGCTAACATTCAAACGAGTGTTTGCGTGCGAGGGTTTTTTTGTAGTAAGTACGCAGCAAAAGGAAGTATGAAATACTCTCAACAATTCGGCAAAACTACCAAGGAAGAGCTGCGCGGCTCAAAAATGATTAGCCACCAATTGCTACTACGTGGCGGCTTTATTCGTGAATCAACAGCCGGTCGCTACTTTTACTTACCACTGGGATGGAGAGTTCACGAAAAAATTAAGACACTCATCAAGGCAGAAATGGACAAAGCAGGTGCTCAAGAAATGATTTCACCAGTGCTTCACCCCTTAGAACTCTGGCAAGAGACAAATCGAACCAACACCACTGGTTTTGAATTGATGAAAGTGAGCGATCGCAGAGGTGCTGAATTTGCGCTGGGAGGTACTGCTGAAGAAATGTTTGTTGATGTTGTTCGACAATTTCAGCTTAGTTATAAAGATCTTCCTTTTAATATCTACCAATTTTCTACTAAATTCAGAGATGAAGCCCGAGCTCGTGGAGGATTGCTACGAGTTCGCGAATTCGTAATGAAAGATGCGTACTCCTTTCACACCGGAGAATCAGATTTCAAGCGCGAATATGATTTGATGATAGAAACATACCAGCGAATTTTCAAAAAACTTGGCCTGGAGGCACTCAAGGTTGAAGCAGATAACGGCTATATTGGCGGTGAGTACTGTCACGAATTTCAAGTCGAGCACGCTGAAGGCGAGGGTAGATACTTTGTGTCAGAAGATGGTACCTATCTTGCTCATGAGGATGTAGCTGTGTTTAGTCTAGAAGCAGTTAATCCAGATGAAAAAGAGGCTACATTTGAAATTATTGAGCAGCCAGAATGGGTTAAAACTATGGATGAAAATGTGAAGCATTATGGCAAAGATGCTCGACATTTTCTTAAAAACGTCGTCTATCGAACTGCCGAAGGTGACTTGGTCATTGTCACAATCAGAGGGGATTTAGAAATTAATACCACAAAGCTTGAGCAGTTGCTTGATTTGGTCGGACAGCTTGAAGAAGCGACTGAAGAGGATTTGGCAGCTATTGGCACAAAAACTGGCTACGTGCACTCATGGGGGCATCAATTTGTAGAGAAGCGTCAGTCCAAAGATGGGAGTCGTCCATGCCGAGTCATCTATGTCGCAGATACCTCACTTAAAACGGTTACTAATTTCATCGGTGGTCAAAAAGAAGCCAGCACTGATAGTCGCAATGTCAATTATGGTCGCGACTTTAGTCATGAGATTGAGGGAGATGTGGCTTTAGCACAAGATGGTTTTCTGACTGTTGATGGTACACAAAAGTTGATTGAAAAACGCGGCATAGAAGTGGCTAACATCTTCCAGCTTGGCCATCATTACAGCAAGCTAATGAAAAAAGCTGTCTTTATTGATGAGAAGGGAAATGAACAGCCATACTATATGGGTTGTTATGGAATTGGACTTGGCAGAACTCTCGCCACAATTGTTGAGAAATATCATGATGAGCGCGGCATCTCCTGGCCAGCAAGTATTGCGCCATATCAAGCTCACCTCGTCTCACTCAAAGGCGGTGAAGACCAAGCAGCCGCGCTCTACAACTCCCTCACTTCTGCAGGTATCGAAATCCTCTGGGATGATCGCGATAGTGCTGCAGGGGCAAAGTTTGCAGATGCTGATCTGATTGGCTGTCCGATACGACTCGTTGTTTCAGGTAAAACTGGCGAGCAGGTTGAGTGGAAGCAACGGAACAGCAAACAACTAAAAATGCTGACCCATCAAGAAGTACTGCAGACACTGAGTACAACTCAGTAATTTCTGTTGCATAAAATGCAATAATTATTTAGTCTTATAGTGTATATTTTCTACTTGAGGAGGTACTTGTATAGCTCGACAGTTCAATCCTTTTTACCTCTAGGTCATTTCTATATCAGGCGATATAGTACTCATACATTCCGGTGAGGAACACCCACTGCAACCTTCCAGAGCGATGGCTCGCAAGATACATTTTTCATGGAGGTTGCGGTGGGCTTCTGTTAATCATTATTGCAGTGTAGCGCGGTTTCCTTACATAAACCGTAGGATGCTATACTACCCCCATGCAACATCGTTCGTTACTCGTTACCCATCACCAGCCAGATCTAGATGCAATTGGAGCAGTATGGATGCTGATGAGACATGACAGTCAAAATTTTGGCACTGCTAAGCTGGCCTTTGTTAATCCCGGTGAAACCATTACTCTAGAAGCCGCACAAGACCTCGGATTTGAATTGCATCAAGCTACCCACGTTGATACTGGCCTTGGAGAGTTTGACCATCATCAATCTGATCGTGGACAAGAATTTACCAGCGCCTCACTCTTAACTTATCAGCATATTTGCCAAATTCATCCAGAATACACAAAAAATAAGCCGCTGAAAACGATTGCTGAATTCATCACTGAGATCGATCACTTTAGAGAAATTGACTGGCCTGAGTCAGGACACATCCGCTATGCATTTATGATACACGAACTCATTAAAGGCCTAGAGTATTCCGAGCGACATAGCGATGAAAATCAAGTTCATTTTGGGATGACTTGCCTTGACAGTGCCTATGGCGTTCTAACACAACACTACAAAGCACTCGAGATTCTTGACCAAGAGGGTGAGCAATTTTTACTGCATGATGGACCTGGATTGGCAGTTGAGACTAGTAGTGACGAAGTCATTAAATTAGCTCAAAAGCAGGGAAGTGTGTTAGTTATTCGCAAAGACCCCAATCTCGGCCACATCCGGATCAAAGTCCGTCCAGACGCACAACTCTCACTCGAAAAATTGTATGATGCTATCAAAGAGCAAGACAGTGAGGGCAGTTGGTATTTCCATCCCAGTGGCAAAATGCTCCTTAACGGCTCAGATAAACACCGTGATCAAAAAGCCAGCCCACTCACACTTAATCAAGTAGTTGCCATGACCAAGGAGTTGTATTCATGACAAAAAACACATCACCACAAAAAGACCACGACAGTATTTTTGCTAAAATTATTCGGCGAGAGATCCCAGCCAGTATTCAATATGAAGATGACACCTTTATTGTCATTGATGACATTGAACCCATGGCTCCCGTTCATGTCCTGATCATACCTAAAGAGCCACATGTTACTCTCGAAGACGTTTCTGTAGATGATAAGGATTTTCACGCCCAAATTTTACTGATTGCTCGTAAAGTAGCTGCGCAACTCAAGATTTCGGACAATTACAAAGTCTTTATGAACGTAGGACGGAGAGTTCAAGCTGTACACCATGTCCACATGCACCTACTCGGTGGATGGGAGGCCTCAAAAACTACAGAGCAACTTGATAAAGATACGAAGCAAGCTATAGACAAGAGCACCAAATAAGCTGCCGAAAGCTAATCTAGCAAAATAACAGTTTTCCAGGTATAATCGCTGCTTACGCGATAACTACCAACTCGTAACAATCTAGCAAACACGAGAGAGGAGGTGAGAAATATGCCAATCATTATCAAGGCACAAGGCAACGATAGCACTGGTGATGTCATCAAAAAATTTAAAAAAGCTGCAGCAAGTAGCAATGTGGTGACTATTGCCAAAGATCGCGCCTACTTTCGAAAACCTTCCAAGTTACGAGCAGAGAAAAAAATTGCTCACAAACGCCTACAACGTCGAGCTCGTTCACTAAAACGAATGAAGAACATTTCTCCTACAGCTTTGGAACGAATTAATGAGCGCTTGAGCGCGTAGCTTCGCATACCAATCTGGAAATAAATCCAGAAATACGCAAACTACTCTCTACTCATACGAAATTTCATACGAGATTGAAAACCCTGACCTAGCTCCGTCGGGGTTTTACTTTCGCACGGATGTCAAACTCCCACTGATCCCCATCACTGGTGTCAAAGCTCTTGCTTTGAGTCATGGCATAGAAATTAATAAGATGATTGCTTATAGTTTCTTCAATTTCTTTCTTCTCTTGACTAAGTTCTGCAATAGAATTTTTCAAAGACACAACTTGCGGATTAGATTGCAACTGAGCTTTACGCTCACGACCTTGTTGACTGATTGATTCGACCTGGTCTTGAACTTCAGCAAGTTGTTGATCGTTTTCAAAAACACTTTTCATACTGTCGCGCTTTTCCTTAATCTCATTAGCGATTTTGGTCAGCTGCGTCGCGTTGCGCTCAATCACACTTTGCAAGTGTTGTAGGGTATCCGCTAGATCATCTGATGAAGCCTCATCTGCATCAGCAGCAGTTTGGGTAGAGTTAGTTGTTTGTTGTGATAAAGCTTCCACGGCAAGCTCGTCTGCAGACTCTAAAGCGAGCGTTTCTTCTGCAGTAGGAAGTTTTTTAGTATCATCGTTCATATACCCTTTCAGTTATGTATCGTGCATTATGCAGCTCACACTGTACTCAATCTTGATCTCCGAGGCAAGTGCAGATTTTCTACTGCACATCTTAAAAACTACCCCTTGCCCCCAGACCAGCTTATCTGGATAATAGAAGCTGATTAGATACACTGAGGAATACTATGAGTAAAGCGACCAAAATTATTGCAACCATTGGACCAGCAAGTGAATCAGAAGAAATTTTAGAAAAAATGATACATGCAGGTATGGACGTTGCCCGTTTCAACACCAAGCATGGTGAGCCCGAGTGGCATCATGAACGCATCAGGCGAGTGCGCTCCATTGCAGATCGTTTGCAAAAACCCATTGCTATCTTGATAGACCTCCAAGGACCAGAAATTCGCAGCGAATTGTCGCAAGGCAAAGACAGCTTCGAGGTCTCCGAAGGCGAGCAAGTTATTTTTACTAGCAATCCGCATGTGGATATTGAAAAAGCTATTATCGTACCACATGAGGTAGTCGAGGCGCTAGCAACTGATAACATTATTTTGATTGAGGACGGATTAGGATCATTTCGTGTCACTGGCATCGAAGGTGATCAGATAACAACACAAGCAGTGGAGGCTATTACAGTCAAAAAAAGAAAAACCCTCAATACTCCTGGAGTGAACATCAACCTACCATCTCTAGTACAACAAGATTACACACATCTCGATGCAGCTGACAATGAGCTTGTTGATTTTGTCGCCCTATCATTCGTTCGAACTGCTCAAGATGTACAAATTCTGCGCGATGAGCTCAAACAACGTAATCTTAACGCTCAAATTATTGCAAAAATTGAAAACCAGGCAGCCTTAGACAACCTAGATGAGATTATTGCTACTGCTGACGCCGTGATGGTCGCCCGTGGAGATCTGGCTGTGGAAGTTCCATTTGAAGAACTCGGCCATTGGCAAAAAGTGATTATTCACAAATCGCGTTCAATGGCGAAGCCAGTTATCACTGCAACACAAATGCTGATGAGCATGGTTGACTCGCCACAACCATCCAGAGCAGAGGTGAGTGATGTTGCCAACGCCGTCTATGACGGTACTGACGCCGTCATGTTATCTGATGAAACAACAATAGGCAAACATCCGGTTAGAGCCGTTAAGACACAAGCCAAGATTGTCAGCTACACTGAAAAATATGCTCAGCCATACGGTATTGATCGGCCAGGACTAGATGCTACAACAGCAATTACCCACGCCGCCAACTGTCTGCTTGAGGGATCTGAAGATCCAAATAATCCATTTCATATTTCAGCCATTGTCTGCCTAACACACAGCGGAAAAACAGCGCGCTTTCTCTCAAGATTTCGCCATATGCCCATGATCCACACCTTCACTGATTCTAAAACGACGTATAATCGGCTCAGTTTAGTGTATGGCTTGATTCCATACGTGATAAATATGAGCGATAATGAACTCATTCAATCGGAAGACATTTTGCATTTTGTCAAAGAATATGCTATAGCTAAAGAGGGTGAGGTAATACTGGTTGTTCACGGAACATTCTGGAAAGAACCAGGAATGACCAACACTCTTAAAGTACTTACAGTTACATAAGGAGGTAGAATGGTAAAGCAAGGTAACGCAATGATGACGTTTATAACAGGATTAGCAATGGGTGCAGCAGCGGTCTTTCTTTCCAAGAAAGAAAATCGTGATATCGCCAAGAAAAAACTCGAGGACACCAAAAAAGCTGCTCAAAAGCTAAAGACTGATCTCGAAAAAAATCCTGAAAAAGTCAAAAAAGACGCAATCACCAAGGGCAAGCAGATTGCTAGCTCTGTGACAAACAAGGCTAAAAAGGTGACGGACGAGAAAGCAACAGAAGAGTAGATTATATCTGACTCAAAGTTCTGATAGGCTGAGGTTCGAAATCATCCGATTTTTCTGGCGTGTATAGAAATGCAGTGAGAATGGCGTGATCACCAGACTCGTCCTTGATTTGTAGCGCCGTCTTTTGATACGTTAAAAAATGATCAGAAAGCGTGTTGAGATACTCGTACTGAGGAGCGGAAACATGAATCTCATTGTCAGTCAACCATAGCAAACAAACAATGCTTTTCATCTCAATACTAAACTCCACATCATCTGTTATCGCAACTGTTACCACTGCTTCTACAGGGGAATAGAAAGAATCTATAAACAAACCCTCAACTATTCCCGTATTTAAAGCAGCCCGTGATAGCTTTTCACATTGATCAAGATACCATACTAGACCGCTACCACTCAACTCATACAAGGGAATCTCAAATTCTTCTCCCTTAAAAAGTGAACCGGCTACATATACTTCTGTTGGTTTAAAAACTTCATTCATACAGTATTGATAGTATACTAGTCTTTTTATGCAACATAGTTGCGTAATTATAAAACCTTGTTATAATAATGCATCTAGGTTGCTTTATTTTGCAATAGCAAGGATCATGTGTCATTCACTCCAGACAGAAAATATGTAGAGAACTCCCAAGACTTGGGGGCTAAGTTTCGAGAAACAACATCGGATACACAATTTAATCAAGTCAGCTTTAGTGACCTTGAGACACTGGCAGAGTTGCTCATAAAACCAATTAGAGAGGGGGCAACTCAAGATCCACTCAGGAATTTGAGGAAACATGCCTTTGGGGAATCGTACTTGTTTAGAAGTTCACAAGACGAAATACCAAAAGCTATTCGTATCAACCAATCCTACTTTGGCTTACTTACAAAAAAGAATACGCCAGAAACCACATTTCCAGTTTTTTTTCAAAAAGCTACTAATCAGAGCAAGCAAACGTACTTAGACTACTGGGTCATACCTATTCCCATCAGCGCACTAACTCCGGAAACGAGATATGAGAAAAATGGAGCTCAGGCAAAATCAGCAGAAATCTTAGCAGCTGCAGCTCTCGCCGCTCCGCACATGATTTTTGGCTTTGACCAAGGCATGAAGGATGCAGCGTGCCCAACAAATCCAGAACAACTATCGGGCTCAATTGAGGCCGCCCACATCGCACCAGTGGCACTGGCTTTTGATTATTTAAAAAATCGCTCAAGTACCCAAAATGCAATCACAAGCACGCAAGGGAAGGAGCCTACTCTAGTTCAAGCGGGTCATTTACATGGACTAACAAATAATCAGCAAATACTGAGCGCAGCGCGCGGGTCAGGCATCGCCAGTGGTGTTGCGATTGCACGTACTACAAACAGAAATAAAGAACTCGGAGTTCACGGCTTGTTCCTACCCGGTACTCAGGTAGATGGAAATACAGCAATTTTTACTTTGCGTCAATTTCTTGAAAGTAAAGCCGAGCTCAATCCCGCAATGATAGCAGGCACTCTTGCATTCGCCAGTGAGGTTGTAGGAGAAGAAGCCAGTGTGAAGCAATTTGAAAAAGTGTTTACGAGCTCTAATGCCGACACGCCTATTTCTCAGTTATTTCGATAATTCAGAAACTGATCATATCATGACATCAGAATCCGGCAGACATACCACAACTCAGGATAGTGAAGATGCAATACTCGATCTTGAGAAAAACGACAAAATAGAAACCATTGATCAGTCCTTTGATGATTTTGACAACACATTTGCTGAAGCACTGCAACATGAACAAGCAATGGGGGAGACGGAATCAGTGTTCTTCGACCAATTGCAAGAATCTGCCACAGAAACAGTACAAAATCTTTCTGGTATTACCCAAGAAACCTTTGAACAAGGAGCAGTCCTCACCAGCCAGGTTTTTAGTGGACTTGCTTCAGTCATTGGTTCCTGTGGGGTATTCTGCATGCACGGTCTCGGTTCTATGGGCGGTTCTATGGCTGGAAATGGCATGGGTTTAGGTGGCATGACTGGTGCCGGAGCAAACATCAATTTCAGTCATTCGGGAGACCAGTTGACACTCAGTGGCAGCCGATCAGCTATTGCAAATAGGGCAGGTATTCCACTCAATGAGCTCGGGAACTATACTGCTGAAGACATCATTTCAAGAATCTTAGAAACAATGCAGTGTTTTGGGGAATGTGTAAACAGCATGTCGTTCGGCATCATTGATACCTTGGCCGACAGTTTTTTTGGTTTGTTGCCAAATAACACCTAAAGAAGGTGCGAATCTCTTGCAAACAGTCTCTACTTTTGTAACACAAAGTACGAACAGTGGTATACTAGACTGTATATGAAAAATACAACGTCGCTGATTGTCATGGCACTCATAATACTAGTGGGAATAGGTATGTGGATGCAAAGCGCAAGTAATGAATCCGCTGATGATCCTACAATTACTCCTTCGCCAACCGCCATTCCTACAGAAACTCCTCCCACTGAAACACCTATTCCTGACAGCACTGAAATAATTCTCAGTGAACCTCAACCACTTGCCACTGTTAACTCTCCTATGACGATCACAGGGGAAGCTCGGGGCAGTTGGTACTTCGAGGCAACGTTTCCCGTAGTTTTGACTAACTGGGATGGTCTGATTATTGCGGAAGGCTATGCCACTGCAGATGGGGATTGGATGACTGAAGAGTTTGTGCCATTCTCAGCAACACTAGAATTTGAAACGCCTGATTACGGTGAACGCGGTTTTCTAATTCTGCAAAAAGCCAATCCTTCTGACTTACCCGAACATGACGACGCTCTGGAAATTGAAATCAGATTTCAAACTGAGTAAGTCCTAAATTCTTAATAAATCAAGCTGGAATTCTTCCCCCAAGATTGCATATTCTTGTATCAAAAACACGCCCAGCAATGCTATGAGCATAAAAAGTATTGCCAACACCACCAACACCCAGATGTTGGTTGGCTTTTTGGAAGAGTCATGCTCATCAGATTCTTGCTGGTCTGCGTTGTGATCAAATGACGTGTTTTCTGGATTGTTCATACCATATGTATACCAGTTTTTTTCACAGCTCGATATATCAATTGAACTGTTTTTTGCAGCATGCAACAAATAATAAGTACTGAAAAAATTGTTTAGCGGTCAAGCAACTCAACGGCTTCTCGCAGGTTAGGGTAAAGCTCATACTCAGCCAACCTTTTCAAAGGTACGAGCTCAACAAAACGGATTCGCTGATCAGTAGGGGCTGCAAGTTTTTGCTTTCCCGTTGCCTCAAAATATATTTGCAAACTCTTATAAAAGCGCGCTTCTTCAGTATGATAAAACCAATCGGTTTTAACCAATATCGGTCGAATAGTTTTGAGCGACCAACCAGCTTCTTCAATGCTTTCTCGCTCCAAGGCCTGCTCTAACGTTTCATCCATTTCAATACCACCACCGGGAACATCATAAAATTTTTCATCCTTGTGCTTAATAAGCAACAGCTGTTCATCAATAATACAAACACCATAGAGTGAAACACGCCATGAAACAGCTGAGCCATCGTAAGGAACAAGCTCATAGTTGGAGTCACGGAAATTCTCAGGAATCTGCGGCATGGTTGATTTAGGGTAATGTACTACTATTCTCGGGCAGAGTAAAGCTACAATGGCATCAATGGCTCTGGAAAATCACCATCTTTGTAGAAAAACTTATAGAAAAATTGAAATTACAAATTGGCTTATTTTAGAATTGTTTCGATACATTCAGTCAGACTGCACCAAACTTCTTCTGAACCTCGCCGTAACCCATCATCACCATTCCTTGAATTAGGTTTAAAACCACTGCTAATCCAAGCACATATGCCCATGAAGAAATGCCAAAACCAAGCACATCTGCAAAGCGCGCAACTGACCACAGCGCCACTGTATTGATAATTAAATAACCTGCCACCCAGTGTTGCGGAGTTAATACCATTTGCTTGCGAATCTCAATCTCAGTAAATACAGGAATAAGCAACGTCACAATCCACGCTAATACTCCCGAGCTGAGAAGAAGCGCCGTACCAGAAGACAAACTCATCGTACCGAGAACAAAGTTATCAGGAAACACCGTATTAGCAAGCCAAATAATTAGCACGTTAACCAACCACAGCAACAAAAAGGTGGCGCTCATATGAGCATTAGGATTGCTTTCTGGAATAGGATAGGACTGTTTAGCCATAGTGCACCTTTATATTTACTACTCACTCAGTCTAACAATGGTCGCGGCTTAGACTGGTAAATCGCCACAGGCGGTGTAGACACTCGCTTCTGCAGCAGATTTATGAACGTTGATGGCCAATGGCTCACCAGCCGTTTCCAAATCTTCCCAGCTTACATCAAGGGTAGTCACTGACGAACCGTCAACCACATTTTCTAGAGGGTAACTAACAGCACCAGGATCAGGACAGGCGCCAAGATGAATGTGAGCTGGTTGTGGCTCAGGAAACTCCCCACCAGTCATTGAGAGAGTAACTACCAACATGCCGTCATCATTATTCTCTAAAGTAGCGACGCCAGATTGACCGAGATCGCTCTGTTCTGACAACTCCACAGTTACACCGTCAGTTGCGGACATATCCTCAACTTCGGTAACTTCAGTTGCTTGTTCAGTAGTAACATCTGATCTATTCAACCAAAAATACGCTCCTACTCCGAGAGCAATGGCAATTATCCAGAAAAGTAGATTGGATTGCATGAAGTTCCTTTCAGTTGGCATTTTAGACGTATGCTGCAACTAAAATCAGTGTAGCATACTTGTTGAGATAGAAACAATTATTAAATTTTATTCACCAACTTGGATGGTCGAGGTAATTTGTTGCACCAGCTCATCTAGGGCTTGCTGATATGGTTGAAAACTCATAATGATAACTCGTCCAGGTTGTCCAAAAATATAATACTCTTTTATGATTGTACCGCTGTCTAAGGTAATTTGATGATGAAAAGCAGCATTGTTGGAGATATGAGCCGTCTGTCGAGCCGAGACTTGAGCATTCTGCTGCTCGTATCGAGCCAACAAGGCATCAATGATGACACTGGGTGACTGACTTGGATCAATCTGAGAACAAGCAACCTGCACCCTAAAAACGGATTGCTGATTTTGAGCAGTAATTGGCTCGCTGGCTAGTAACACGCTATTGACCTCATTTTCAGTAGATTCATTTAATAATAACCAGTTGTCAGGATAATCAAATGAGTAGTTGCAGTATTCGTTTGTATACGTACCACTCGTTTGATTAGCAGTCAGTAACTCCGCTAAAGCACTCTCGCCATTATTGGATGAACTCGCGTTCTGTGTATCACCAACAACCAACGCATCCTCTAGATTCACGCTTGTACTCGTAGGTTGAAGTTGCCAAAATAATCCCAACCCAACACTACTACACAACAGTACTAAACCAATGATGACAAGTCGCCACCGACGAATCTTTTGCCAAAGATTTGACAAACCATTTAGAGGCTTTTTTGTTAGTGTTTGTGGGGATGGAACTGCGGATTCGTCATCCTCATTAATCTGCACCGGCTGGTTTGAGTTGCCAGCAGTTGAAGAGTTAGGGTGAGAAGTATTCAGCATAGTTACACGCAGTATAACTTGTGCTACTATGATAAGTAAATGTTGTGATTAGCGCCAAAAATAAAAACTAAAGGGGTTTTATATGAATAAAAAAACTACTATCTTCTTACTGCCAATGATCATGGCGATTTTTATGCTCGTTTTGACACCTACAGTTTCGGCTCAGGAGACTGAAACAAGAGAAGCAGGTCTGACTCCGAATAGCCCTATTTATTTCATTGATACTTGGAGTGAGGACATCAGCTTGGCTCTCACTCAAGGAACCGAAGCCAGAGCTCGCAAACAGTATGATATTTCCCAGGAGAAATTATCAGAAATTGAAGAGATGGCAGAAATAGAAGACGCTGACGCAGCAGAAACAGCTGCTGATCGT
Organism: Patescibacteria group bacterium; assembly: GCA_040879165.1. Classification (GTDB taxonomy): domain Bacteria; phylum Patescibacteriota; class Microgenomatia; order UBA1400; family PJMF01; genus JBBDKV01. Next base: position 21,754 of record JBBDKV010000017.1, read on the forward strand.
TACAGTTCCATGGTAGAAGGGGCTGCGCAAACCTTATCTGAAGCCGCGCAATCTGGAGAGGAGATTGACTCGGCTCTGAGTGAGCTCATTTCAACAGCGACTGCTAGATCAGCCGAAGTCTTACTGGGCGTTCTAGAAAAAGTACCAGAGCAAGCCAAGACTTCCATACAGCGAGCAATCCAAGCTTCGGGGCAGGGTTCTCAGAAAGCTCTAGAGGCAGTTAGTGCCGAAAACAGAGAGGCAACACAACAACAAGTTGAAGGTAGTCTGCAACAAGCTCGTGATAAAGCCCCAGAGGAAGCGCGACAATTTATTCCTAAAAATATTCCCAGCCAGCCCGAAACTAACCAGGAGCAAGGTGGGTCTAACGCCGCTCCGAGCTTGCCTGATCAAGCTGGTCAACGTGGACGCTAAATACTGCTAAGAACTAGAGAGCAACCAACATGACGGCATCTCAATCCTTATGGCTGCGCAGTACTTTATTCGCTGCAGCGTTGTTAGTTGTCAGTCTAATATATAGTTTTGCCCACACAGGCTCATTGAATATAGCCTTAGTCAGTGACGGCACTGCTTTCACTGCCGGGATCTTAATAGGCTGTTCATTTGTGTTAAGCAGCCTTAGCTACTTTTTTGACTTTTTGGATTCAAAACTCAAGTATCGCAAGCAAATAGGAATTCTGGGTTACTATTTTGCTCTTGTACACATAGTAACCATATTTATTAGATTTCCTGACACGTATATCCACAACTTTCCTAGTTGGATGGCCAGACCTGATGCAATCCTTGGAATACTAGCGATGTTTATCCTGACTTATATGGCAATTATCTCAACAGATTATGGAACTCACAAGGCAGGAAAGTACTTTCGACCGTTACTTAGAACAGGGTACATTGCCTATGGGTTACTCGTTGTCAGAGCGTATCTTATACAAAATGAGACTTGGTTTGAATGGCTCAACACACTAGACTCTCTGCCGCCGCCACGACTTATTCTAACTATTTTTGCCATTGGTGTGATTAGCTTACGCATTATTATGCAGTTGCATATTCACTTGAAAAGAAAACCTCAGACAGCAGAAAACGGAGTTGAAGTCGCAGTGTTGTCTCCGTCACCAACAACACAACAGCAGAGTCAGCTACCACCCCAACCAACTTCTCAAGCTTGACCAGAAGGTCTTACTCTCAGTTGAAACACCTCTGACCTCTGGTTTTTCAGTTCTGCTTTGCGCACCACTGCGTTGATCACTGCCCTGTGATTGCTCAGTAGATTGCGACTGAGTGTTAGACTGTGAAGGCTGAGGATTACGTTGATTGGCATTAGTTACTGAAGGTAGTTCTTGAGGAGCATAATAAGTATCTTGCCTAATTTCCTGTGCTGGAGAACTACTGTCCTGGCGCACTTCTGTACTCTGATCAGAATTTTGAGAAACGGGCAGAATTGTCGCGCTAGCTGTCGGAGAAGGCGTGATTGAAGGAGATGGTTCTAGCTCGCTGACTACTTTCAGTTTAATCTGTACCGCTCCGACATTATCTGAATCATCAACTGCGCTGGCTACTAATGTCACTTCTTGATCGATGAATGACGATGCATCCCATTCAAAATTATACGGATCTGTTTCCCAGGTAGTAATTTCGTTGTTGTTAGCTGACACAGTTGCCGCTTTAACCACAAACTCATCTTGAATATCAAGAGCAATATTGATATTAGTTCCTACGTCGGAGTCGTTTTTTGGTTCAATAAAAGTAATGACAGGGGCTTGGACATCTTCGCCTAAAACTGCTGGCTTAGCAACAACTCTGCCATGACCGAAGTATATATCCTTACCGGAAGTGCCTAGATCAAGGGCGGTTTGCTGTAGGCGCTCACGAATATTCTCTTGCTCATTAGCAATCATTAGTGCAACAGAAGCACTTACGTGAGGAGCTGCCATTGACGTTCCTGACCAAGTCGCGTAGCCACCGGGAATTGAGGAGGTAATTGCTACACCAGGTGCAGCTAGTTCTGCACCAGTGCTAGAAAAACTAGCAAATTGGTCATTACTATCGGTAGCAGAGACGGCAATCACAGAATTATACGCAGCTGGATACAGTAAGGGACCGCCACTGGTATTGCCAGCAGCTGCCACCAGGTAAATTCCCTGAGCTTGGGCTTCTGCAAGTTTTGTTTTAAGTGCTGAGCTATCATAGGTAGTTCCTAGAGAAAAGTTCATCACCTGCACATCTTCAGCCATTGCCCAATCTATTCCATCAATGATATCGCTAATATAACCAGTGCCATCAGCCCCCAATACTTTAACAGCTACGAGCGATGCCTGAGGAGCAGCACCTTGCCAACCGCCATTATCTACATCTGCTCCTACAGTACCTGCTACATGAGTGCCATGCCCATGATCATCAAAAGGATCCGAGTCATTATTTGCAAAATCATACCCTCCCACGTACCGTCCACGCAAATCTGGGTGCGAGTAATCAATGCCGGTATCGACTATTGCTACTCTAACACCACTGGCTTGAGTTGTCGTCCAAACTGGTGGCACCTCAATTTTAGAAATACCCCAATCTACCTGATCAGCAGTAATAAAAACAGGGTAATCTACCTCAACAGACTCAACAAGTTGTTCAGACTCAAGTTGCGACATGACTTCGGACTCTGTCTCCTTAGCTATTTTGACAACAATCACGCTCGAGCTGCTTTCGATCACTGAGCCGCCAGCCTGTCTTACCACTGCTTCTACACGAGCGATATCAGCGGGTGAATCAGGAATAATTAGCTTTCTCTGAAGATCAACTTTCTCAGCTATAAGGCTAGTTTCGACGACAGCTTGTTGACTAGGTTGCGAATTAGCAATAAAGACAGGAGGGGCAAGTGAGTCATCAGTTAAAGGGATGGGGCGATTGTACAAAGCGAGTTGAGCCGTAGCTATGTAGAAAAGACCGCCCAAAAACAATGCAACTAAAAGACTTATCCCAACAGTATAGAGGTGATTTGTAGTTATTCTAAACACGCTTTAAGCGTAGATTATTTTGCCCTATGTGACAAGCGTGTAATCAAGTGGTGGATCGAGTCGGTCAGGTACGGGAAAGTGCTATAATGTTGTTTGACTCGATTTTTGTGGGTGAGTTGATAACTACGGCATTAGTGCTCAGACTATCTTTGGAAAAGACTGCATATTGACAATTGTATCGTTTCGCAACAAAATGACCCATATACATGGATAAATCACCGTCACAAACAACACAGAATTCCCCGATAGCAGGTTCAACCCAGCAGCAGCCAAATCCAGCCATACCAGGTCCTAGCTCTTCTACCAACCAGCCCACACTCCACCAGAGCCCGAATAATTCATCCACCGCTTCTGCGGACCAGTCGTCTTCACCCATGAAAATACAGCTTGAGAAGCCCATCAAGGGAGTGACTATACTTGTTGTCGAAGATGAGCAGGATTACCGCCAAATACTCACTGAGGTACTTGAATTAGAAGGATTTACAGTCCTGCAGGCAGCTGATGGTCAGCAAGCGCTTGATCTAGCACAGAACAATGATATACAACTTGTTCTTCTCGACATGCTCATGCCAAAAATAGATGGCGTGACCTTTTTATACCACCTGCGTAACACACTCCATAAAGAACATATTCCTGCACTGATTCTCACGAACTTCACCGAAGCTGCTTTTCCAGAAAAAGTGGCTGGTTTTATTATTAAGTCAAATACGAGCTTAGATGAAGTTGTGGCAAAAGTTAAAGAAGTCCTGCCGATTACTACTTAGCGCGGAGGCACTCTATGAAGATTCAGCAAAAAAAGTGGACAGCAGCAAATGGCTGGCAAGATGTCATGGGAGACCAGTTAGCAGAACAAGCGCAGCTGGTTTTTTTATTTGGCGGGGTAAGTGCTCTTAAAGACCAAGAGCAATACAACGCAGTAAAAAACTGGTATCCTCACGCACAAGTAGTGAGTGTCTCAACTGCTGGTGAGATCATTGGGACCCAGGTACTCGATGAGTCATTGGTTGTTACCGCCATAGCATTTGAGAAAACACAAATCCAAGCAGTGCAAGCCAAGATTTGGAATATGGACGAAAGTCTCTCAGTTGGCCATCAACTTGGTGAAGCCTTGCCGAAAGAAGGTCTCATTCATGTTCTTGTGTTTTCTGATGGTCTGCATATGAATGGCACAATGCTGGTAAATGGATTAGCAGAAAAACTTCCTCCTGAGGTTTCGGTGACTGGCGGATTAGCTGGTGATCAGGATAGATTTCAAGAAACACTCGTAGGTTTGAACTATGCTCCGCAACAAAATGTGGTGATTGCAATCGGGTTGTATGGCAATAACATTAAGGTTGGATATGGTTCGATGGGAGGCTGGGATCCGTTTGGTCCAGAACGACTGGTAACAAAATCTAAAGCAAATGTTCTCTATGAACTCGATGGCCAGTTAGCTTTGGATTTGTATAAAAAATACTTGGGCGAGCAGGCGAAGAATTTGCCTGCATCGGGATTGCTCTTTCCTCTCAGCTTGAGAATTGGTGATCGCGAAGTAGGAATTGTTCGCACTATCCTGGCAGTAAATGATGAGGAGGGAAGTATGACCTTTGCTGGAGACATTCCAGAAGGATCATATGCACGCTTGATGAAAGCCAACTTTGAACGGTTAGTAGATGGTGCGCAAGGAGCAGCAAGCATGAGTACTCAGTCGCTTCAGGGTACACGCTCAGAGCTAGCACTACTCATTAGCTGTGTTGGACGCAAACTGGTGCTTAAGCAGCGGGTTGAGGAAGAAGTAGAGGGCGTAGCGAGTATTTTAGGAGAACAGACCGTAATTACAGGTTTTTATTCGTATGGAGAGATTTGTCCTGTTGCTCCTACAGAAAAACAGTGCGATCTGCATAATCAAACGATGACCATTACTACACTCACAGAACAATAAAAACTTCCGCCTTGCATGAATAAATTATTACAACGACAGCTGAAAAAGGTCTATGGGAGAAACACCAATATCCCTAGTGAGATAGCACCCCTTTTACAGATCATTACTGATACCTACGACGGCTTTGATCAAGACCGTGAATTGACGATTCGCTCTCTTGAGCTCTCATCCCAAGAATTACTTGACGCAAATAGAAAACTAGGAGAGGAAACACAACGTCAGAAAGCAATTCTTGAAGCGCTTCGAGCAGCGACTTCAGTGCTCAAACCGAGCTCAGCTGAAAAAAAAGAGTGGCTTACTTCAGCGGATGAAGTGATCTATCTTGCGGAGTCGCTTACCCAATTAATCGAGGAACAAAAGCAGCACGAGCTGGAGTTGATCCACTCCAAAGTTCAGACCGAACAAGAAAAAGCAAAAGCTGAGGCTATTTTACTGTCGATCGGAGATGGGGTATTTGCAGTAGACCTAGATTTGAGAATTATGTTGATGAATCCCATAGCAGAACAACTATCAGGTTATTCCTTTGCCGAAGCTGAAGGAAGACCATATAACCAAATCTTCAGTTTTAAAACGGAGCACGATCCAGACGCACCCTATCCTAACTTTGTCCAGGATGTGATGAGTAGTGGTAAAATTCGAGCTCTGACCAACCACACCTTGCTTGTTAGAAAAGACAAAACGGAACTGTCAGTTTCTGATAGTGCGGCTCCTATTGTGAGTGAAAATGGCAAGATCATCGGCTGCATTGTCGTGGTGCGCGATGCGAGTCGTGAACGGGAGCTTGAGCGTGCTAAAGACGACTTCATCTCCATCACTGCCCACCAACTACGCACTCCGCTCGGAATTGTGCGCTGGCATGCTGAGATGCTCCTGCGGAATACTTTGCTCGATGCTGCTACCAGATCAAAGCTCAAACATGTTCATGCGAGCAACTTGCGCTTGATTGCTTTAGTGAATGATTTACTTAATGTCTCACGGATTGATCAGGGGAGAGTACAGGATAATCCTCATTCTACCCATGTTTGTGAGGTCATCCGTGACGCATACTCAGAACTAGAGCCTTTAGCCCAACAGCTCAACGTCACGGTTAATCTACTGTTGAAAGATGGGTGTGACAAGGAAATATTTATTGATTCAAAACGTTTGGAGGAAGTAATCTTGAACTTACTCTCAAATGCGATCAAGTACAATGTTCCCGGAGGCAAGGTCGATGTCACTACTATGATGCAGGATGAGTTTATTGCGATTAGTTTCAGTGATACGGGGATTGGTATCCCGCTGGAGGATCAAAAACGAATGTTTGATAAATTCCACCGTGCTAAAAATGCAACTCGCAATGATACTACAGGCACAGGCCTTGGCATGTATATTGTCAAATCATACGTTGATGCTTGGAGTGGTAAGATTGCCTTTCAGAGCACCGAAGGCAAAGGCTCCACCTTTGTGATTAGCATTCCTCTGTCCAGCACCCAATCTACTACACAGTTAGTTGAGTGATATACGCGACACTTTTTCAGCCATATTTGTGTGCATACTGATTTGGACTAGGCATCACTGTTCCTTCATGTGGTCAAATACGGGAGAGTGTTAGAATCCTACTCACTCGTTACTCTACTATCTCACCCTTCAACTTTTCAGCTTCAATATGAAAAAAATCACTTAAGCTTTTCCTATCAAGAGAACCAATGATAATTGGATCGTCGAGGTGAGCATCTGCTTCAAATAATCTGCTAGCTAACTGGAGTGGGTCAACATGCCAATCAAACTTCAATTTTGCTTTCATTCGCAGCTCCTCAGTTCCAAAACCATACTTTCGAATGATTGTGTACAGATCAAAATAATCTCGGCCTCTTGGTTTTTGAACAATAGTAAACAATTTGTTGGTGGCAATATCAATAACACTGTCAACAAGGAGACCATCTTTTTTCTCTGGATGCTCAATTTGTTCAAAAGGATAATAGGTGAACTCTAGTTTGAGAACAGACTCATCCTTGAAACGAATAAAGTATAAATTTCGGTTAAAGCTATTTTGGTAGTCAAATGAAATAAATTCTAACTTCTTTTGTAGGCTTTTAATTATGACTGTAATGTCTTGCGCATCAAATTCTTCGTGACAGAAAAAATCAAGATCTTCTGAATAACGATGTTGCAAGTAATAGTGTGAAAGGGCTGTGCCACCACTAAAATAAAAGTGCTCTGCTAGACTCGTTTCTGAGATTAATTTGAGCACTAATTGTTGCTGCTCAGTTAGGATTGTGACCATACAATGCTCTTTAAGTAGTTCCGCTTGGCTGCATCAATGTCAAGTTTATCCCAATTAGCTTTTAATTTTTCTAATGAAAGCTTTGTGTTGTTGAGACCAAAATTGATTTGCTGCTCCAATACAAATTGATCATACTTAGCAGAATTTTTCTTAAGTCGAGTAGTGTCAGTGTTCCAGTTGTACATAGTAGTATTATACTTGAAAATGGGCGCATTTAATAGGTTTGACCGGAAAAAGAAACTAATTTTGGGTTGATAAATCAAAGCATATTGTTTTTGAGCAAAAATCCTCAAAAACCTTTATTTATATGCATGGAAGCTCATTCAGAAATCTCTGCTATCGCTTCAATTTCAATCAATACTTTGGGATCACCCGGAAATTCTGGGAGAGCAGCTACTCCAATAGTAGTTCTTGCTGGCAGATGTTTGCCAAAAAAATCCGCATAAAGCTCATTCATCTGAGGAAATAGCGATAAATCAGTCATAAACACCGTTGTCTTAACAACATTAACTTCAGTTAAGCCAGCAAGTTCTAAGACATTTCTTAAATTTTGGAAAATATTTTCAGTCTGAGATTGAAAGTCCTCAGGAATTACCTTGGTTTTTGAGTCTGATCCCACTTGACCAGATATAAAAACCATATTTCCAGTTTTGTAAAAAGGGCTGAGAGGTGCTTTCATATGATTATTATAATGCAGTTTAAAAAAAATAGAACTGGTTGTTTAGACAAAGGGAAGAGCGTCTTGAATTTGGGGTAGCGTACACGAGTGTGTTAACACCTTGTTTGCGTGTTATAACAATACTTGGTAGTAATTATAGATCGGACTTAACCAAAGTGAAGTGCAGTGTTTAGCTTAGTGAGCTTATTAACATAATTTTATAAATTTGAATAAGGAGAAAAATGCACGAAGATGAGCACAATTACGAACAACAAATTTTAGATGAGTACAAACGCAAGTTTCATGAAACACAAAAAATTATAAAGAGTCATCTAGGTAATTCAGGGTGGTGGGTGATAGGCAGCAATAGTAGACGAGGATTACTCGACATTGCCCCAATTTCAGGTGAAATCAACTACCACCACCAGAGGTGGTGGTATGCCTTCCGCCTCAAAGGCGCTACTTGTTACAGTGTATGTTGTTCGTGACTTAGCCCTTTTGCTCTTTTTGTTGCTGCCACTTTACATACTTTTTTATTTTATCTTCGTCCAGTCCTACAGTACTCACACAATACCCTCTGCTCCATAAGTGTTTTCCCCAGTATTGTTTGGTGAGATCTTTCCTGCTCCCAAACAACTTGATTGCTACTTTCCCTTTCAGATATCCCATTACCTCACTGACGGAGTACTTGGGTGGAATACTGATGATTAAGTGAACATGGTCGGGTTGAATGTTAATTTCTTCGATCTCAACCTTGTTCTTTTGACCACACAATCGGTACAGCTGGTTTCTTACAAATACTTCTGACTTTCCTTCTAGTACTTTATACCTATATTTGGGACAAAATACTATGTGATATGTACAGTGCCAGATACTGTGCGATAATCGGTTATACTTTTTCATAGCTCCTCCTGGAACTCGCCTTTCAGGCGGAGCTATTTTATTTTACTATACTCGTTGAACGTTAATGAGCGCTCACCGCCTGTAGGCGGTGGATATCTGAGGGATTATATAAGCCAGGAGGAATTTGGGCAGATATAGACCTGCTAGTGGTTAATTCAAAAAAAGAAGCTTTTGACGAGTTAAGGAAAATGACAACCCCTCTGCCAATTGGCGGTGGTGTACTTACTACCTACTTATCTATTGATGAAATTGACCCAGAAACAGAACTACCAAGCTCAGTAATAGCTGGTCTTAGTAGGCAACAAAATATACGTATTGATCCACAAATCTTCAAGACGTTTTATGTAGAACAGATGGGTGAAAGATTTCCAACGGTATGTAGAGAAACTCTACTGGCATTATATTATCTTGGGGGAATAAGAGAAAAAGACATACCAAGAATGAAAGAGTTAGAAGATTCGATCATGGCGCGTCCAACATGGACTACTCAAATTGACTCATATCGTTTGATAAAAGAGAAATGGGGAAATAAGGACCGGCCTTTGATGGACAGAATAGGAAACGTAGTTGATAAATCAAGTTTATATAGGTTATTGAGAAGAAGAATGCCAAGAGTTACTGGAGCTATATTAGGAAAGTGTAAGAAAGTATTATATGGAAAGTAAATATTTTAATTGATATATCAATACGTGGGTAGAGTACGGGAGCTTGTTAGCAATCTTTTTTCATACTATATTGAAGATCAAAATAATATGAACATCTCATACTAAACTAAACCCGAGCCAAGTAAGATACAGAATTTACTTTTCCCAAACAATATGCCCATTCATATCATTCTTTTCATAGACCTCAAGAATTTCAGTACAAAACCGCAGGAGGTTTTCATCACCCGATTGTTTAGCTATTTCATATAGCCGAATATACATCTTCTTGCCTGTTTCAGTTTGCTTGAAGTTTTTCTTCAAAAAATTATGTTGACTACAAAGCGTTTGTCCGTTTTGTAGTGTTGCTCCACCACCCAAGTCTTTGGGTTTAATGTGGTCAGCATGAATTTCAACTCCTTCATTTCTACCTCTGCCACATATTACACACTTGTAGTCATCTCTCTCAAAAATTTGCTTTCTCAATGCTGGAGTAAAGTCTTCAAGCTCTCTGATTTGAATCATACTAGGGTCATATCTATAAATGCCCTTGTTCACTTTGATGAGGTATCCATTTTGGTGCAACTTTCTGATTGCTCTATCAGGGTCTCGAAATATCTCACCAGTTCTTTCTAGCCATTCACCTGTAGCCCAGTCAACAATTTCAGGATGACTAATATCTCTCTTGGGATGTCCTTCAAAATACTCCATTATCAATCCACTTTGGCTGAGCTTTTCTTTTTTTATATCGTCGCTTTTTGACATATTACTTCTTCCTTTTTTATTTTAACACTTTGAGTAAAGATGCGATTTGTTTTGCAACTGCTTCAACCACAGGGACTGCAACAGAGTTCCCAAATTGCCTGTACATTTGTGTCCTAGAAACAGGCACTTTGAAATCCTTAGGAAATCCCATAATAGCCTTACATTCATTTACAGTGAGAAGTCTCAGCCCAGTTTCTCCATCTTTGACAAATGTTCCAGTAAGTCTTTGTATCTTGTGGTAAGTCGAAACAAGAGTTTTTACTTGTATCCTTGAACTTTTATCAATGATCTTTGGTCTACCATCATCTTTTTTGAACAGGTAGCTTTCTTGCAAGTGCTTCGATATGGAATATCCAGAAACGTCTTGCTCAAGAAAATCATTTATGTATGATTTTTCCACGCCACCTGTAGGGAAAGTGAAACTTCTCTCCTTGAGAAGGTCTTTTCTAAATCCAACAATGTAAATCCGCTTTCTAAATTGTGGCACTCCAAAATCAGAAGCATCTAAAACTTTAGTAAAAACTTTATACCCAGCTTCATCTAAGGAGTCTAAAATAACTTGAAATGTTCTTCCACTATCGTGACTGACTAAACCTGGCACATTTTCTAATAAAAATGCTTTGTTTTTTTTATTCTCGATAATTCTCAGTACGTCATAAAATAGAGTACCCTGAGTAGCATGTAGAAACCCTTGTCTCTTGCCAATAGAACTGAATGGTTGACAGGGGAATCCGCCTACTAATACATCAAAATCTGGAATTTCTTTCTCATCTATCTTTGTTATATCACCATGTGGAATCTCTCCAAAATTAGCCTCATAGGTTTTTTGACTATGCTTGTCCCACTCTGAAGAAAAAACACATTCTCCCCCAGCATTTTCAAATGCAATTCTAGTGCCTCCAATCCCAGCAAATAAATCAATAAACTTAAAATCACCAACAGTTGATCTTTTATTCTGGTCTTCAAACAGACTAGGTGCACTCATTTTAGATAATTTTTTTGTGTTACTCATATCAAAGACTCGTTTTTGAAAAAACTATGTTTCCAATTTTCGTTTATCTAAAAAGTTTTGCAAATCATCTTCCTTGACTCGCAGTTCTTGCTCCAATTTGTAGGCGGGCAGTTTTTTCGTTTTGATATAGCGGTAAATGGTCATCTTGCTCACTTTGAGAGCTTGGGCGACTTCTTCAATGGTGAGGAGCGTCTGTGTTTGCACTATATTGATAGTATCACTCATTCACATTTGTTTACAAGGGTGATATAGTTTTTCTCAAGAATTATCAAATATAAGTATGAAACAAAGTTTTTTCCATCAAGATTTTTTGAAACACGTTGATCTCAATCTTTTCAACCAGTATTTACTTTCCAAGAATCTAACTGAAATAAGTACTCCAGATAGTAAGGCTGACAAAGCTCAAGCAATGTCTGACTATTTAGTCAGTTTGACCGATGCGGACGGCGATATTGTGGTCAATGATCTTATGGTAGTGAGAGATTTGTCATCAGACGGCGGTGTGATTGCCATTATGGAGCTATCGGAGGAAGCTACTTTCAAGCAAGCCCTCTCGGAGCTGACAAGTAACATCAATCGGGTGCTATATTGCTTACTATACAAACCAGATTTGATTGAACCAGCTCTCAAGTTGAAGCAAATCACAGCGACTGAAAACTTCCACGTTCGCAGGGTGACAAAAAGCGTTGAGGCTGACCAAGTATTAGCCAAGCTCCCTGAGTTCAAACTTGAGTTGACTGCTTTCTTGCAGAAAGAGGAAGCAAAAGGAGCGAACTGCCAGATAGATAGCTATCAATTCAAAGATAGAGTTTGCTTTTTTGCCTATCCAGAAGATCATCCCAAATCATTGAATCTTTATCAGAACGGGAAGCTCAATCCTACAGTAGTGCATCCTAGCTTTGAGTTGGTTTTTGTCTACTATCCAGAAATGAAACAGCTAGAAATAGCAACCCGAATGAGAAGCAAAAAATTACAAACTCTGTTCAACCTTTTCAATCGTGCTGTGCTAGACGACTCTCAGCCAGTACCAAACAACCAAGACACACTCAACCTCGATGTGTTGCTTACTGATGGATTTAGCTTCATTTTTGACCCGAGCTACCAAGTTGATTCTATATGCGTAACTCAGATTCGCCTTGACTACAAGTACAACCGCAAGAAACGGTTTATCACCCATGTTGATGAGGGTAACGGCATGGAACAAATCTTAGAGGAGTTAAAATATCGCAATTTACGAGGTGATAGTCTACAACACTATGTGGTTGCCCAAGCTACCATCAAATTGCGTTTCAAACAGTTTGGACGAAGCAATCGGGTCACCACACTCTTGACCGCACCAGACAAAATAAAGCTCAATGAAACAAATCCTCACCAACTCGCCAAGAAGTGCCTACAGGACTGGAAAATCATCAATGAGCCACTCACAGACGCTGAATAAGCTACTAGATGCAGGTATCAACATCAAGGACTTTCAAATAAGTGCTAAAGATTTAGACCAACAATTTAGGCAGGTTGGTAACATCTTACTCAATCTTGGCTGGTTTACCCAAGATTATGCCACTGGTTATCAATGCTCGCAGTGCGGTGCTGTTCATGAGGTGGTGGCTTTCAATGGCAAGTATTTTATTGGCTGTGATGTGGACGGAGATTCTGGTTTAGAGACACTGAGCAAAGATGATCTATTGATCTATCGTTTTTCAGCCACGAAGTTCTTTGAATGGTTGCAACAATCTTTCTCCTTGCAGGGTAATGTTGAATCCACTGACGATAGGGTATTACTTGGTCAGGGAACGGTAAACGGCAAGCAACGTCTGTTTATATTCAGCCATGAAAACTCACCCGAAGCAAGAAAAGTACTCTGTCAGAAATACCTTATCAGTCAGCCTTTGATTCTCTACCTCAGCACCATTCACGATAATCACAATCAGGGATATGACATCAACTTGGCTCATTATCTAGTAGTGCAAGAAATGGGTTTGAGCATCGATACAAACTCAGCTTTGAGTGCGATTGCAGATTCCATACCGCCGTTTGCAGGTGAGGCTCAGACAAACTCAAGCATTTATGCCATTGAATTGAAGCTTGTGGGTGACAAAATTGTGCTAGTTGGCACAGCTCTTGGTGGTTCGTATCCAGCGTTCAAAGCCAAGAAGAAAAGAAGCACTGCCATGTCTAGATTGTTGAGAACCCTGCTCAATTTGCATGAGAACGATAAGGAAACTACCTCTGTAATTTACAAACAAAGCGTGCTTGAGGCGAACTACATTGACCCACGAAAAAACAAGCTAAATGACCTTGCAGAAATTGATCTCAGTCAAGACAAGCGACCACTGAGTGAACTCTGCTCACTCTTACTACCATACTTACTCGCACACCGACACCACAAAGACGACGGCTTAGTGGTCGAGTTCAAACCCGCTTTGTCGCAAGAGAGCTGGAACAGACTCCCAGACTCAGAAAAACAGAAGATTCTAGCTTCAAAGGCTAATTAGCCAAACCTCGTCAATCCTCAGTTTGTGCAATTACTTGCATTTAGCAACGTCCATCAGTTGTGTTTTTTAGTACTTTCTGCGTTTGCGTGCATTTAGCGTTTTGGATCAAAAACCTAGGTGACAATCCTCTTGCGAACATAAAAATTAGCAATGAGGATAAGCATGAAAGACGCACACAATTACTTCACTACTTACGATCTGAACCTGTCAGCCGTATTGGTTTCACAAAACTTCATTTTAGAAGAAATAGAAAAACCTGAAAGCGGGAAAGCTCTTTTTTACTTCAAAAAAAGCGATGCTCTGCTAGAGACTATTGATCGCTACTGGAAAAACCAGCTCCAAATCTCCCCTCAAACCTTATTTACCAGTTTGAAATCCATCAAGAACCGCCTGTACAGCGGTTGGAAGTAAAAGTCATGTTGAGTCGTGCCTCAGTGACAAAGTTCCAGCAAATCTACTTCCAAGAGTACGGCATCAATCTAGATGAGCAGACTGCCTACGAGCTGGCGAATAACCTCGCAAACCTGTACCGCAGTGTCTACCTGCCAGACACAAAAAATATAAGTCAAAAATATGAAACGAACACATCAACTCAGACGAATCAAAACTAAGAAGTCTTACTCATCTATGGAGTTGGCTAACTTGCTTGGTGTTCATGTTCAAACAGTACGATCATGGGCAAGTAATGGTTTAGAACCCCTCAGCCCAAACGCTCACAGACCTTTGTTTTTAGGTCAGACAGTGAAGTCCTATCTTTCCAAACTGCAAGACGCTCGCAAAGTGAAGCTCCAAGTGGGTGAGTTCTACTGCCTACGGTGTCGAGTCGCCATCACGCCAGAGTTAGTGATTGAGGTTGATCGTCATGTCACCATCGGCAAGCACAAAGACTCGATTTTACTTACCGCCCACTGTCCACAGTGCAACTGCCCCGTCAATAAGTTTTCTAGCCGAATATCAACCAACCAGAAAGGAAAATATGCTCCTGACGCATAAACGGTACGAAGTCCCTGGCGACTGGTATCAACCCAAACAGCAACTCCTCACCAAGCCGAGTGTGATGTTGGCTGAGTACTACGAAACATCATCAAGCTCTGGTGATTGGAGTGGGTACTTCTTGCAGAAAATCGGTCAAGCCTATCACCTGATTTTATTCACTCAGGAAAACCTTTATCCAGAGGATGGCTTTGAGTTGATGACAGGTGTGGTAATCCACACATTCAAATCCGAGCCAAACAAACCCGATGTTGCAAAGGTCATTATCTCAGTACTTGAACACTCTCGTAATCACTCACTTAGTAATAACGCAGAAATGAAAGGATAACTATGTTGAATCACGCTCAATTATCGTTTTTAGCAGTAATACTCTGGGTTGGAATAACCTATCTGGCAACTGCCAAGAAAGAGTTTCCCTGGCATCTAGTAATTTTGGCAGTAATTATCACACTCGAATTACTCTCGAAATAGAAAGGCATTATGTCAAAAACCAAAGACAAAAACGAACGCATCAAACGCAAGTATCTCAACTGGCTACAAGAGGCTGAGGGATTTTCAGAGAAGTCGATCACGGCGGTAGAAAAAGCTCTGTGGAAATATGAAGATTTTATCAAGGATTCAGACTACAGCACGTTCAATCATAAGCAGGCTGAACAATTCAAGAAATATCTGACAACCAACAAAAATAAGGTCAGTAACAAAATCCTCTCACTGAGATCGCAATATCACATCCTCAGGCACGTTCGCAACTTCTTGACTTGGTTATCTGGACAGCTTGGCTATAAGTCCCGTATCTCAACCTACGATGTCCAGTACTTGCAACTGAGCAAAAAAGATCGGCGGGTTGCGACCTCTGCCTCACTTCCAAAGTATCCCACCCTTGAGCAGATCAAACAGCTTTGTAGCTTTTCAGTTCAAACTGAGCTTGACCAGCGAGATCGAGCGTTGATAGCCTTTACTGCTCTAACAGGCATGAGAGATCAAGCGATTGTTACCTTGCCACTTGGTTGTTTTGACCAAGAGAAAATGCTCGTGCAACAGCTCCCAAGCAAAGGTGTTCAAACCAAGTTCAGCAAGGACATTTATACTACTCTTTTTCAGGTAGATGAAACGCTGGCTGGCTACTTTTTGAAGTGGTACGCTTATTTGAAAACGGAGAAGCATTTTGGGCTGGAAGATCCGATATTTCCGAGTACAGAGGTAGGTTTTGTTAGTAAAAATCACCATGCCTTTACCCCTATTGGTATTAGTAAAGAGTTCTGGGCAGATACCAATCCGATGCGAAAGATTTTTCAGGAGCGAAGCAAGCAAGCGAACGTGCCTTACTACACCCCCCATAAGTTCAGGCACTTCATCATCAATGAGGCTCAGAAACACATCACGAGCATTGAACAGCTCAAGGCTCTCAGTCAGAACCTGGGTCATGAAAACATAAGCACCACTTTTCATGGCTACGGAGCAATTGATACTTATCGAGTCAATGAGTTGGTCAGTTCTATTGATTTTTCAGGACTTCCCAAGAACCAAGCAGAAGAAGCTCAACTTGAAAGAATCGCTGATCTTGTCGCTAAAAAATTAGGAAGAAATGAGCTATAATGTTAGTGTTGACCCAAGTTATAGTGGTGCATGAAAAAAGGCAGTTCTGCCAACGTATGCACTATGTTGGGTCAACCAGGACTGTCTTTTTATATGAGAATAAGAAAAACACTTACTAGCCTCAAGCCAAGAAAATCTGGTCACCCCAAGCAGAATCGGTACATTCTATATGCCCGTAAGTCTACTACCTCAGAAGACCGTCAAGTTGCTTCGATTGAGTCCCAGATCGAAGTGATGAAAGAGGTAGCTCGTGAGCATGATTTGGAAGTTTCAGAGGTATTGAGTGAAGCAGGTTCAGGCTTCAAGATAGGTAGACAAGCGTTCAATGCCATGATCGAAAAGATCGAAAGCGGTGAAGCTGATGGCATCATTGTCTGGAAGCTCTCACGCTTATCTCGTAACCCTGATGATGCGGGCAAAATCATGGGCTTACTGCAACGAGGTGAAATCAAGCACATTCGCACCGCAGACCGCAACTGGTATCCAGAAGACAACGTGATGATGATGTATGTTGAGTTTGGTATGACCAACCAGTTTAGTCGTGATCTGAGTTCAGACACTCGCCGAGGATTAGTCAAAAAAGCTGAGCGTGGTTGGTTGCCGAACGCCATTCTCCCACTTGGCTATATGCACAGCCCATACAAAAAGTTAGGTGATGAAGAAATTATCATTGATAAAAGCCGTTTTGACTTGATTCAAGAGGGTTTGAAGCTGGTAGCTTCTGGACAGAAAACACCTGTTGAAGCTCATGGCTATTTAGTTACTCAAGGTGTTGTGGGAAAAAGAAGTGAAGCATTACCTAAAAGCACTTGGTACAAGATGTTAGTTGAACCACTATACGCAGGGACTTTTGAGTATCCAATAGGTAGTGGTCAGTTTTATGACTCCAAAGCACCCAGAGCCATAGAACCGACTGAGTACGATGCCATTCAAGTTGTTTTAGGTAGAAAAGATAAGCCTCGACCCAAGACTCACTTTTTGCCTTACACGGGTTTGATGAAGTGCGGTGAGTGTGGTTGCTCCATTACTGCTGAAAAGAAGCGGAAAGTGCAGAAAAATGGTAACGTGCATCACTATATCTACTATCACTGTACCAAGAAAAAAGGCGAGTGTGGTCAGCCGTGTACGCCTGTTGATACACTTGAGAAGCAATATAAGTCCATTTTGAAACGTATCAAAATCCCCTTAGCCTTTCACGAATGGGCTATTGATGAGATCAAATATGACCAAGAAAAAGTCATCAGGGATCGTGACACCAGCCTACAACGAACTCGAACAAACTACGATGACTGCCTGAGTGAGATTGATAACTTGGTAAAGAAATACCTTGAGGGGAAAGTGCCAGAAGACTACTATGATCGCAACCTTGCCAAGCTCAATAAAAACAAAAAGACATTGGCGAAAATCTTGGAGGGTATAGACAAAGGTGTCGATGAAAACTTGGAAAAAATCGATAAAGACCTAGATTTTGCCGTAACAGCCAGAAGACGCTTCAACCAAGGCAACGACTCCAAACGTCGAGAGATCATTTCCTATTTAGGCTCGAACCTCATCCTCAAAGACCATTCACTCGGCATTGAGCTGAGAAAACCGCTGGAATTGGTGGCAGAAATTGCAGAAGAAGTCAATGCTGTTGCAGAAAAGTTCGAACCTCTAGAAAATGCTGATAATTCGGCACAATTTAAGTTGTATTTGTCTGAAAATCCTGCAATGGGTGGTATACCGGACTTGAACCGGCGACCTCCGCTGCCACAGAGCGGCGCTCTAACCAACTGAGCTAATACCACCATTAGTGAATTACGTCTCACAATATATTCAAGAAGTGTTTATTATACTAGATTGGTTCCCAGATGTATATAAAATTTTTCTGTTACACGATCATTTTGAAAGCCACTAATTTCCAAGCATGCCACACAATTCTCATCCTTCGAAAGTCTTAGTAACCTGAAACTACACAAACACCACTGTTTAATGCTTCATCAAGTGGATTACTCACAACTTTGCCATCAATGGTATAGGTCGTATCCTGTTCTCCACTGAAGAGATCTGCGCTCATGCTTGTTCCAACAGATTCTGCCATGGCTCCATCTCTATAAAACTGCGCTACAGTCACTCGCTCATTTTCAGAATACCGGCATTCCATTTTGCCATTATTTGGCATTTGCTCAACATACAAGCACTTTCCGTCAACAATTCCAAAAATCTCTTTTTCCAACATATCACCTGTGAGTGGGTGTTCAAATGTAGTTTTGTAATCAGTGCAAGAATCTAGTTTATCAGCAAAAACCATTTGAGCGTCTTGTGCTTCGCTTAGAGCAACAGGTTCCTCTTGTTGTGCAGCTGTTCCAGTAGCCGTTTCGATCTCATTTTCACCAGATAGCTCAACTTCATTTGACAGTGCTGGTGTTTCTTCTGATTTGAATAAAGTTTGGCTGGCCAGATATGCTCCACCACCTA
The DNA here is from genome assembly GCA_040879165.1 of Patescibacteria group bacterium. Taxonomy (GTDB): domain Bacteria; phylum Patescibacteriota; class Microgenomatia; order UBA1400; family PJMF01; genus JBBDKV01. The sequence goes on from JBBDKV010000017.1 coordinate 40,460, forward strand.
CTAGTGCCACACCTACTAAAATTGCTGCAATAATTTTCCAAGTATTGCTTGAAGCAACAGCCGGACCTGCTGAAGACAATTCTGGCACATCCTGCGTAGTAAGACTACTAAGTGCCTCCTCGGCATCTTGGTCTTGCCAACCATTGGCTACCAGCGATGATTTAATTTGCTCTCGACTCAAACCCTGTTGACTTTGTTCTTTAATGTATTCAAGTACTTGTTGATTCACCATACGCTTTCAGTATAGTAAGTTTTTGAAATCTACACCAGACTCGAAACGGCAACCTTCCTGCTTAGCGGAACGCTCTAACCAACAGAGCTACTACCACCAAGAATCCGTATTATACTAGAAATTTAGCGATTTTTATACCGAAACGTCCTAGTTTGTGCCTATTTTGAATAAAAATTGATATAATACCGCCATGAATACTGACAACTCAACAAACGCACTAAAGAAACAGACGGCAAGTGGCACTGAGGCTCCGCTTGAAACACCACTTCGTGACGGTGCTCCAGAACAGCCAAACAAGCTTGAGACCGACATGATCGGAGTAATTGAGATCCAGTGGCAATTGGCTGAAGATATTCGACAACTGGCAATTGATTTGGGCGTGACAGATGCTGATGAGAGTCAGTTTTTCGAAGTGCCGCCAGATATTCGCCAGGCTGTTGAATTGCAGAGTGAGTTTGCAGAAAAACAGGAAGAGCTAAAAAACGCCACGTTAGAGTCAGATAGAATTCATATCCAAGAACAATTGGTCAGGCTGTACGTCGAGTTCTCCTATAACACTATTCTGTTGCTCAAAAAGAATTTTAACGCTCGGTTACGTCAACTAACTGCTACACCAGATAGCTCAGTTGATGGAGAATTAGAACAAGAACTCAGCAAGACGGATGCACTCATTACACTGCTGCATGAGAGTGGCACGCTGCTTGCCAAGTTAGAAGTGTTCAAGTTTGATACGGAAAATATTTTCAGAAAAGTTGATCTAGCTAGCTTGGAAATTTCGCCAGATTCTCAAGAGGAGTCAAGCGCCGCAGACAAGACTGTACAATCTACTGAGATCAGACTTAAAGAATTGCTGTATGAGCTAAATCAGGTTTTGTACGTTCAGCTTGGGAAAAATACGGCAGATTTGCCAGACTTTGATCAATTGCAGGCTCGAGTGCTGCCTGATCAAATTGAAAAGCTCACAGAGATTAAGCCAGAAGTCATTGCTGAATTATTAGAACATCTTAGTAGCTATAAAGAGCAGTTGCTCAAGGAAATATACGAAGCCAATCGCCCTACATCGTACGAGAGTCAAGACACTGAGCTGACTGACCAACAAAACGAGATTCAAGCAGAGGTTGCAGACACATTTGAGTTACATCAAGAAGGGGAAAATACTAACGACACCAACGACGATCAGCAACGTTCTTTTTCGTTTCCCAAAAGCAATCAGAGAAATCAAGCGGCTTAATTTTTCTTAAATCATCAGCGATACTCGTGTGTCAAGCATCTGGTGCGCCAAGCTGGACTCGAACCAGCGACCTACTGCTTAGAAGGCAGTTGCTCTATCCACTGAGCTATTGGCGCGCATTGAGTATGTTAACCAGCGAGCTCTCTGCCAAATGTCTTGCTTACCTATTCAGACATACGCACATCTACCACACCAGTCCAAGTATTATAACTCAAGCAGCAGCAAAAAACTCCCACGCACTCGCTCAGCACTGACTTGGCAAATTTACCGCTAGTTAGAGTTTGCATATCTTAGTAAGATGAGTACATGAAGATATCCTATGTCACTGCTCACGAAATTCTTGATTCTAATGGTCGTCCTACGATTGAGGTAGAGGTTGGCCTGGATGATGGCACGACGGCGCTGGGGCAAGTTCCCTCAGGTGCTTCCACTGGCTCAAAGGAAGCTATCGAGCTGCGCGATCACGATGATAAGCGATACTTTGGTAAAGGGGTGCTCAAAGCAGTAGAGAATGTTGAAACACATATCTCACAAGCACTTGAAGGTCAGGATGCGAACGATCAGGCAGCAATTGACCAAATTCTGCTCGACCTAGATGGCACTGACAATAAAAGTCGCCTTGGTGCAAATGCCATGGTCGGTACTTCTATGGCCGTCTGTCGCGCTGCCGCACTCAGTACAAAAAACCCTCTCTATCAGTATCTTGGAGAAATTACTGGCAACCAAACATTCTCCATGCCCGCACCGATGATCCTACTCATGGAAGGTGGCAAGCACGGCAACTGGGCGACTGATATCCAAGAATTTTGTGTGTTTCCGTTAACTGGGGCTTTTGCTTCTTTTCGTGAAACACTGCGTGCTGGTGCAGAAATTTTTCACACGCTTGGGCAAATTTTGGCCAACAAAAACTATGACGTGGGCGTTGGTTTTGAGGGAGCGTATGCTCCCAAACAACTTAGCTCAAATGCCGAGGCTTTTGACATCATAATGTCAGCCGTTGAGCAGAGTGGCTATACGATGGGGCGACATTTTGTTTTTGCAATTGACATCGCAGCCAGCGAATTTTTCCATGATGGTACATATATTTTAGCAAGCGAGGATAATAAAGAAATGACTCCTGATGCCTGGGAGCGACAGGTGCTTGACTGGGCAAACCAGTATCCTATTTGGTCAATAGAGGATCCATTTGATGAGCAGGACTGGGCACATTGGTCCCACTTTAATCAAACATTGAACAACACCAAGCAAGTGGTGGGTGATGATCTCGTCGTAACAAACGTAGCATTAATTCAGCAAGCCATTGAACAAAAAGCCATGAACGCCACACTAATCAAGCTTAATCAAATTGGCACAGTTACAGAGACTTTGGCGGCTATCACACTTTCACAAAAAGCCGGATTTAATTCAGTAATTTCTCACCGCAGTGGCGAAACCAATGACAATTTTATTGCTGACTTGGCAGTTGGCACAGTGGCAAATCAATGCAAATTTGGCGGGCCTGATCGGGGAGAGCGGTTGGCAAAGTACAATCGGTTATTAAGAATTGAAAATGAGTTGAGGTAATACAGCTATGAATGAAGCATATCCAAATCAACTACCCCCGAGAAACATAACTACAAGTCTGTGTATCAATGACGACTAAATCGCCTGTTTTCACAAAAATTGGCACGGCAATTTTCATACCAGTTTCAAGCTCTGCTTCTTTGCGAGCTTGACCAACCGTATTGCCCGCCGCTGCCTCCTCGGCGTGCTTGACTTTCAAACTGACTTTAGGAGGTAATGAAACGCCTATGGCTTTATCTTGGTAGAGCAATACATACACCTTACTATCACTAGTCAATAACTGCACTTGCTTACCAATCAGACTAACGGGCACACTAATTTGATCAAAGTTTCGCGGATCCATGAAAGTTGCTTCTGTGTCATCAGCGTAGAGGAACTGCAACTCGCGACTTACAACCTCAACTTCTTCAATCGGCTCGGTGGACTTGAACGTATATTCCTGCGTCGAGCCAGTTTCCGCGCTTCTGATTTTCGCCCGCATAAATGCCGAGCCCTTGCCAGGACTGACAAACTCAGTTTTGGTAACTTGATGGGGCACATTTTTGTGTAGAATGTACTTTCCCTTGCGAATATTGCCTGCTTTGATGGTGGACATAGAGGTGAATTATAGCACTTCGCTTAATTTTCAGGCACAGCCTGATGCATTCACGCTAGATAAAAACTGAGTAGTAGAGAAACCAGTTTGTCTGGGTAGTGAAATGTACTCGCAATTACAAGCTTCGGCCCGCTCAAACATCTTGTCCTGATCTCGCGAACTCATATCATTGTTGCCAAAATAATACGTTGGCTTCAGTTTTTTTAATAACGAGGTATACCCACTGTCAGAGTAGGGAACTTTAGAAATTCTCATTACTAAACCATCAAAACCAGATGCAAGAACCCACTGCCACCGCAACCAATCCTTGGCGAAAGGCTGGACAGATTTAAATTTTTTTGTCCTCCAGCCATCTTCCATACCCAGAACAAGAATGTCGCATCGTTCGCGCGCCATTATAACATTTGCCCAATTGGCAGGAGTAAGCAAGCGATAGTGTCCGTGTACAAACCCAACTGTTTTTTGACTCTGCACATAAGTTTCAATTTTGGCACCAACCTCTTGCGAATGATGCACATGAGATTTTACACCATCGCCTGGAACATGCCAGGGAATTAAGTCGTTAATCGGAATATTCCGAGCAATCTCTTGATCGCAGAGAGCTGTTGAAAGCATGCGATAATAATCAAAACTTGTTGTTAATGCAATAGCTGATAGACCGGCACAAAAAACCGCTCCACTGCGTTGGTCTCCAAATTGCTCTAGATATATCGATGCCGCACTTTTGACTTGATCGTCATACTCAGTCTGCCATGCTGCTCTTAAATACGCAGTATTTTCTTTATTCAGCATGTTTTTTCAAATTAATATATTAAATTGAAATTTCAAAAATCTCCTCACCCGTATAACTCACTACCTCACTCATTTTTCCGGAATCTGTCAATACCATCACCAGTCGATCAATCCCTAAGGCAATTCCAGCAGTTGGAGGCAAGCCTTTTTTCAGTGCTGATATAAACTGCTCGTCAACGTCCCATGCTGGCAGCCCCTCAGCTTTACGCGCTTTGAGTTGCGCTTTGAGCCGCTTTTCCTGCTCATCAGCGTCGGTCAGCTCAGAGAACGCGTTGGCAATTTCCAGATTTCCAATATACAGCTCAAAGCGCTCCGCCAACCGCGGGTCGTCGGGCTTCAATCGTGCAAGCGCTGCCTGACTAGCTGGGTAATCATACAAAAAGGTTGGTCTTGTTTTGCCCAGTTCTGGCTCGACTTCATTGAGCATAATTTGATAAAAAATGTCATCGTAACTGGTGGTATCTGTAATGCGGTAGCCTTTTTCTTCAGCTCGCGCTCGCAGCTTTTTGACATCAAAAAATTCATCTTCAGTAATCCCAGCGTATCGCTCAAATGCCTCCAGCACACTCAGTCGTTCCCACGGCGTACTCATGTCAAGAGTCAGGTCTTGATACCGCAACTTCTTGCCATGCTTGGAATCTACTGCCTGCCAGGCTTCCAGCACCAACTTCTCACAGTCCACCATGAGGCCACGATAATCTGCCTCAGGTCGATACCACTCCATAATTGTAAACTCGGGATTGTGCAATCGTGTCACTGGCTCACAGTTACGAAAACTTTTACAAATCTGGAAAATTGGTCCACTGCCTGCAGCAAGCAGTTTTTTCATTTGAAACTCAGGACTAGGAGCTAAATACCCAACTTTCTCAAGCTCACCCAGCTGCCAGGTGGTTTCAAACAATAAAATACTCGGTTCGGGATCAGGATTAGCCAAAAAGAGCGGCGTATCCACTTCAAGAAAATCCTGCTGAATAAAAAACCAGCGGATTGATTGGATAATCTGCGCTCGCTTACGCAGTGTATTTATTTTGGGTGTATATTGAGTCATGGGAAGTTGAACTCATTACGAAACTTAAACTACTATTAATTTTGAATATATTTGATGCATTTTAGCAGTTTTTGGACGACGATAGTACCCCCATGAATACTTGCCACGCAGATGCTCAGCTTGGCGGGCGTAGCCACAGCTACTTGAGGAGGACAAAAATGCTATAAATGTTCAAATAGATTTGAAAGAAATGTGGTTTAAGTTTTGTAATGAGTTCAGTATATAATGCCAGAATCATGACAGCACAGCCTACAATTAAACTGCAAGCCTATATTGCCCAACATGGCGTTACTTCACGCCGAAAAGCTGAAGAGCTAATCGAAGCTGGCAAGGTCGTGGTCAATGGAGAGCGTGCCCATATTGGCCAGCGTATTGATCCAAATACAGCGGTGGTTTTGGTCGCAGGGGAACGGATCGGCAAGCCCATCAATGCCAAATACTTTCTTATTTACAAACCACGTGGCGTCATCTCCACCACTAGTGATGAGCTTGGGCGGCGCACAGTCTTAAGCCTCATCCCGCCGCAAGATGAGCGACTATATCCTGTTGGACGACTTGACCGTGACAGCGAAGGTCTGATGCTACTCACCAATGACGGTGATCTGGCACATAAGTACACACACCCCTCCTTTGGAGTTGAAAAAACGTATCGGGTTACACCTGATAGACGCCTCAGTCGTGATGCCTATGAGCACTTGGAGCGCGGTGTCAAACTCAAAGATGGTTGGGCAAAACCAACCGCACTTGCTGAGCTACACAACGATGATTCTGGAGAGCTTGAGATAACCATGACTGAGGGGCGCAACCAAGAAATTCGCCGCATGCTCAGAAGGGTGGGGTATGAGGTTGCGCGACTCATCCGCGTCAGGTTGGGAGATTTTCACTTGTCAGATCTCAATGGTGCTGACTGGATCGAGCTGCAATCAAATGACGTGTCGAGTAATTAAATCAGAGTGTTAGTGTTTCTTTTTGAAAATAGAATTAGGTGTAATTGTGAGCACGTTGCGATGACTGACAATTCCTTCTGCACCCAACAGCTGGAGCACATTTTTGCGTATCTGATGTTTCAATACCCAAGCATCCTGCGGAGAACTGGCCCAACCCGCCACCCAACACTTAACTGCTTCTTTCTCAATGTCCATGATCCAAAATTGTGGTTCTTCAACTTCCCAAAGCAGTGAACACTCCTGCACTGCCTGCTTGGCCAATCGCTCTACAACATCAAAGTCTGCTTCTGGAATTGTCCAAAATTCTACATACGCCCAAATATTGGAATCGGTGAGCGTGTAATTCACGCACTCCTTAGTCAACATTAGCGAGTTGGGAATCACATACCGCCGCCAGTCCCAAATTTTAATTGTGGTGTGCGTACTACTGATGTCCTCGATCGTGCCATACTCATCATCGATCATCACCGTATCTCCGGTGCGAAACTGACGAGATAGAGTCATCACTATTCCTGCAAAGACATTTTCTATGACAGGCTTGGCAGCGATTCCAATCATCACTGTTGCAACTGTTGCAATGATGGAAATAAACTGGGTGGGCAAGCTATTCCAATGAGGCAGTAATGTAAGAATAATTGCTACAATCACTAAAAATGAAATTGCTGATACCCGGATGACGCTAAAACGTTGGGCAATACCTTTTTTACCAGATTTAAGCGTCGATTCCTCAGTAATTTGAGTCAGATCAGTCTTGACAGCTTCTCCTGGCGAACCTTCTTTAACTCGAGCGATTCTTTTTTTCTCGGAGTTATGAATAAAGCGCTTGAGCAGCAAGTACCCAAGAAAAAGGCTTCCCCAAACTACAATCACGTATAAGGTATATATTGGAAATGAGGAGAGAGCATTTGTAATATTTTGCAAAATGAACATTGACTAGATAGTATAATCCCTACTCAGACATATACGCTACAATCAATTATCAAGCTATGACCCAAGAACAAGCACTAACCATTCTCAAAACTGGTGCCAATGTCTTTCTGACAGGTGAGCCTGGTAGTGGAAAAACGCACACAGTGCTCGAGTATATTCAGTACTTACACCAACACGACTTGCGCGTAGCAGTCACTGCATCCACCGGCATTGCCGCCACACATTTAGCTGGCATGACCATACATTCTTGGAGTGGCATAGGCGTACGCAAATCCCTCACACTACGAGATAAAGTATTGCTACAAGAGAAAACACCACTGGTCACTCGAGCGCAAAAAACCAATGTTCTCATTATTGACGAAATATCTATGCTTGATGCCAGTGTGCTCAACACCGTGGACGAAGCACTACAAACTCTGCGTGATTCTGATGAACCCTTTGGTGGTCTACAGGTTATTTTTGTGGGCGACTTTTTTCAATTGCCCCCTGTGTCTCGCGATGAAGTAGTTGAGTTCGCCTACACAGCAACTTCCTGGAAAGCTGTTCAACCAGTCATTTGCTATCTGACTGAACAACATCGACACGAAGACTCGCAACTAGCTGACTTTCTGCGCGCCATTCGTAGTGGTCAGGAATATCTGGATGAACACTCCTTGCTCCATAGCCGAAGAATGGAGTTTGATATGTCAGAAACCATCACCCGCCTGTATTCCCACAATGCCGATGTTGATGGCGTTAACTCTGCCAAATTAGAAGCGATTGAAGAAGAACGTAAAGAGTTTACAATGACGAGCAAGGGACGAAAAAACATGATAGAACAGCTGCAAAAAGGCTGCCTCTCTCCCGCACTTTTGTCACTAAAAGTGGGTGCGCAAGTGATGTTCACCAAAAATAATTATGAATCAGGCTTCGTCAACGGTACTTTGGGAGAAGTAGTTGGTTTTAACGCCGAAGACCTCCCAATAATCAAAACCAAACAAGGTCAGCACATCACTGCAGAACCAATGGAGTGGCAGATTGAAGATAATGGCAAAGTACTGGCAAGCATTACCCAACTTCCTCTCAGACTTGCCTGGGCAATTACTGTACATAAGAGTCAAGGCATGACGCTAGATGCCGCAATCATCGATCTTTCCCGAGCCTTTGAATACGGACAGGGCTACGTTGCGCTCTCGCGCGTCCGATCAAGTGAGGGTTTGTACGTCATAGGATTTAATGAGCGATCGCTCCAAGTTCACCCAGATATCATCCAAGCAGATCAGAATTTTCAACAACTCTCTGAAAAGGCTGAGGATCGACTCAATGCCTATTCTGAGGATGCGCTCGTAAAAAAGCATCGCAATTTTATTCTCAATCACGGCGGCTCACTCAAAAAAATTGCCATATCAGATAAAAAATCTGCGATAACCACTGTGGACAAAACCCTCGCATTATTTAATCAGGGTAAAAGCATTGCAGAGATCGCATCCGAGCGGGGCTTAAAAGAAAATACCATCATCAGTCATCTTGAAGAGTTAGTGTTTGGCGCCCAGCTGGAAAAAGAAAAAATCTTAGCTGAGATTCCATCTAAACTAGCCAAAAAACTACCGCGCATTCACAAAGTCCTGGCCAAGATGGAAGACAACCGGCTCGGACCAGTTTATTATGCGCTCAAGGGGAAGTTTAGTTACGAGGAATTGCGGTTGGCAAGGATGGTGCGGTAGAACAGACTTCCTTTCTATTCAGCTGTTTTCACCCCTTCTTTTCCTACCTGAATAATCTGCGTTAGCTCAATCAACTCATCCACCATCCGCTCAGCCCGCTCCAACACTTTCTCATCCTTTAGCTGCCCAGCATCATCAAACAACTCTTTAACAAAGGGAAAATGCAGATTTTTGCCCGAGACAATCATGCCAAAATTACTCAAAATAGGAAGCAGTGACTCCACCGCCCGCACACCACCAAACTGACCGCTTGAAACGCTGGCTACGAGAACCGGCTTGTGTTTATAGGTAGCAAATTCTGTATCAAGGAGCGTCTTGAATTTACCTGGAAAACCATGATTGTACTCGGGAAAAACGAGTACAAATGCATCAGCAGCCGTTGTTATGGCATGAAATTCTGGTATCTGTTGTTTTTCATCATACTCAATCTCAAAATCTCTCACATCAACCGAAACTGGAGACACGTTCGGATTTTTCTCAAGAATTGATTGCAGCAGTGCAGCTACTTTGGCGGATTGACGCTCAGGTCGCGAGGCGCCAAGGATAATTGGGATGTTGAGTGGAGTGGGCATGATAGATCGCTTTCTATTATGGTATTATACCAGCTACTTACTCGTGTTTTGTGAATCTTATTTGTAGGGATTGATTATAAGGAAGAAAAGATGTTCGAAACATTTGGATTATACGGCAGCATCTCAATTATTGTCATTTTCTACATTCTTCCCTTTATACTTGCCGTACTCTTGCCTGCATGGCTGTTACCTCAACTAGTAGCTCGTTTCATTAATCGCCAAAAACTCCCCATTCCGTCACTTTTGCTATTTACTGTGAGTTTAGTGGTGCTTGCAATATTCGCAAACCTGTTCTGGGAATTTGCTCTCTTTAATAGAATTTATCACGAGTGGGATCGCACATTTTTGCCCTACACTTTTTTCTGGCATGAATCACCTAGCCTGTATGGATCAAGTTGGATTGCAACTCACTGGAAACAATGGCATCTTTATGCAATATGGCTTGTTCTGACTGAACTCATTTACATAAGCGCTGCTTTTTTAGCGTATTTTAAAAGAAGTGGAGTGGAGAACACAAAGCTGTTTCGCAAGATTCTTGTAGCTTCGGTTATTGCACTCACTATTCTTTCAATTGTAATACCACAATTTATTTTTGCTGGAATGAAGTATTTATTTTCCGATACATACAATATTGACTACAAGCAGGTAGACGTTGCCTGTACGCCATCAGCTAGTACCGAACCAAAAATTATCTACACCGGGACTCAAAATGAGTGGATTTCTGACATATCGGGTCAAAACTTACAACAAGCCTTCAAAAAGAATCTGCAATTAAACAGATCTCAGGACGTGCTCTCTCCCGATGGAACCATGGCTGTTATCATTTGGGAGAAAGATCTATGGATTCATTGTGTGCATAGTGACGGAGCATTTAAAATTGAGTTGCCAAAACCTGAGCAAGAAGTTGGTCACTATCAATCGGGAAGTTTTCCCTCATGGTCGCCAGATAGTCAGCAAATGGTGATAAATAACGCTGGTGATGTATTATTGGTCGATCTCACACATAAAACTACTGAAGTGCTCAAAGAAACAGTGGCAATTCGGGACAATAAGGTTGATATTACTGCCAAAGATCGCGATGTAATGATTCCTCCATTTGAATTTGGAGATGCTGATTGGAGCCCTAGCGGAACTATTTATTACACCTCATTTAATGGAGATGAAGTACGTTTGCATGAATTGAATCCCAAAACAAATAAAAATGAGATTGTTCATCAAAGTCAAAACCTACTCGCCATTACTTCTGGGGATCCTACTGGCAACTGGCTACTGCTATCTGAACAGTCGTGGGCGACTCAGGGAGATATGAATAACTGGAAAAGTGAGAGCTACTTTTTCAACACTGCCTCAAAACAAGTGATTGAGATTCCAGATGGAGACATATCTAATCCGGTTTGGTCACCATCTGGACAGTCTGTAGCGCAAAGCACCGGAAGTTGGATGCATTCACCCAAATTAGCAGCATTTCCAGCAACCATTTTGAATCTAGAAACACACCAGTCCACCTCCGTTACTGATATGGTTGGAATCGCTTTGGAAAATCAGAATATTAAAGTGGGAAACAATATTTTGGTTGTTGAAATCAAGGATTTCGTCGATGAGTCTAGAATTCTTTTGAAGATCGCCTTGCCAGGATCAGGAATTGATATTCCCCGACAGATTAATGCAATTCTAGATATGTCGACGAACGAACTCAGCATTCTGCAAGATTACCCCGCAGAGACATACGAGACTCACCAGAGCGATAGAAGCGATAGAGTTGTGCCACTGAAGATCATAAATACTGCCTATTAACTGAAATAGTTTGCTAACAGAATTATTCAAGTAGATTTGTTAAAAAATAAAGTTGCGAAGAAATATAGTTTACACAATAGCACTTTGAAGTGATAATCTTCGAACATAATACTTACTTACTTTAAAAATAATTATTCACCGCAAAATGATACTGATCTAAAAACAACCTTTTTAGATGATACATATTATTAGTTTCATAAAAAATTATGAGCGCTTGCTTATATTCGTTTTCATTTATGCTTCTATATGAAAGTGGAAAGTGGTCATATGCTAAAAGTACGGCATTTGAAAGCATTCTGGCTGTTCGTTTATTGCCATCAGCAAATGGTTGAATATAAGTCATTAGAGCAGAGACAATCAGAGCCTTTTCAAGAGGATGAGCTGTCTTATTGACCAAATTAATCATCTTCTTAACCGCCTCTTTTAGCTCCCAAGCATGTGACAATGGTTTGTATGTGGTGCCAGTTATCCCCACTGCCTGTTTTCTAATACCACTTGTTATTGGCAAGTTTTTGGTTAACACACCATGAAGTTCCAGTACGTCCTTGGTTTGAAGTTTCTTAAAGCTCGTTCGATGCTCAATGAGTGTTTTACATGCATCTTTGTGATTTAAAATCATGTCTGCTTCTTCTCTGCTTTTACCTTTTGCCTCAATGCCTTGTTTAATCAGGCTCTCTGTTTCAAGCAAGCTATAGGTATTTCCTTCAATTTTCGAAGATTTCCAAGAAAGCTCAATCACATAACGCTCTAGCTCTCTCTCAAGAATAGTGGGGTCAAGTTTTTTCGTAGATTTGTCAAAAGAACGAAATGTTTTGTCCAAAGCACTTTGCTCTGGACTTTCTAGTAATCCTGGAAGCAATTCGAAAACTCCAGCATCAAACACGGTTTTAGCTAGCTTTCTATTATCAGGCTCTATAGAAAAATATTGCTTGAGATCAACATATGCAAGAAGTGGGTGTGTCGAAGCTGTATTATATGCTGTACTTGGACCACTACCAATAGAAATGATGAGTCCTTTTTTAACCAAGTATTTGAGATCTCTTGCGAGGGTGGCTTTGGAAGATTGAAAAGCCTCCGGTAGCCTGGCTGAAAGCCTTTCTCTAGAAATACTCTTGGTCTTGGCAATAGTATTTACTATTTCTTTCTGCCTAGTGTTCAGTTTTATCGTCTCATTCATGAGCTCTTATCGTCTCATAATGAGTCGATTTTTACAATCAGTATCATTTCTTGAGGTTTGGCTATAGGAATTTGCGTGACAACTCCGGAGGTAAGAAGAAAGATGCTATTAATCACTCGCTATTTTCGCAAAATCTTCTCCATCGCCCTCCCATTTGCCAACTCATCAACCAGCTTGTCCAGATATCTGACCTGTTTGGTTAGGGGACTATCAATTTCTTCGATGCGATAACCACAGATTGTGCCCGTAATCTGCTCAGCATTGGGATGCAGTGTTGCTTTTTGGAAAAATTCCTCAAAAGTAGCGTCCGCATCAATCAGCTTTTGCTGTTGCTTTTCATCAAACCCAGTCAGCCACTCAATAACCTGATGCAATTCTTTTTTTGTTCTGCCTTTTCTCTCAACTTTTGTGACGTAGTGGGGATAGACTTCTGCAAAGGTCATTTTTGCCATGCGCTCGTCGTGTTTTGGGGTGGTTTTCATAGTTATTTCTCCTCATGAAAATTAATCATCCAACAGACTCCAAACTTGTCTTTGAAACTGCCATAGTAGTCACCCCAGAACTGATCGGCCATCGGCATTTCTACTTCGCCACCCTCGGACAATGCTGCGAAAAGCCTGTCTGCTTCTGCTTTTGAATCAGGGTGAACCGAGATGTAATTATTGTTTCCCATAGTGACTGGTTTGCCCATGGACTTAGTGACGTCATTCGCCATTAAGTACTGCCCATCACCAAGAGGTATTGAAACATGCATAATCAAGTCTTTTTCATCTTCTGCTACTTCGTTGTTCTCATCATCGGCCGGCATCTCGCCAAAAGTCATTGTCGAATCCATTTTGACTCCAAATGCTTGTTCGTAAAATTCAAAGGCTTGTCGGGCATTTCCATTAAAGTTGAGATATGGGTTGAGCTTCATAGTTTCCTTTTTTGTGAGCACTACCAAGTAGCATTTTATACTTTGCCTTGAATTTTTTCTAGAGATACCTCATTTGTTAATTCAGGCAAGATTTTACACAGCATCATATTTTGATCAGTGCCTACGTAATTTGTATCCTCCTTGTGGCGTGCTTAATAATCCACTGTGTGTTTGTATTGTCGGAAGTACGGTGTTTTTTAATGAATGCAACGGCGAGTGGCTTATTTACCTTCAGATAATCAGTCAAGTTGTTTGCTACAGATTTTTGGACAAATTTCACATCATCTGCTAATAAGTTTGCGAGTATTGCAAAAACAGGTTCTGGCTCATCGATAAAAACATCAAGTTTTGTCGCCCAAGGTAGCTTTGGCCTACAACCTTCAGAAGCCAATCTGCGCAGATGAAAGTTTTTAGATTTTGACCATTTTTGCATGACTGTAATAGTCTTTTGAGGATACGTTTTTAGAAACGGTCGAATTGCATACTCACCAGTATTTCTTTTGGTTATTTCTTCAATAGCATGAATTGAGATCTCAAAATGCTCCAGTCCGTATGTTTCTACAAATTTTCCTATTGGCAGTATCCAGTAATACTGAGTGAACATGCCTGTTTCATTTGGATTTTCTTTCCCAAGTATTGAAGTTACAATCTGCAGTGCTTCAGGATAGGGTTGGGGTAAAAACTCCCTCAACCTTTTAGCATGTAGCTCCACTCTTTTAGAGTAACTGAGATCTTTGCACTCCTTTTTGATAGACTTGATGTAGGATTCGCTATCAAATTCTTTGTAAACACTGGTAATTTTTTCAGCCAGTAATTTTGCAAGATTATCACCAAACCACTGAGTGACACTGTTGTCTTTTTCCATATATTCACTTTTTTAAAATTATAGCAGTCCAACTTGCTTTGTTCAGCTCGTTTCGTTCCTTAAAGAGCCACTAATTTCTGAATGGTGTTCCAGTTTCTTGTAGTCAAATTTTTTCCAAAACGCTTTTCTAACACGTCCATTGCTTTTGGAGTCTTTGCTTTTGACAGGTCTAGCACACTTAAAATTATATTATTTTTGACAGCAATTATTTGGTAGGCCTTGTCTTCTGTAGCATACGGAACTTCTAGCTCAGCCTGAGGGGTTTCTTTTAACAAAGAAGCATAGAGCCTGTGATCTGTATGCATATTGATGTGCTTGAAGGGATTTTGTTCAACCAACTCAGCTATCTCCTGCTGTGTTCTCAAAATCACAGGTATTGGAAATCCAAATGATTTGGAAAGAAAATCTTCTAGCTTGTTTTCTAAATCCTGCAGGTCCGAGCGCTTTGTTTCAAAAACAATATTTCCTGAATTTAGCAATGTTCTGACGTCTTCGCAACCTAGTTCATTGAGTTTGTCACGAAGCTCCGCCATCGGCACCTTGTGATGCCCTCCTACATTTATGCCGCGCAAAAAGCCGAGTGCTGTCATTTTCTATCCTTTTTTAGTATTTTTTTGAAAATCTAAATGTGCTTCTTGTAATTTCTTCTTAAAAATCGGCATAGATGATGGACCTATACCGTGCATATCAAGAATCTCTTTTTCTGTGTAATTTGAAAGGTGTTTGATGGTTTTTATTTCTGCGTGCTCCAAAGCCCGCCGCACTGGTGAACCCAACTCCGCCCAAATACTTTCTTTGGTCTTTTCTTTCTCACAAGCAGGACATGTCAAGCAATCGCTTGATTTGTAAAATATGTGTCCTTTTGGGCAGGTTTTCTTTCGAGGTGTTTTTTTCATAGTTATTCTTTTACTTGTTTTAGCAAATCGGTGAGCGCTGATTCATCTATGTCTTGAGTGTCTTCTATGATAACAAATCGAATAAACTTTCCTTTTCCTTGTAAGAGCTTCTTTGGATCATCGAGAGAACTGCCATTATAAAATCCAAGTTGAATGTAGTCTGACTCTGTGTGAATGTATGCTCTAGGTTTTTCCTCAAATATCCAACATCCTTGTCCCCATTTAACAGATTTTTCAAAATGAGGAGCGATTTTTTTAATCAAGCTTTCAAGTGCACTGATTAACTTTTTATTATCCTCAGATTGATCGTTTTTCCAGTCGGAAAAGGATTCATAGGCTTTCATTTTTTGCGTTTTTTAAAATTATTTCTTAGTTATATCATAATCCGGCAGGTCGATATTGTCTCTCAAAGAACGATCAATAACCACCTGCCTGAGAGGAGAAAATGACAAAGACTGCATTATAATGTTTCTAGCTTTTTGACCAAAGGTAGTTTTGGGTGCAAAAAAACCTCCAAATATTTCTGCTCCTTTTTGTTTTTCCTTGATAAAATCTCGTAATCTTTTTTCATAATTTTCAAATGCTTTTTGGTGATCACCATTTGCGGCTTTTAGTTCTCCAGCCAAAACATAAGCCTGAGTCATTGCCAAACCTGTTCCTTCACCCGCAAGCAGTGAGGCGCAGCTGGCGGCATCACCAATTAAGGCAACACGACCTTTTGTCCAGCAATCGAGGTGAATTTGGCTAACACTATCAAAATAAATATCCTCAACTTCATTCATTCGTTCTAATATTTTTGGAGTTTCCCAACTCATGTCTCCAAAAACTTGTAAAAGAGCTTCTTTTTCTTCCGTTTCCGTTTCGGGTTCTTTTTCAGCAAGTTCTGAGCGAAATACAAATATAAAAAGTGTATTACCGTTTCTCATAGAAAAACGAGAAACTGACTTTTTGACCGGTGCATGCATGATGTACGTCAGTTCATTTCGTGGCTTGTAGTTAGGGAGCTCAAAGGCAGCAACACGATATCCTAAGTGTTTTTCAAATTTTTCTTCCGGACCAAAGACGATTTTTCTTATTTCCGAATGTAAACCGTCTGCGCCAATTACCAAGTCAAACCTCTCTTTTGAACCATCTGAAAGTTTCGCGATAACACCGCTATCGTCCTGAGTAATTCCCACAATAGAAGTATCAAATCGTGTATCTACATCACTACACGCATGATAAATAGTGGCAGCCAAATCGCTTCTGGCAATCGAAAGAAACCGATTGTTTATTGATTTTGCTATGGTGCTCATATCAACTCCGGCCTTCGTTTCCCCTTTGTCATTTACTATTTGTAGCTGACGAAACATATAAACCTTCTTTTTCAATTAATGTAAAATCCCCATTTTCTCGGCAATATCATACCCAACACCCCAAAAATCAATAATGTAACCGCCTGTACGCAATTCAGGAGCCTTTTCAAATAAGACAGGCTGATATCCATATTTTTTTAACCAATATGCAAGTGTTGGACCGGCAACACCAGCTCCGTTTATAGCTATTTTTCTCATAGTTTATTTTCTTAAATTTCTAATGGCATCAACAAGCTCTGGTAACCCATTGGTAAACGCGTGAGAGTCGCCATTAAGCGCATGTAACTTTGCTTGAGGAAGTGCTTTTTTGTACACATGTGCGTGATTAAACGGGACAATCGGATCATCTTGGCAATGGAATAATTGCATCGACGGTATCTCGGGAAGCTTTTCTGCGAAATTCTTTGCCAGTTTGTATTCCTCAACATTCCAGTCTTCCTCGCCCCAGTAGGGAGCAGCAATTAAAAAGAGACCGGCAATTTTGATGTCAGAATTACGCTCGGAAAGATATTTTAGAAGAGAAGAACCTCCCAAAGAATGTCCGATGAGTACGCACTCGTCATTGCCTCGTTCTCTAAATGCTTTACTCAGCAGGGATTGCCACATCTCGTCTGTAGGTGCTTCTGGATCTTCCAGTATTGGATAGTGTATCTCAAATTCTTCTCCCAGCTCGGCACGCAAATACGCAACGAGGTCATAGCTTCCTTTTCCTGGGCCGTCTTGTGCACCAGCGCTGTGAGCAAATATAATGTGTTTTTTCATATTATTTTCCTAGATTTTTCATGGCTTCCAATAGTGTGGCATGGATATACTGCATTTCTTCGCTGGGCTCCCATGATGCATCGTCATCACCTTCATCCGTGTTCCATTCAGCTTCACCTTCGGTCTGGGGTTATGTTTGAACACCCACCAAAGGTTATTCCACGGGTCAGTAAAGCGAGAAAACACATCTCCATAAAAATCAGTGGGCTCGGTAACAATCTTTGCTCCCAATTTTTTAGCTCGCTTAAGCGTGCCGTCGACATCATCGACATATACCCTTAGCAAACTAGGCGTGAATGGCCTTCCTGGCTTAGTATCGCCCACCATTACGATTGAGTCTCCGATTGCAAGTTCTGAATGGATGAGTAATCCATCATTGTCAACTGTATGGGCTGCGGGGTCTTCGGTGGCACCAAATACTTCCTGCAAAAATTCTATCAGTTTAGAAGCGTCTTTGGTGATAATGAACGAGTTAGCGGTATTATGACCTTTTGGTATGTTTGGTTTTTTCATACTATTTTCCATTGTAAGCTTCATTTAACTTAACAATATCAAACTTCTTCATCTTAATAAACGCTTCTGTTACTCTATCAATTTTTTCTTGATCACCACACGTCATCATTTCATTCATTATAGATGGAACGATTTGCCACGACACCCCGTATTTATCTTTCAACCATCCACATTGTTCAGATTCAGGAGCTGCAGAAAGCTTCTCCCAGTAGTAATCAATCTCTTCTTGAGTGTCGCAATGTACAACTAGAGAAATACCTTCATCGAAAGCAAATTTGTGCATATCACTACTTGCGTCGGTTGCAGTAAACCGCTGACTTTCCAAAGTAAAATCAGTAAACATAATCGACCCTTCCTTACCACCCTCTGCTTCAGCACCCGCCGGATAACGAGCAACAATCCCTCGCTTCGAATTCTTAAATACTGAGAGATAAAAATCGGTTGCCTCTTCTGCCTTGTCACAACCTTCTGTTACAAAGAGGAAAGAAGGAATGACAGCTGGACGATCTTCGCCATCAGGGTCGGTTAAAATAAGTTGCCACGATACTCCATACTTATCTTGAATCCAGCCATACTTCTTACTGAATGGATACTCACCAAGTTCCATTGCTACCATTCCGCCATCACTAAGTTTTTTCCAAATCTCATCTAACTCTTCTTCGGCATTATCCATTTTAGATGGATCAAAATTAACCATAAATGAAATGGATGGGTTTGGCTTGAAATCAGGCCCTGCACTAATGGCCATAAAGTCTTGACCCATGACATTGAAAGTCATGATTTCACAGTCACCGGAAGGAGTGTTGTTTAAAATGGTACTACTGCTTACTTTTGAATTTGGAAAGACAGAAGCGTAAAATTCCGCGGCTTCTTTTGCTTGTGTATCAAACCAAATATGGGGGATTATTTTTTGCATGTTTTTATTCTTAGTGATTTATAATTTTAGTAACTCCTCAAGCTGCGTAAGACCGGTATCAAATCCTTCCTTCATTCCCATCTTCACCAAGGTTTCAAGATCTGCCGCGCTCTTGAGCGTTAGAACGACTTTGAGATTAGTCACATCACCGTCCTGAGTAAAAAGTACCTCCCATTCTGTAGATGGCATATCACTTTTAATATTCCAATATTCATCAGCAAACGAGTCAGAGCACGTAAATGAATCTTGCGGATCGATCGTGTGAAACTCATTTACACAATAATGGGCGACTTCTTCAGGACCAGACATTACATATCGCCACTGACCGCCTGGTTGAAAGTCAAAGCTATGAGTAATGGCCTTGTAGGGCAGGGGTCCCCACCACTTATCCAGTAATTCGGCGGTGGTGTAGTACTTCCAGACCTTGCTCTTTGGTGCATTAAAACTGCGCTCCGCGATGAGCTGGTTTTTTGCTGCATCTTCTGTGTACTTTGTTTTCATACAAACTTTCATCATTACTTATTACTTTTCAAGTAACGCATCCAGGGCATCAAATCGAGCAGACCAAGCAGTTTTCATCTGCCGCACCCACTCCTCAAGCTCGTCAAATGCGCGTGCGTTGAGCGTGTACAACCGCCTGCGCGCCTGCCGCTCCATCTGTATCACCCGTGCCTCTCTCAAAATTTTCAGATGCTGGGAAATAGCTGCGGGAGAAATTTCAAATTGATTGGAAATGTCAGTGGCGGACATCTGACCACGGTCTGCCAGCAACTCAACGATCTTTCTGCGTCGTGGTTCCGCTAAGGAGGAGAAAAGCAAGTTTGAAGAGTTTTGAAGCATGACTGCATGTTACTGGAAGATGATATTTAAGTCAATGCTTAAATAAGACACATATGCGAAATTAGAGCAGTAGTCAATTTTTATGAAGATATTAAGAAATGAATGAGTGTAGGTACTCACTTCAAATCAATTTCACCTATTGGATCAAAACGGTACTAGATTAATGTTGAAGCCTCCTAATTTTGATATTAGGCATATGGCTGATTTCTACCAATTTCAAAATATGTTTCACAAAAATCTGATGATTTTTCTACAAACTTGAGCGAATCACTTACATAATCAATCACATTATTTGGGAGATCGCTAATGTTAAACCACTTCAATTCAGAACATTTTCCTGGTTCATTATTGCGGATTTTTCCCTTCCAGTTACTGATTTCAAAATAAAAATCCAGCGTTTCTCTATCAATAGAAAATCTATCAAACACGCCAACAAAATTTAGACTGTCTTCTGAAATAGTAATACCAAGTTCTTCCCAAGCCTCTCTGACAGCAGCATTTCTGACCGATTCATGAACTTCTTTATGACCCGCCGGAAGACCAAATTGACCATCTCTATGTCTCGTATTCTGGCGTTTCAAAAACAACACTTTATTATCTCTACGAAAAATGAGGAAAACAACCACATGTAGTTTAAAAGAGTGCTCAGTCATAGTTAGAATTTAGCAAATTTTTGCATCAAAATGCGTGACACACTTGTTGTTAGAATGTCTCTATCTAAAACTCCAATCTGGGAAAGCAAATGTCTCGTGTCATTCTTTGCTTTGTCAACATTTATGTCATCTACTAATTGCTCCACCTCAATGACTGTACCAAAGTCGGGTATTTCATCAAAAACTATCGTGTACTCTCCCAACTCATAAGTCTGCCTATCTTTGAGAATTGAAAAGAAGCATTTGAATCCAATAATTTCAAGTATTTGGCAGATAGATTCCCATGACTGAATACTACTCTCAATTTCTCTCCAGGAACTATGATCATTTTGCCTTGTTAACACTTTGGTGTTAATATTACTTTCCACACCAGAAGATTTGGTAATTCTCCTCACTCGTAATCCGTACGAACCAACTTTATTCATGGCAATTTCATCAAAAGATCTCACATTCTGTGGGCAGAAATGAGCGTCTTCAATTCTTTGATCTAAGATTCGCTCAGCACCCAGTTGTTCCAAGTTTTCAATAACCGTTGTTAAGACGTCTCGAGAAATTAGAGCCCTGGTTTCAACTTCTATGGGGGCTACCAACTTTTCAGTTGTGCTTAAAGAGTGTTCTTTATTTTTCATAATCTTATCATCCATATTTAGCGTGTTGTATACCACTTTTTTGCAGGGATTGTAAAAGTTACCTTGGCCTTGCTTGTTTCTCTAGACTCACTACCAATGATTTGAGCAGTTCTTTTCTTTGTTGATTCAAGAATAGCATTGAAGCGATCATCATCTAAATTAATCGGAATGTCTGCTAGGTGTGCCGCACCATAATCTTGGTTTAGTTGTTTGTTTAAATCATCGGGCTTAGGCTTAGTTCTAACAGCAATTTCTACTTGAGGAGCCTGTCTGGTTTTAGGCAAAAAATCAAATGGCCCAAATCCTACAAGCCAAGCCTCAGAGTCTTTACTAATTCGTAATCTCAACTCTAGTATAACAAACTCTCCAAATAATCGCTCTGCAGTAATTTTGACAATCTTTTTTTCGAATAATGACCGAATAGTGTCGCAAAGCTGTTCAACAGTATGGATCTCTGGAAATATAAGACTTAAGTTTTGACACTTTGGGTTATCAATTGATGCTTGAAGCAGAGACGGTAAGTCATTGCTGTTCTCTCGAACAACCTCTGAGTCCCACCCAAGTTTATCTGCTTGTGCAGCAACGATTTGAGCGAATACACAGCCATTTTGACCTCTTATGTGCCAATGCCTCTGCACGTCCTTAACGAGTTGGTCATTGCTCCAGAGCTCGTGCGGATAACAAATCGTACCTTTTTTTATGAAATATGCTTCATAATCAATTCGAGCGGGAAACCTCAAGCCATTTATTTCAGTAGATTGTGAAATGGTATTGTTTATTTTAACTACACGTTCTTTACTCATATCAAACATGATTAATAATTAGTACTATAGTTTATATTTTGATTTAGTCAACATCTCTTTGATATATTAGAAATTATTGGTAAAATCTAGATATCATGAAAAATATCGAAGTTAGAACACAACTGGGTGGCAAGTTCTCCAGAGAAGATGATGGGATATTTGTATTAAAGAAGCAACTGAAAAGTTTGGGAGTTGCAGTCACTTTTCCAGAGGGGGACAATATAATTGGTGATCACAATGGTATCCCAGTCACCTTTAACCCAAATGAGAAAGATTTCTATCAAGTTGAACTTGAATATTTAGCCTCTATTCGAGATAGCTCACTTCATATTGTTTATAACAATAAACCAGATGTGTCTGGATATATCGGGGAGAGCGCAAGTCTCGAGATGCTGTATGCCATTGCACATAACAAACCTATCATTATCATGTACAGTCCTATAGTTCTATCCAATACAGTTTGGGATGAGGTCAGAGAGCCTATTAGCAGAAATCAAAATGAGTTTTTTCAGATACGATTCGATCTTTTAACTCCTGAAGAAGTGCTATCAATAATCGATAGGGCTGCTCAAAGCACCCCAAAATATAAACTAACCTCTGAGGAATCTGAAAAAGTATTTCCGCTTATATTAAAGTTAATGAGGCAGTACAGAAATAGATAGGTGCAGTATGAGCACAAAACCAGATAAAAAAATTATTCAGCAAAGAGTTGATCCGCGCCACACATTCATACAAAAAAATCCAGCTTCGCGGGATTTTTCTGTATGAGCGGGTGAAGGGAGTCTACGACTCACTCGTTTCACTCGTTCGCATGCATTAGCCAGCCCCGCTGGAGCGGGGTTGGCGGCAGAACCAAAGAGTTGATCCATGCCACCACCTCAGAAAAATATTGACCCTGTCGGGTCATTATTTTTCTGAGCGGGTGAAGGGAGTCGAACCCTCGTCACCAGTTTGGAAAACTGGAGCTCTGACCGTTGAGCTACACCCGCGCAATTCATTTGTTTGTTAAATAACTAGAACACTCTGTATTGTACTGCCAATTGGTATTCTGGGCAAATGCTTGTGCACGTTGAGCTTTGAATCAAAAAAACAGCTCTGCTATGCTGGCACCTTCGCCTGCAGATCTGCCTTACGACTCGCTCGCAGTGACACACCAAACGCAACCAAAAACAGCACAAGGCCCAGAATGAACACACCTGGAATACTATACGTCGCCACCACACCAGCCATCAGTGGACCGCCGATTTGCCCAAGCGACATGTACGAAGCGTTGATTCCCAGCAAACCACCTTGCTCTTTGGAACTTGCACGTTCAGAAATCATCCCTGAAATAATCGTCAAAATTGGTCCACTAAACATCATGTACACAAACAAAAATGCCACAAACATTGAAAAATTGCTTATAAACCCAAGCGCTCCAATCAGCGCAGCAGCACCCAGCTCTGCTCCGAGAATGATGTGTTCGTGATTGGTAATTTTCCTAAGCAGCACTCGAATACCCACTGCCTGCATCAGCAAATTCACCAGCCCCGAAGCCGCAAACAACAAGCCAATCTCGCGAGGACTCAACATCAGCACATCGACTGTATACGATTGAAATCCAATAAAAAACGCATTTTGCGCCAGCGAAATTATCAGCACCGTCAACATCAGCATGCCCATCACTGGTCGCTTCAGTACACCCACAAATGCTTTAAAGTCAAAAAATGGCTCATCACCCCGCACCTTTTTATTCTTATCATCCAGCGTTTCCTCCAGGAAAAAGTAGCCAAAAATAGTTGCAGTCAGTGCCAAGCCAGCTGCAAACCAGAAGGGAAACGTAATATTGATTTCACTCAATAACCCACCAATTGCTGGTCCAATCAAAAAACCAAAACCAAACGACGCTCCAAGTAGACCAAACGCCTTCGCCCGCTCCTTACCCTCCACTCGATCAGCGATCACAGCCTGAGCCACCGACATATTCCCCCCAGTGATACCATCGAGAATTCGCGCTAGAAAAAGCATTAGCACCGAAGTGGCTGAAGCAAAAAAGGCCAATGACAAACTGGTACCCAACAAACTAAGCAGGAGCAATGGTCGCCGTCCATAAATATCCGATAACCTTCCGATAATGGGAGTTGCCAAAAACTGAAACAACGAAAACGAGGCAAACAAAAAACTCAAGCCAAGTGGATCAATGCCAAATCGACTTGCATATGGGTAGAGCAGGGGAATGATAGTGCCATATGATAGCGCATTGATCAACATCAATACCGCTAAGAACACCAAAGTTCGCTTATGTGAATCTGTTTGATCAGGAGGCAATGCCGAACGAGCAGTAAGGATTCTGGAGAAAAACATATAGCTTGCTCTCAAAACTCATAACTATGTCAGCGATTACATTCACTAACAAACAAAAACTGCACTGAACAAGTGGGTGTTCGGCTTGAGGAAAGTATTATACCTTACTAGGCACTACTAATGCTATAATTGTCTCTGTAGAAATCTAGATCCAAAATAGTCAAATTTTGGCAGACTTCTTGGCCCGGTGGCGGAATTGGTAGACGCGTCAGACTTAAAATCTGATGATGGCAACATTGTGTGGGTTCGAGTCCCACCCGGGCCACAATTGAGTTATAATACAGAACGAATCAGGGAGTAGCTCAGATGGTAGGTGCGCCCCGCTTAGCGGGGTGAGGTCACTACCTGCGACCCTGATACAATATATTCGGCGTATGTATAGCCGGGGAGTAGCTCAGATGGTAGAGTGCGCGCTTTGGGAGCGTGAGGTCGCAGGTTCGAGCCCTGTCTCCCCGACATAGTAAGCAACGCGAGTAAAAAGGGGAGAACAAGGCGAGAAGTTTACCCCGCAAAGCGGGGAGTCCTGTCTCCCCGATAAGTAGTTAGGAGTTCAAAATGAATGAAGAGCCAAAATTTAGTAAATTTGATAGTTTAAGAGATGCGATGAAAAGCAAGGCTGAAATGAAAGCAAGCGGCCTTGAAGCCCAAGAAGAATTAAGAGAACAAATAGAAACAGGCGAATATTTCCAAGCCCTAAGACTCCAGCGTGGCTTATCAACAACAGAACTCGCAAATAAAATTAGAGAAGTTGAAAAAGTTGAAGTAGACCCATATCAAATTACTTTATTAGAAGGTGGCGGACTGCAAAATAGAAAACTGTATTCAAAACTGTGTAAGTTGTTGGAAAAATACTTTTCAACTCATAATCAGTAGTAAATATTCTCTTATCCTTACAACCGCTGCTTCTCCCACAACTGAGCAAATGCTCCCGCTTGATTGATCAACTGCTTGAAGCTTCCTCGTTCAATAATTTTGCCCTCGTGCATCACCACAATTTCGTCCATTTCTTTGATCGTAGATAATCGATGAGCAATTACCACCGCAGTTACCCGCTGGAAAAACTGATGCAGCGATGCTTGAATTTTCCTCTCAGAATCAACATCAAGATGCGAGGTTGCCTCATCCATCAACAACAGATCTGGCTGACGATAGAGAGCACGGGCAATCCCCAGCCGCTGCTTCTCTCCACCAGACAGCTTAACGCCCTTTTCGCCAATTACCGTATGCATTCCCTCAGGCAGTCGCTCGACCACCTCCTGCAGATGCGCGTTCTGAATCGACTTTAATATTCGTTCCTCGTCTGGTTTTTCCTGAGGCTGCGCACCAATTAAAATATTTTCTCTCAGTGTCAGATTGAATAATTCCGTATCCTGCAACACCACCGACAGGTGGTTGATATAGTCTTGGCGTGAAATATTTGTCAGTGAAATGTCATCGATCAAAATTTCTCCTTCATAATCCTCATACAAATCAAGCAATAGACTAAACAGGGTCGACTTTCCCGCTCCAGACAACCCAACGATACCAATTTTTTGACCACGATTGATGGTAAGATTAAAATTAAGTAGCACCTTTTTCTGGCCATATGAAAACGTCACATTCTTAAACTCAATCTTCTTCCAATTTTCAGGTACAACTTGCTGCTGAGAAACTCGTGTGCCTTCGATTGTCGGCAGAGTAAGCAAAATCTCCTTTAACCGATAGAACTGCAATTTATTTATCACCAACTCATGAGCCACATCGGCCAGCTCAAACACAGCCTCTTCCACTTTGCCAAAATATCCTACAAACAGAACTAGGATTGCAGCCGAAAACTCACCCTGTAAAATTTGATACACAATGTAACTAATCATGCCTACTTCAAAAATGAAGTAAAAGACACTCAAGGCGCCGTTTCGATACTGAAAAAGCGCAACTCTTTTTTGAATTGCTCCGTAAGTCTGATTAGTGTAGGAATTCAGGCTACTCAAAATTGCCCGATGAATACTCAGTGATTTCACCGTTTTAATATTATTAAGCGCCTCATAACTAAAGCCTTCTAAATCTTCTTGATATTGATTCACCACATACGCTTGATGGGCGGCTCGCTTTGTAAGAATAGAGGAGAGGATGAAGTAGACCACCATAAAGATAAACATTGTGATAGCCAAATGTAGATCAAGTGCCAAGAAAATAAGAAAGATACTTATTGAGTTTAGACATGCTTCAATGATGACATTGAAAAATATTCTGATCGTACCATCAAGCGCTCGACTACCATGATCAATTCGCTTTATTTTATTGCCAATTTTCTCTTTTTCTTGCCAGGAAATATCCAAACTGAAAATATGTCGAAACGCCTGCAATCGAGTATCTAGTGCCACCCGTTCACTTACTTGATATCCAAGCCACTTAGCAGACTGATGAGCCACTGAGTGATACATCACAGCTACCAACCAACCCACCAGCAACCAGATTGCTTCCTGCGTTTTATCGGCTGCAGAAATAGCAGTGGCATCCGTCAGCAACACCACCAATCTGCTTAAAGCAAAGGTGGGGTATAGATTAACGACATCACTACTGAGTCGTAAAAAAGCACCCAACAAGAACTTGGCCTTGTACGGCTGAATCAATTTGATCAAATCAGTAACAAATTCGAGAACCGAATACTGAATGGTGCTAGTAGAAAATGACTTATTTGGCACCAGGGTATTGTACAGGAAAGTCAAGAGTCTGTTATGACTAAAAACAAATACAGCTAGTGTAAGATTGCAGCAAATCCTATTGTCACCAAAATCTGATACGGTACTATCAATACAGCGTTATCACTTGATCTAAGAGTTCAAAGACAATGTCTCGGTTAATCTTGCCATTTCTTCAACTCCCAGCTATAACTAAACCATGGAAAATACGCAATCTCCTGTAGAAACTCCCGCAGAAACTACACCGCCTAAAAAACGAATTAGTTGGTACTGGTATCTCATCGGAGGCGTACTTATTGCTGCGTTGGCTAGTGCTTATTTTAACCAACACGACCCTGCCCCCACACAGCCGCCAGAGGAGTATGCTCAAACCATACGTTGGGACGAGTGGAAGAGCAGTGATCCTGAGGACAACCAGTTGGAGCTCACAGATGAGCTTGTCACTGAGATGCTTGAGACCGAGTATGAACAAGTGGCATTTTTACAGTACCAGCCAGATGAAGAATTTCCTGGGGAAGAAGTTTCTCCCTTGGGGATAGCGTTGGTGAATATTGAAGAAGAACGAACACTAGCTCAGATCACTGTTGACGGCTTGGAGTTTGTGCCACAAGAATATCGCTACGCTGCTTGGATGCTTAATCCCGAAACAGAAAACTACCGCTTGCTCGGTCCGCTAGTTCCAGTTGCGGATCAAATGGGCGAGCGCCCAGCTTGGGAGTTATTGTATGGTGTAACAGAAGCATGGCCGGCAGAAGCCACTATCATTGTCACTCAAGAAACCTCTGGCGAGGCGCCAATTGAACCAACAATGCCACCGTTACTCGCCGGACAGCTTGATTCTCTCTAGGATACAGTGAAAAACTTTCAAACATATATTCTCTGGTGGTATTCGCAGTACGGACGGACACATCTTCCTTGGCGCCAGACTACCGATCCATATCGAATACTCGTGTCAGAATTAATGCTTCAACAAACGCAGGTGGATCGAGTTATCCCCAAGTACAATGCATTTCTCAAACAATTTCCAACTGTTCAGGTGCTTGCTACCGCACGCCTCGGTGCAGTTCTGACTGCTTGGCAAGGACTTGGTTACAATCGTCGGGCGAAATACTTGCATCAATTAGCACAAACCGTAACTCGGGATGCTTCTGGCATATTTCCAAAATCTGAGACGGAATTACTGAATTTGCCTGGTGTTGGATCCTACACTGCCTCTGCAATCACTGCCTTTGCATATAATCAACCTACAGTTGTTATTGAAACCAATATACGAGCAGTCTATATTTATCACTTTTTTCCAGAAAAGTCCCAGGTTAAAGACGATGAGTTGCTTCTTCTCATTAGCGATTCATTGTACAAAAAAAATCCTCGTCTTTGGTATTCCGCTTTGATGGATTACGGAACTCAGCTTAAAAAAATATTTCCAAATCCCAACAGAAACAGCAGGCAATACGCTAGGCAAAGCACTTTTCAAGGATCATTACGTCAAACGAGGGGAGAGATTATTCGCATGCTTTCTGTCCATTCCAATCTTTCTGAAACAAAACTGTTACAACAACTCACTTCCAATCCAGAGCATCACGCCAAAGCCTTGGAAAGTTTGATCAAAGAGCAGCTAGTTCTCAGAGAAAAAACCACTATTCGTTTGGCTTAATTACCCAAACCTTTCACAATACAAAATTTACTGGTACAGTACTTCCATGTCATCACTTGCTCAAACGCTTAGACCAAAAACACTTGATGAAGTTATTGGCCAATCTCACCTCATAAGCCAGGGAAAACCACTCCGCGCAGCTCTTGAAAAAGATCATATTTTCTCTATTATTTTTTGGGGACCACCTGGAGTTGGAAAGACCACACTAGCACGAATTATTGCCAATCATCTTGATCGAGATTTCTACGAAGTTTCAGCAGTCAGCGCTGGAAAAAAACGGCTTCAAGAAATTGTCCTTGAAGCGCAACAGCTACTCTCCCCAAAAGCTCCAGTATTATTTGTCGATGAAATTCATCGCTTTAATAAAGCGCAGCAAGACTACCTACTTCCTTATGTTGAAGATGGCACAATCATTCTGATAGGAGCAACCACTGAGAACCCAAGTTTTGAGGTCATCTCAGCTTTACTTTCTCGTACAAAAGTATTTACTCTTAAACCACTTTCCTCATCTGAATTATTACTTTTGTTAAAAAAAGTAGTCAAGCATCTGAGCATTACTCCACCACTTACTTCAGATACCAAAGAATGGCTCATCAATTTTTCTGCTGGTGATGCTCGCAAGCTTCTCAACTTAATTGAGCAAACAAAAATTCTTTTTGATGAAGTATCACTTGAGAACTTAAAGAAAACGCTTCAAAGTTCAGCAATTAAGTACGATAAGGATGGGGAAGAACATTACGATACAATAAGTGCTTTTATCAAGTCCATGCGCGCCAGCAACGTCGATGCGTCACTCTATTATTTGGCTCGAATGGTGCACGCAGGAGAGGACCCTACATTTATCGCTCGACGAATGGTGATCTTTGCCAGCGAAGACATTGGTTTGGCTGCACCGACGGCACTGGTGGTTGCCAATGCAGTGTTTGATGCAGTAACAAAGATTGGCTATCCCGAAGCCCAGATCAATCTCGCTCATGGTGTGGCATACTTGGCCAGCTGTAAAAAGAATCGTTCAGCCTATGACGCTTATTTTTCAGCACTAGCAGATGTTGAAAAATTTGGCAATCTACCCATTCCCCTCAATCTGAGAAATGCGCCCACAGCTTTGATGAAAGAGTTGGGATATGGCAAGAATTACGAGATGTATCCAGACACCAAAAAATCCCTACTACCTGACAAGCTTGCAAAGAAAAACTACTTCAAGTAGCCCTACACTCTATGCAAGAATTGGTGTGTACACTTGTAACATGCCAACTCCTCAAGAAGTACTGAAGCATTTTTGGCAGTACGACCATTTCCGCTCAGGACAGCTGAAAATTATTGAAGCAGCGCTCAACGGTCGCGACGTACTCGCACTACTACCAACTGGTGGTGGTAAATCTATTTGTTATCAAGTACCCGCAGTGTTGCTACCTGGTCTCACAATTGTAATCTCCCCACTTATTTCCCTGATGCAGGATCAAGTACAAAACTTGCTCTCAAGGGGCATTCCTGCAACATACCTAGCAAGCTCAGTTGACAAGCAAGAAATGTCATCACGCATGATCAAGTTACGAAACGGTGAGTATACATTAGTCTATTTGTCGCCAGAACGTCTCAAACAAGATGCTATCCAAGCAGTATTTAAAACCCTCACAATTAGTCTGATCGTGATTGATGAAGCGCACTGTATTAGTCAGTGGGGGCATAGCTTTCGCCCGCCGTACCGAGCCATTGCTGCCAGAGTGAAGCTGATACGACCTGATACACCAATTATGGCACTGACAGCCACAGCCACTCCTCAGACGGCACTTGATCTCATTGCCACCCTGCGACTTCAGGATCCGTATACTGAAAAATTGAGCTTTTTTCGGGACATTGCTATCCATGTCTGGAGAGCTAACCACGTAATGCACAAAGACCTGCAGTTATTGTTGTTACTGAAGCAACTAGGCAATCAACCAACAATTATCTATGCATCAACCAGGGAAAATGTCGAACTCGTAGCTCATTGGCTAAACTCCTTAAAAACTTTCCTAAAACTTTCATCAGTTGGGAAATACCATGCTGGTATGGGAGCAGATGATCGAGAAGCTGAGCAGCGTGCTTTTCTAGAAAATACAACCAAGATTATGGTTGCCACTTCTGCCTTCGGAATGGGAATAGATAAACCAGATATTACTACAGTCATACACTATCAACTACCAGGCTCAATTGAGCAGTTTTATCAAGAAATTGGCAGAGCAGGAAGAGGCGGACAGCACTCTCAATCTCACTTATTGCTGGCTCCAAACGATTTGACAATTCAACAAGCAATGGCAACCACTCATGATAGCAAGCAAACAACTCGAAATTCGCACAAACTGCGTAGTCTGATCAATTTTACGACTCAAAACTGCTGTAGAATGCAAGGTTTATGCGCTTATTTTGGCGAACAATTAGAAACACGATGCAGCTTTTGTGACCGCTGTGATCCCAGCTTTCACTTTTATAATCAAGATACAGATCACCTTTCCCAGCAACTTTCCCATTGGCGAACCATACTGGCAAAACACCATAACTATCATCCAGCTTCTATTCTCAACGATGCGCAGCTTCAACTAATCTCCCTACTGAAACCTACTAGTGTGCAAGAGTTTAAAAGCATCTCTCTTTTTGGCAAGCTTTGGATTGATAGATGGGGTAAAAGATTACTTTCACAATCGTGGTACAATACTCAACATTGACAACTTAACTGAGGATTTCATGACAGTACAAGAACTCATTCAACAATATCAAGAAATTGCAAACACGCTTAATAAAACCTGGCCATTGGACAAGCAGCAACGAGTATTTGCCCGCACACTCAAACTCACAGAAGAAATGGGCGAACTAGCTGATGAAATTCTGACAAGCATGAAACTACAACGGAATAGCAAAGTAAGCAACTTTACGCAAGAAAAGCTTGAAGATGAGTTTGCTGACGTATTTGCTTGTGTTGTCTTGATGGGAATTGAGCTCGATATTGATGTCGTGAAAGTGATGGAACGAAAAATCGCATCAACTAGACTTCGTTTAGAAGAAGAAAAATAATTTTGTTTCTACAACCCTGGCACGCAGTCTTGCCACAAACCAAGACTCTGATCACGAGCAGCAGCTTGGGCAGCAAGTAAGCGATCTTCATATTTTTTATCTGGCGGATAGGTAATTTGTGTAGCGAAGCCTTGCTGCACCAACCATTCATTGACCAGTGTTTCATCTACCCAAACGTAGCGAAGCAATCTACCATAGCGATCCCGATTACTGCGATCACGCTCCAGTCGCACAACCACACCCTCGACCCATTGACGATTTGCCTCACTTGATTCAGCAGCGTAACATTCCGCGTTACTTGCGCTACGAGAGTTTAATTCTGGCGTATCAATTCCGATATACCGCACTCTCTCACCAGAATCCAACTCAACTGTATCGCCATCAATCACTCGCACTACTAAGGCTGACTCAGCTGCACGATCTTCATTCAAATCCACAGCAGGTGCTGGCAACTCAGCTGCGCTCTCTAACTGATCGCGAGCCTGTCCAAACAACTCAGGAAATTCAATCAATGCGCCCCAAGTTAAAAACCAGACGATACCTGTTAAAACCGATAATTGAAAAAAACTTAGCAACTGCTTTCTACTCATGTCAGCAGTTATAACACCTTCTTCTGGTACAAGTCACCATCCTCAAAGCCACGCTTGCGGTAGTATTCTCGAGTACCAATTGCAGAAATAACTGCTAAGCTATCAAAGCCCGCAGCTCTACTCAAGACTTCGGCTTCTTGTAATAAACGGGTACCAAATCCAGCATGCTGAGATTTACCCAATGCTGATTTTCCTAGTTGCGCCAACTTGCCATAGACGTGAACTTCTCGGATAATAGCCGTGTTTTCAAGCTCAGTAACGAAACCAGGCTCAGTTGGCAAACTTAATCGCAAAAATGCCACCAACTTGTCGTCTTCAGTCACAAATTCTAGGAATTTCTCAGTGCTTGAACTTGTTTGGTAGTCATAGCATCTTAGTGAAACTTGTCCTGGATTCACAACCAGATCTCTTACCTCACGAGCGCGGATGTCTCGAGAAGTAAAGCCCTTTTTAGCCAGTGACTGCTCAGCAATTTGACGAAAATTAGTCAGCTTATTGCCTTCCACAATATCAGTGGATGGAATATCGCGAATCACTCGGGTCAAACGACAATATTCTGGAGTCACCTCAAAAGCGTGCTCCAACACCGAAAGTAATTCCTCATAGGTATAGGTCTGCCACTTGCCCTCTTTGTGATACTGCATCAATTCAGCAGTACCAATCAAGGAACAAGGGTACACCTTCAACTCGTCAGGCCTGAAGTCTGGATCTGAAAATAGTAGCTGGTAATCTTTCTTATCAGCTTCCACACTGGAGCCGTACAAGTTAGCCATCCAGTGAGCGTGAATTTTAAAACCGGCTTGACGCAGCAGCTTGATTGCTCGACGAGAAGACGCAACATCGTGACCGCGTTTATTTTTCTCAAGCACGCTATCCTGCAAACTCTGCAAACCTATTTGTGTTTTCGTGCAGCCTAAACGACGAATACGCAACACTTCAGCCTTAGAAATATTATCTGGCCTCGTCTCAATCACGAGCCCAACACAACGAACATTCGCCGACTCATTCAAATCCTGCTGTGCTTTCAACTCTGACCACTCAGCCTGTTGATACAAATGAAAACCACCCGTAATTTCTGGTGCGACATAGAGTTCAGAAACCGTATGATTGTAGGTTTTATCAATTTTGACTCCATTGATTTGATGTTGCTGGAAGGCCTTTTTATTCTCCATCGGATCGTTACTCATGCTAATAGTTTTATTTTTTTTCAGTGCTGCGCGCATTTCGTCATACCGTATCAATACCTGAGAGCGCTCATCACGCTTGCCAAAGTCATTCAGTGCACGAAAACATTCCTCGATAAACCAAATCTGATACGCTTCCGGATAATACGACCAAGTACCACCCAGCACGATAATTTCCACTTTATCAACATCATGACCAATGTTTTGCAACGCTTGCAATCGATTGTAAGTCTGCAAATAGGGATCAAAATAATTTCGCTCGGCACGCTGCGCGCCGGGCTCATCCGCCAAATAACTCTTGGGCATCCGAATATCATTCGGACAAAAAATACATTTGCCTGGGCAGGGAAACGGTTTAGTGAGCACTGTCACTGGTGCCACACCAGACATCGTTCTCATTGGCTTCATCTTAATTCTATCCAACAGATCTGAGCCCAAATCCGCGCGTTTTTTTTCAGTCAATCCACGATACACAGAAACCAGCTGGTTTTTGGTGAAAAACGAGCCATCAGCTTTGGGAAACTGCTTTAATAACTGAAAATAACGTCTTTTCTTGAACGGCTGCTCAACTGCTAAAACCTTTAGCATCGCTAGTCCCTGTGCCGCATCCTGATTAGATAGCTTGGTATATATCATGCAACTATATTATACGCTGCCTGGCAAGAAAAAATCGGGTACAATAGTGGGTAACAAAGCTCACCAATTTTCAGTTCCATATCTGGCACTTTTCGCCAGAAAAGTGCCAGCAATCTGCAAAAACCATGAAAACGGCAACCGCTATCAAACTCAACCAGCTCAATCAGCACTTCTATAAAAAAGTGGCTGAACACTTCCACACTTCACGCCAATTTTATTGGCATGGCTGGCGACAGCTGTTGCCGCACATTAAAAACAATCTCAATTCCAAGACTCAACTAAAAGTGCTCGATGTGGGATGCGGTAACGGCAGATTTGGCAAGTTTCTTTTTGACACATTGCCCGAACAAGACATCATCTATCACGGTATCGACTTTAATCAGTCGCTACTCGAACACGCACAACAAAATCTCAAAAAAACTACACTAACGTTTGAACTGCATCAGCTTGATCTGGTTGAAAAACTTATTTCAGACACACTTTTCTCTACAAAAGTGAAAAAATACGACCTCATTGTGTTGTTTGGTGTCCTGCATCACATTCCTAGCTACCAGCTGCGCAAACAACTTGTCCAGAATCTTTCAGCACAAGTAGCTGAGACAGGAATACTCTGCTGCACACTCTGGAGATTTATCAATCCTGACAATGAAAAGAGCACCGCCACAGTTGACTCGTCCCAGGTAAATATAGACCAAAACGAACTAGAGCCACATGATTATTTTATACCTTGGAAGCGGGGAGTGCCTGCCATTCGCTACTGTCATTTTACTCCTGATTTTGAAGAGCGTCGACTCATTACGGCTTCTGGATTAAAGCTGAGGGCAACCTTTGAAGCAGACGGTAAAGAGAGTAAAGGCAATCGCTACTTAATCTTGCAAAATGACAACGAAAGATAGCGTATAATCACCCAAATGCAGTTATTTTTAGCACTTCTACTCATTATTCTATCTTTGACTGGTATTGTTGATGCTAGTTACATAACCTACCAAGATCTTACCAATCAAATTCCACCATGCAGCGAAGAATTTCAATGTGAAAAAGTCTTAACAAGTGAGTATGCTGCCATCGGACCGATTCCGGTATCCGGCTTGGGTATAGTCTATTACCTAGCTGCTTTTATCTTGGCAATCTTTCATTACTTACAGCTTGATCTCAAAAAATTGCCACTCCTGCGCCAGCTACCATATCCAGTCCGAGCACTTGACGGCTTGTTAGTGGTAACGGCCACTGGCTTTCTTTTCTCGATCTACCTGGTCGTATTGATGGCATTCATTATACAAGGCTGGTGTTTATACTGCCTGATTTCTGCGGGCATTTCCACTGCTCTGTTTATCATCACACAACTGTATAACTGGCTATATAGCTCTCATTCCAGTTTTCCAATCAAGGACTGTTGGTATCGACTGAGCCATTGGGGCTACAAAACACTCAGTAAACCATTACTTTTTTTACTCAATCCAGACCGCGTTCACCACGCCGTTCTAGCACTTTCTCCCCACCTCTCCGCACAAGGAGTGTTCAAACAAAAACTGCGTTGGTTCTATCATTTTAAGCACCCAAGCCTTCAGCAATCGCTGGCAGGCATTCCTTTTGCTAATCCAGTAGGCTTACCTGCGGGGTATGACTACAATGGCGACCTAACTGACCTGACCCCCGAACTGGGATATGGCTGGCACACCGTGGGAACTGTTACGTTTCAACCTTATCAGGGAAATAAGCCACCCTTTTATACTCGATTACCTCAGAGTGAGGGCTTAATCGTCAATAAAGGGCTCAAGAATGACGGTGCAAAAGCAATAGCTCAAAAATTAGCTGGCAAGCCCTTCAAAATCCCCACTGGCATTAGCATCGCCAGCACCAATACATCATTTCAAAGCACCAAAGAACAAATACTCGATATTCTCCAAAGCTTTATTATTTTTGAAACTTCCTCCGTACAACACAGCTATTATGAATTAAACATCAGCTGCCCCAATGTTTTTGGCGGCGAGCCATTTACCACGCCTCAGCGACTAGAGTCTCTCTTATCAGCACTAGACAAACTCTATCTTTCCAAGCCCACTTTTATAAAAATGCCAATTGATCAATCCACCCAAGAAACTGAAGCTCTACTTAAAACCATTACAAACCACCAGGTTGCAGGTGTCATTTTCGGCAACTTAACCAAGGATAAAAACAATGCAGCAATTACCCAGCAGGAGCGAAAAATCTGGGCAAATAGTGCAGGCAACGTCAGTGGCAAAGCAACTTTTGAACGCTCCAATCAATTGCTTTCCCTAGCTAAAAAAACACTGCCTCCTGGAATGGTCATTATCGGCACTGGAGGAATTTTTACCCCAGCAGATGCAGACAGAAAAATATCACTCGGAGCTGATTTAGTGCAACTGATCACGGGCAGCATCTTTGAAGGACCGCAGTTAGTCGCTCAGATCAATTTGTCGCTAGCCGCTAAAAACTAGACTAATGACTCAACAAACGCGCCTAAGAAGTAGGCTACAAATGCAGCAATCGCTCCAATGCTCAACATTTCAAAACCATACTTTAACCAATTGCCTGGAGTCACCAATACCCGCAGACTACCCACTAAAAAGAGGGCGCACCCCGTTGCTAATACTGATAACGGAAACTGCCAAGTTGCGGAAACTTGATTACCAGTAAGTTGAATCACGTATGGCAATAAAGGTAGTGAGCCGGCGAGCATAAAACTCACAAAAGTAATGACGCTCGTTTCCATTGAGCGAATTTTTGGTGACATAGTACCAGATTTTTTGAGACGTTCAGCTGAGCGCTCTCCCAGATAATCACCAACCGCCATACTCATCGCGTCAGCCACCATGCTAGCAATTCCTAAAATAATGATAACGCGCGCACTCAAACCAGCGCCAACCGCACCAGCCACTACCGCGAAGGTCGTAATAATACCATCATTAGCACCAAGCACCATGGCCTTGACTTTTTTTGCTGAAAGCAGTTGAAACATGTAATTATACTACCATGTACGCAAGTAATTTTTATCATGAAAGTGTCTGCTATACAGAAATTGCTACATTTTCCAGGCACTTCAAAAAATACTGTTTTCTGTGTACAATATCAGTTCTGTATCTCGAGAAATAGCACATCGCTCTCTCAAGCAAGCAGCCCACATTCTGCCCCGTCGTCCAATGGCAGGACAGCGGCCTTTGAAGCCGTTAATCTAGGTTCGAATCCTAGCGGGGCATCATACAGAATAACTGGCTCAAGCCAGTTTTTCTGTATTTGTCCCCAGATAGAGGCGGGGCTGTTGCGCCGTCGAGATGCGCAGCATCCCGAGTAGTGCTGGGAGCGAAGCGAACAGTGAATCCTAGCGGGGCATCAGTGAACGCAGTGAACTGAGATTTCGCGTAGGATGAGAAGTTTACCCCACTATGGCGGGGAATCCTAGCGGAGCATCAGATAATAAAAACCAGCTTGGACTGGTTTTTTTGTATTGGCACATCTGGTAATTGGACTGTAACTTTTGTGTTAGTATGAAATATGGCTTTTTTGTCTGATAAAACGTGGGAAAGACACGCTAATCCTTGGAGTGGCTGGACAAGAGTAGTATCGATGCCACTTCTCATGTTGGGATTATACTTTCAAAATATTTGGATACTGATTGGCGTTGTCTTATGGACAATAATAAATCCCATGCTATTTCCAAAACCCAAGAGTACACAAAATTGGATGAGTAAAGGAGTGCTTGGAGAAAAATTGTATTACAAGGATGGAAAAAAGTTAAAAAATGACTTGCCTTCACTACTTAATTTAGTCAATGTACCTGTGTTTTTACTTTTTCTCTACTTTGGATGGCAACAGCAGCTTGCACCAATGATTCTTTCTGGACTACTGACATCGGTTATAAAATTTTGGTTCATTGACAGAATGGTTCTTTTCTATGACCAACATCACTCATGATCCTGATGCGCATGCACTTACTTCCACCAGGTGCTTGATTTCTCCTGACCAATAGAGGTATCCTTGTGTAGAACTAAAAAACATGGAGGCTTTTATGAACCACAAATTAATTGCAATTAGTCTAATTTTTGTTTGTTTTGTTGCCGCCTTCGCTTACTGGGATAGCGTCTTTACTGTTTTTATGCCAGAAAAGGGAGTAGAGCAAACAGAATCAACTGAGCTGCAAGTTGAAGCCTCGCTCTGTGCTGCTACCCCAGATAGTGAGTGTTGCCTAGAATCCGAATCAACTGTTCTTGAGAATGGCTACATGCTCGCTGATGCTGGTAATTGCCCTGAAGGACACACCTCAAACCAACTCCGCTGCACAGAAAGCTTGGTGTGGTGTGAGCCTGCTATATAGATTTCAACCAATAGTGGGATAGATCCTTGATACAGGTTGGGAGTTGTAACCAACCCTACATCCTTCTAACAAAGTGACATATCCAGCTAGCTGGACAGCATGGATTTTGCTAGACTGAGTAAAGTTTTTACTATTTCTGCCCACAATGTCTAATCCTCACCAACAACAGTCGCAACATCCAGGTCAAACACAAACAAACCAACATCCAATAGGTCATCATGCGCCCAGACCAGACGCCCCACATCCTCAGCAGCAACATCCATACACCCACAGCAGTCATACGTATCATGTAACTGAAGAAGTCAATGCAAAAAAAGAATCTGCTTTCTTTGCGTTTTTTGAACACCACCGGGTATTGATTCCCTTGATTGCTTTACTCGCTATAGTGGTCAGTATTTTTTTCGCGATGCAGTACTCTCAAACCATAGGCTCTCAGGTGACGCGCTGGCTTGGTTTTACGCCCAATACACAATCCAGTGAAGTAGGTGTCAATCAAGAGTTTTCATTTCCCGATACGGGCATTATTTTTTCAAGCAATCAACTGACACTAGTGTACTCATCGGTCGATCAAAATATTACAGAAGTTTTCAGCCCGTCTTTTACTCAACTGAGTAACCAATCAAGTATTCAGAGCAACCCCACAAAGACTCACTTTTTACTAAGCGATTATCAACTCAATACACTCGAACTATACGATTCTCAGTCTGGAAATGCGATAAAAATATCAGATCAATTAAAAAACCTCTACACAAATTTTCAAATACTCGACTCACAAATCCACCAGCGCGAAGAGGCGATCGTTGCGCTCGCTCTCATTAAAATAGAAGAATTGAATGTACCCATCACACTTCTAGTCGAATACAATGCACAAACCAAGCAACTCAAAGACGCACGCTTAAATACTGGTGAAAATCCAAAAATAATCTGGATACATCCCACTAATAATGCGGTCTACCTCACTTCTTACATTTCAAATACGGTGGAGCTTCTTACCACAGTAGATCAAAGACAGCGTCAAACTAACACCAGACTACCATACACTTTTTTGGGCAAATCATCTCCGCAAGGATTGCAAATAGTTGAGGATGGTCAGAATCTTACTATCACCCAGATCTTCAATCCCACCCAAACACAATCCAGCCTGGCTATTGACCAAAGTGCAGGCAAAATACTAGAAACTATCTGGCATCAAGATGGCAATCGCGTATCAGTATTACTGGAGCAGGGTAGGTCAAAAAAAATCTTGACGTTCTCACTAAGTGGGCAGCTCAATTGTGAATCTGCTAATCTGGATTTTATTGATTATGTGGTTGCGCAACATACCAATCAAGTAGCACTACTGTTTGAAGAAAATAGAACTCAATTATTAGATCTCGCTACTTGTCAAAATAATTCTTTATTCTCATATAGTGACCTGCCGATTACTAAACTTCTGGGATGGTATTAGTACGTACTGGTGAAACTGTAGAGAAAGTCGTACTTGCAAAGCAAAATGTATTTTGAAATACTGACTGTATGAATACTGATGATAGTTTGCCGACTGATAGTGATCTAGAGGACAGCTCCTTCCAACCACAACACAGTCGAACAACCTTTTTTAAGAAAAAATTGCTACTACTCTTACTGCTGTTTGTCGGAATAGGTGCTGTAGTGGCAGGTTATTCTTGGTATCAAAATCAACAACCTACCGCCATTGATGAAACAGTGTTTCAGGATGCTCAAGGAGTAATAGCCACAGTTGGTGAGGAGCAGATTTTCCAATCAGATCTGGAACAAATAATTCCACTTCTTCCAGCTTCAGAAAATACGCAAGAACAAGGTCTGGAAGTATTGGTTAATCATTCGATTATTTTACAGGCGGCTCAAGAAGAAGGAGTAATCGGTATTCCTAGCGAATTGTTTAACAAGCCATATAAAAATCAGAGTGCTCGTTTTGAGTTTGTTGATCAAGTTCGGCAAACTATTGAATCCAATTTTTCAGTTATTCAAGGCTCAGTAGTATCTATTTATTTCTTAAACGAGTCTCCTGGTATCATTGGTTATGAGGCGGGAAGAGAATTTGCTCAACAAAAAATTAACGCCATACATCAGCAAGTAACAAATGGTGAAATAACTATGCAACAAGCTGGGCAGATGATAGCAGCAGATGCAGAATTAGAACGAGTTGATTCGGCATTTCGCAGCAATGCTTACTTCGAGTTTAGCGCTGGGCCAGATGAAGGAATCGTTATTGACCCGGATCTTGACCCAGCCATTCGAGCGCTTGACCCAGGAGAAGTAAGCAGTGTGTTGGTAGGTAAGGGCATGGACTTATCTGATTGGTCTCCAACTAGTGATGTCCAAGTAGAAGTGGTAGATGCTATGTTTATGTTTGCTCAAGTTGATAAAAAGGAAACAAACTTAGAGTATAATTCTTTTGACGAATGGCTCGAAGCCAAGCGAATGGCATATCAAGTAAGTTATGAATAAAATTCATCGCATAGTACTAGCAGTTTTATTGATATTTTCAGGTTTGTTCCTGAACAATTCAGTTAGTAACGCTGCAGAAACCGCTCCAAATGTGAATGGTCGAGTGCGCCATGTTGACGGTATTACACCAATAACTAGTTTTGGTAACGCGAATATTTGGCTCGATTGGGAAGTGCTTGATAATTTGCAGGACACCGCAGCGCAGCGCAAAGAGCAAAATCCAGATGGCAGGCGTTTTGTCCGCACCTCTAGTGATGGTAGCTATACCTTTCCACACTACAATCCAACAGATGGTGAAAATAAAAGTATTTGGGAAACAGCTTCTGACTCATATACCTCAAAAAATTTGAATGAGCTGCTTGATCTTGCCAGAAATCAGAGTGATCGCTACAAAAGAATGCGGTATGAATACCAAGCTTCCCACTGGTATAAATACGGGTGCCACCAAAATTCCCACATGCTTTCAGTTGTCACGCCAAATTCAGTATCAGGTCAAGGCGTTTTTATCGCCTCTGATGGTGTGCCTAGCTCCACAAACCACTACACGACTGACCTTCCTCAGAGCTACCAATTTGATATGCCCAATGGCTCAAACAGCTTGGAATTTAATTTTAAGTGGTTGCCTACAGGGCAAACGCCAGTCTGTCCCGAAACACTGCCAGTACGATGCAACCCTCAAGTTCGAGACGCTGAGGGCAATATCCAAGCTACCATTTCCTGGAATCATCCTGCATACTCCACAGCAGCCTCAGGTGAAGAAAACGACGTCACTCAGTTTTTAGTTCGAGTTCATAACACAGCACTTACCTGGGCAAATGATTTAAATTATCTTGTTGACCCAATGTATTCCGGCGGAGATACCAATCTACTCAATGGCAATAATCGCAATATCATGGTTAGAAGCAATCTCACCAGCATTCCACTCTTCGTTACTCCAGGTCAAGAATATAATTGGTCAGTTCAACCTGGCAAAAGAGATTGGCCCGCACCACATGGTAGCCTTTGGAACAATGCCCCATACCAATCACCAAATAATTGTTTTGGAGTAGCGATACGGTGTAATGAGCCAACTACCGATCCAGACTCAGATTCTGAAGGAGAAACGTCGCAAGGCGAAATGCACACCCTTTCTTGTGCTAATTACGAAGGCGGTCAATCCAGTGCAATTAATTATCATCACCGCATTAACATCGATGCAGACAGCACATTCCTTGATACTTTTACAACAGGACAATTAGTTTTAGAATTTTCGGCTCCATCAGACAGTCAGTTAGCAGGAGTAATAGATGGTTTCTTCGGCAATCAAGTACTGTCTCAATCCACAGTAAATGGAAATACGGTAACGCGAGTTTCTCTTATAAACCTAGGACGTGAAGACTTTAAACAATCTTGGAGAGAGTGGTCAGTTGCTTCAATTCAGATTCCTGACACCCATCAATTTAGCAATGGTCAGACGATCAGCGACCTTGATACTCAATTACTCGCAGCGGGCATTGATTCAGTATTGCAAAATACTCGAGTAATTTTTCTCAACAATAGTCAAAACTCGGAAGGGGTTTTTGTTCATGCTCGACCATTAGAAATGGCGTGTCAAACATCAACGGGCGGCGTTCCAGCTGCATGTCCTGATCCAAATAGCTACAGTATTACACTAGACAATCCAACTCAAGTTGTTGATCGTGATAACCCGAATTTTTTGGTGAATTGGAATAGCTCACCCAGTCAATTATCAGGTGTCACAAACTACGAGGCACTACTTTTTAATAACCAACAAACCAACATTGATCAAGCATATGCGTCTCCGAATGCACTTATAAAAAAGACTCCTGATGAATCAACGAAACAGGCATTATTTAGCATTGATGACATTAATGATCTCAATGATCATGAAATTGGCGTAGCAATTCGTCCTCTGGCTGGCGCACAAACTTGCCCCTGGACAAGAAACACCCTCACATTACAAGAGGAAGTTGATGTGAATTTTAGAGTCAAAGAGCCTGACACAGCCTGCATACCAACTGACTCACACCAACTGATATCAAACGGCCTACTTGGCAATTCCACAATCAATGGTGAACCAATAGCTGACAATCCAATGACACTAAATTTTGACTACAATAGCAACAACAATAGGATTACTACCAATTTTATTAATACCGACTACTCATGCGCCAGCATGTGTAGCCGCACAAATTGCAATCCTTTGATTGATTCTGACGAGCAAGAAATTGACATCCTTGTTCACACAGGTCAAATCTACTCAAGTTGGTGGCAGACTAGAGGCGGGCTTGTGTTCGCCCAACAACAAATTAGGTCCAATCTTCCATTACTCAGCGAAGTCCTAAATCCACGTTGTAATGATCTAGAAAGCTGTGTTCCATTTATTATTCGCACTGATCGATTTAGCCCGACGCAAAGAAGAGAAGTCAATCGAACAGCTGGTATTCTTATGACTGATG
This sequence comes from Patescibacteria group bacterium, assembly GCA_040879165.1. Classification (GTDB taxonomy): domain Bacteria; phylum Patescibacteriota; class Microgenomatia; order UBA1400; family PJMF01; genus JBBDKV01. The sequence continues at coordinate 83,592 of JBBDKV010000017.1, forward strand.
GAGAGTTGCAAAATACGGCACTTGACGGCTCAAGTGTAAAGGGATGGGCAACTCAACGCCAACGAAATCAGTATGCAGAGGGTGCAAGCGCCCATATCGAATCTAACTATAGATATTCTGATTTTAGAACCTTGGTCAGTCCTCCTAATGCTACAGCAAAAGCTTCCATATCATCTAGTGACATCACTTCACAGCAGGTTTCGCACTGGTCGGGTGAAGTTGAAATTCCAAACCCAATTCAAATTGAACCAGGTGGTCAGCATATAGTATTTGTTGACGGTAACTTGTCAATCAACGCAGTTTCAGAAGGTCAAAAAATGATTACTGTGCCAAATGGATCTTTCTTAGCATTTATTGTCAATGGCAACATTACCTTCAATGGACTAGTTGGAAGTAGTGATTTTGAGAGTGAGGATCCCTTAGTAGAAGGAATATTTATGGCTGAGGAGAGCATAGTTATTAATTCTCTAGGAGCAGGTAATGATCTTAAATTCATCGGTGCCGGCAGCTTTATTGGATGGACTAATGTCAGTATGAACCGCAATTACAATGACGTTGATAAGCCCGAAGAAGAACAATTCAATGATCTCTACGCTACAGAACTTTTTATACACCGTCCTGATTTGGTCATCAGTACCCCTGAAATTCTGAGGGAAGCGTCAGTAACTTGGCAAGAAGTCAATTAACGTATTCTTTTTTTTCAAAACAAGATTGGAAGCATGCTGCTATGCAGAGCATGAGTGGTGGATCTATTGCAATAAAATTCCGTGCGCATTTTGACTAAAGATCAAGCTGATTACACATGCAAAAAGAGCGTATATGCAACAAAGATTAAGAAGTAACGCCTGAGCTAGAATTCGTTGAAGTAACGACAGCCTATCTTGCCACAATTCTTAAGATTGCGTCATCTCCCCGCCTGACAGAACCTCGACCATCTCGATTGCTGGTACCAATATATATCGCGCCATCAGGACCTACCTCCACCACACGCACTCGTCCCACATCGACTTGTGGCATTTGTTCATGAGCAACCACTTGGGTGGGATCATCAAGGTCAAAAACTACTCGATATAAGCCCGTGCCACGCAGACCCCCAAACAAAAAACTACCTCTCAGCTCTGGAATCAAATCAGCATCATAAAATGCAGCCGTAGCTGGCGCTACAGCCGGTGTATAGACTAGCAAACCCGTTTCCATACCTTCACCAGTCTGTTCGTGCGAGATCACTGGCCACCCATAGTTGCTACCAGGTTGAATCAAATTAACCTCATCACCACCAGCAGGACCGTCAAAGACGCTTGGTCCATGTTCAGTAGAGTAGAGCTCATTTGTCAGAGGGTGCCATGCCAAACCTTGGGGATTGCGGTGACCAAAGCTATAGATCTCTGAAGCAGGAAAAGGGTTGTCATCCGGAATACTCCCATCCAAATTGAGTCTAATGATTTTGCCTGCCAGAGTATCCATATTTTGTGCTAAGTCACGTTCTAGAGCATCACCAACTGTTATAAACAGCTTTTCATCTGGACTGATCGCCAACTCACAGCCTGCATGATTGCGAGCAGAGGGCAGTTTATCAATGATTTCGTCAACAACTTCCACACTTGAGCCTTGGTCACGCGCAGCAATCACTTTATTGAAAATACCAGTTGGAGATTGATAGCCATAGCAAATATAGAGCAACTGATTTTGTTCATAATCAGGATGCGCGACCATGCCCATCATGCCAATTTCGCCATTACTCTGAACTTCATCCACCACCAGTAGTGGCGACTCTGTAAGTACACCTGCCACTACCTCACGAACTCTACCCGGTCGTTCAGTAATCAACATTCGCTCCGACCCAGTAAAAACAATACTCCAAGGAACCTCTAGACCTTCAACAACTGTTTCAATCTCTAAGTCTATATTTTCAGCAGAAATAAATGATTGTCGATAATCCTCAGCGCTGGTTGCCGCCATCTTGTCCTGATCGTCCTGGGCAGATTTTGACGAAGAGAGCTGTTCAGCCAATCGAGTGCTTCCGGGAATACTCACAGGCTCAGGTCGGTACAATGCCAAGTAATCAATTAACCAAACACCAAGCACTCCCGCAAGACAAAGCGTGGTACCGATAATGGCTTTTTTTGTGACTGTCATAGCAGGAGAATAGCACAGGCTGCAGGCCTGTAAAAGTGTTAATCAGATATTTTTTCGATGAAAAAATTATTAATTGCCGTACGTACTGCACCTAACACATCCCCCTGAGGCTGAGTTGAATCTAGTACCTTTTCGTCAAGTCGCCAATTGCCAGACATACCAACAGCCTCTGAGTGTGTCAGTGAGCCATCGCTGCCTTCAGTAATTTGATACCGTATAATGTAGGGAACGTAAAAATCAGCATGTTGCGCCTCTTTCACCCGTACTATCTTCGCCTGTTGTCGCTCACCATCGACCATAATCAACCACGTCTGATTTTCTTGAGGAACGTCAGGTAAGCGCTTCATTTCAATTGCTTCAGAATCTTTTGGAGAGCTTAGAGTCTCATGCGTTTTTCCTGGTGACTTAGGTAAAAGTTTACGAAGTTTATTACTAATCACAGCACCAGCACCACCTAAAAACAAAGCCCCAGTCAAGCGGAAAAATTGCCTCCGCCCAATCTTCTCATCTCCTAAATCATTTGCCGTTTCCACCGCCATACATTCTTTTTTTTCTGTTTATATCGTACCATTTCTCAGTCACGACAAAAAGTATCGCTCTACATTTGACCTAACCACAACCACGCTACGTACACACTCCCAACAATCGCTGCAACAGCTAGGCACTGCCAAAAAATTTGATAGGCAAAGTAGATCGAGTGATTTTGAAAAATACTATAACCAAGAAGCGATTCAGGAGCATCAAGTTTTTTCTCCGCAAACTGCTGATTGAACCAATACTGCGTTTCACCAAGACTGCGCACAACCCAAAATACCGAAAAAATAAGCCAAAATAACAGCCAGTCAGACAGCAAGAGACTACTCAAGCTAGCCAAAACCCAGAAAACACTGAACACAAGCGCATCGCCCCAAACAAACGAGCCGAGCGGAAACAACCAGCGAGTCAAACCAAATGCAGTACGCTTAGTTTTGACTTGTTGCCAAGCAATGAGAAAAATAAACAGGTTCAATAGTAAAATAAAATATAAAAAAGTGTGCTGAATATACGTCATGACTGTTTGTCGTTTTCAATTACAGCAGGTGTCCTAATTCTGCACCTCAGGCATAGTATACGCCACATCATATGTTTTTCACAATCCAGCATGCCATTTCCTACTTTGTGCAAGGATAGATAAATACCAAGTTGTTAGCAGACAATTGATCACTTATACTATACATACCTATGTTATCGATTGTCATACCCGCCTTCAATGAAGAAAAAAACGTATCAAAATGTCTTGATGCATTGTGCAGACAATCAACAGATCAAAAATTTGAAGTAATCTTAGTGGATAATAACTCAACAGACAATACAGTTGGGATGGCAAAAGAATTTAGCGAAAAACTTAATTTAAAAATAGTCAAACAAGAAAAAAAGGGGAGAAGTCCAGCAAGAAAAAAAGGCTTTGATGTTGCCCGAGGGGAAATTATTTTTTCTACTGATGCTGATATCGTTGTCCCGTATAACTGGATTCATGAGATGGTATCTTGTTTTGAAGATGAAAACATAGTTGCAGTAACAGGCAGGTGTTATATAGATGACTGCAACTGGCTTACCAACAAAATATTTAATACTTTCCATCCTCTTGCAATGCATCTTTACCGAGTGTTTTTTGGACATTATTGGCTTAATGGATTTAGTTTTGCCGTTCGAGCTTCGGTATATACTAAATCAGGAGGTTTTGATTCTGAACTAAATGTACAAGAGGATGTTGATTTAGCTATTAAGCTGAGCAAATTAGGAAAAATTGAGTTTTTGGGAAAAGCGCCGGTTCACTTCTCAGGGAGGCGATTCAATCAACATGGATTACTTAAAGGACTTTGGCCATACCTCAAATCTTTTAGATTTTATCGACAGGGAAATAAAGCTGAGGCGTACCTTAGCGATGTGCGCTAAAATTTTCGTGTAGTTGTGGAGCGGGAGACGCAAATTATTTTGAACTCCAGCTTGAGCCGCCCCAGGCGTATTTTAATAATTTGATGGAAACCTATCAATCGAAGGCTAGTGATAGTCAAAACTAGAAATCTCTTCTGTCTTTAATTCTGCCGTCTTTACCATGCACAAATAGTGCTGTTCCTTGATTACGAGCTATACCTTCTGCAAATTGTCTTGCTTCAAGTTGTGTTGTAAAAACTTGTGTAACTCGTTGAGAACCAGCACGCTTTACTACCCAAGCACCTTCTCTTGGCAAAACGTGTTGACTTTGTCTGCCTTTTTCCACAGCCTCTTTATAAGCCTTTATCTGAGGGTTATTTTGGTTTGTTTTATAAAGAATTTTTCGCATACTTATGTACTCACATCAGACTTTGATTGTATTGATTATATCAGTTTCTGTCATTTGTATATCTCGAAGATGAGTTAATAACTCATCGTGACTTTGAAATTGTAGCCGAGTAAAAAGTAATTTTTGATCAATTGTATATGAACTTTCAATAAGATTTATTTCCATCCCAGGATAATTATCTGCAACCCATAATACAGTTTTGCCCGAAGCGGTACCCCCACTCATGAGAATGACTTGTTTAGCTTTATGCTCTTTTAAAGCTGTATCAAATTGTTCATCTGCTAACTTTGCTGATTGAGAATGAAACTTTTCTACTTTTTCTGGAGCGGGTAACGATACACTGCTCGAACCTATTTAGCCTGGGAGGCTATATCAAACCCGATCTAGTTTTACAGTTGAACCTGCTTAAAGAGCATTTGAACATCAACTCATTTAAGCACTTCTAACTAATCTTATCAAATATTTTCTGCAAATCCATCCAACTGACTAATTGATGATCTTGTATTTTTTGCGTTTCATCTCCTCCATAAACCACAAAACCTTGTGCTTCTTCATCAATATACTTTTTCCAGTACTCAAAACCTTTAAAGAAGTTTTTACTAAAGGTCGCCGATGATTTAATTTCAATTGGTATAAGATTGCCACCAGTATCAATAATAAGATCAATTTCATTCCCATGGTTATCACGGTAGAAGTAAATCCGAGCTGACTTGTTTGTTTCACTGATTTCTTTTTTGAATTCAGAAACAATGAAGTTTTCGAAAATACTACCGACTGCATAATGATTCATTAGTTCATTTACTGAAGAAAGATTGAGTAGTGAACACAATACTCCAGTATCATAAAAGTAAATTTTGGGTGACTTGATAAGCCGCTTACCAGTATTTTTATAGTAAGGTTGTAGTCGATACACAATATAACTTGCTTCAAGAATTGAAATCCAATCCTCAGCTGTATTAGGAGCTATCCCAGTGTCATTTGCTAGGGAAGACACATTAACAACTTGACCAACCCTACCTGCTAACAGGCCCATAAACTTCTGAAACTGTGAAAGATTTTGAATATTTTTAATTAACCGAGCATCGCGTTCAACATAGGTTGCTAGATATCTGCTATAAAAAAGTGCTGGCTCAACATCTCTAGTGTATAAAGCCGGATAGAAGCCTTTTAAAATTTGTTGGTAATAATTTGAAAGGTTGAGTTTATGCATACTCAATTCTTTAAGGCTAAAAGGGAATATGTTTTGATACCCAGCTCTGCCAGCTAATGATTGTGAAATTTTTTCAGAGATAAGCAAATTTTGTGAACCACTTATAACTATTGATCCCATTTTTTGTTGTGCATCAACATGAACTTGAATATAGGAAAGCAACTCTGGCAAGCGCTGAACTTCGTCAATGATGATGTTTTTGGGATTTGTTTTTAAGAACTGTTGAGGATCGCTCTCGATAAATTCTCTGGTTTGTGGGTTTTCTAAATTAAAATAGGTATAGTCAGAAAAGTGGTGTTGCAAGAAGGTGGTCTTACCAGACTGCCTTGGTCCCGTTACTGAAATGACCGGGAAACCTTTTTGTAGTTTGCTTATTTGAGATGCAACATTGCGTTTGAAATACATGAAATCATACTAACATTATTTGTGCATTTTTGCAATAAGAATGCAAAAATGCACATAATCGAACCTATTTAGCCTGGGCGACTATATCAAACTTGACCTGGTTTTACAGTTACAAGCTCTTAAAGATCACCTACACATCAGCAGTTTCAGAAACTTTTGATGCCAACAACTCTATTACATTGTCTACATTCGGCGAAATTTCTTCACGCATAAAATCTTTATACAGTTGCTCTCGATATTCTTGAATTTCTCCTATGTTGAAACCGGCTCGTTCAAAATGCTCGCGAATAGTTTTTGGTGTGTGAAAGTAACGAGTTTCCATATTGGCGGCAGAACCCAAAGAGTTGATCCATGCCACCAACTCATAAAAATATTGACCCTGCGGGTCATTATTTTTCTGGAGCGGAAAACGGGATTCGAACCCGCGACCTCCTCCTTGGCAAGGAGGCGCTCTACCACTGAGCTATTTCCGCACAGATGCATCGATACTCGATACATCGCAGCAGTATTGTACACTTGAAGCTACTAGTTGTGAATAGGCTAGAGAAGAGGATATAATCCGTGTATGGGTATAGATGAATACGTTAACTCTCCAGAATTTAAGCGCACTAGTCGAAATATTATTGACTACTCGATCAAGCGCTTCTTTTATACAGCCGGTATTTTCTTCAAAGGTACGTTAGATTTTATTAAATCTATGGTGTACATGGCTATAGGGAAGTAGTGGGCACACAAGAAGCTACACTGGCTGGATCAGAATCACAGAAAAATCCCGCTGCACTCCACATACATTCAGAAATCAAACCAGTTTTCCCAGAAGTAGCCCAAAATGCCGGAGTTACTGAGATTCAATATTTTCTAAATTCATTACCTCCAACAGTCAAGATTCATCAAGAAGCATTACTACTTGATATGCATCTGCTAAAGCCGCTTACAGACAGCGAGACGCTACTCACTCCCAAACAGCAACAAGAATACCAAAAACTTAAAGACCGAATTCACGAGCATTCGCAACATGGCTACAATCCCATATGCACCTTACTTCGCCCCTTTTTCATTAATAAAGAGAACCATGCTCATCCACCAGACGAAACAACATACATTGAAACAGCAACACAACGCATGAGAAGCATTGTTGAATCTTGTCAGACAACACTTGGTACCACGCTCACGCAAGCCCTGACTGAACAAGACATATATTATTCTGATGCAACTGGTACTGCTTTGTGCATAATTTCCAAAGATGATTGGTTCAGCCCAGGATTATATGCGTTAACAAAAACCGCATTTTCCGATCTTAAGCAGCATTTGAGTGCTGAAAACGCAGGTGTTCTCGCTCTGATTGGTCACGTTTATGGAATGTTTGAAGATACTAATCCAACGGCTGTGGAGTATAAGCGTGCTTTTGAGCCATTTATCACAAAAGAATCACCCAAGCATCTGCAAGTGTTGTTGTCTGAAGCAAAGGAACTAAATACAGAAACTACGCAACCAATTACGTCTTCCGCATTTATCACGTTATGGAGAACATATTTTAAAACCGCTTTTGAGAGTCAAATTCTGGCAGAAGGTGGCGATAGTCGTGTAGATATTGCAGAACATCCCAATTATCGGCGCCCAATTAATCAATCACCATTTTCTAAACAGGCTTCTCAGGAAGACAGAAATCTCGATTATGCCAACAACCAAAAACACCTTAAAGTCATGCAGGAACAACTTTTATTCACCATTTATGAAATCACGGGTCAAGAATATCGCATGAGTGAGTTGCAAGCTATTTTCAATCGAGAAATAAGAAACTCAATTCGAGAAACGTTCATAACACTTCTGTCAGATGAATCAGTAAATCACAACTCATTTGAAATACTCTCAAAAACTCTTTCTGAGCAACTCATGCAACTTGGCGTAGGTGATTTTTTTCCTGCTGAGCACTCTTCGGCACTTACTATCCAAGATCTTGTTTTATTGTCTTTAATAATTGCAGGTATTGAGTTTAATGACATCAATCAGCATCATCAATTTGTGCAGATCATTGATCAAAAGTTATTACCCTACGCAGCGGCCAATACTCATTCTATTGCTGAAAGTACAAATTATCAGATACGTCCAGAAGATATTCTTGAGCCCAATCTAGATGAATGTAAAATAGCTATTCGAGAAGCTAGAGTACGAATGAGCAGATTCAATGGAGAGAATGGCGTAATTTGTGATGACAATCCACAATTACAACTTGAATTAGAACGCAGACAGCAAGAGTTATCAGCAGCACTGAGTATTTCTGAAGAAGCAGTGCAATCCGCGAAGCACGCCGTAAGCAAGATATACGTCAACGAACCACTACGACCAATAAAATCAGTTGCTCATCAAGAACGGGAGAAATTACTCTTAATGAACGAACCCACCAGTGTTGCTGTGATGCTCGGTATAATGATGATCGCGCACTTAGCTATAGATATTGATCACGATTCAACAAACAAAGTGGTCCACGAAAGTTTGTATTCACTCGCTACTATACTTTCCTCATTATTTGGGCTTGCACTTACCAGGCTATATTTCACCATGCACGCCATACTTAGCAATCCGGGCAGTGCCCGTACACTAAGCAAGGTCCAGGTAATTGATCAAGCGTATCAAGCCACAGATCAATGTACCGATCAAGTAATTCAGCAACTTAAAGCCAATCAAAAGCAAGTCTGGAAGGAAAATAGAAATTATCTTGTAGAGGAAAACTCGCATCACTTACTAAGACTAAGTGGAGCCATGAAAACTATCATGACTATTTCTTTCAGTCTACAATTTGCACTTAGCTTTCAGGCTGTACGAGATCAGGTTGATTTGACCATACCAGTCGTTGAAAATTTCTTAACACATACAGCGCACTCACAAGATTCAGACTCTACTGTTGAAATCGTCAATTGGCTCGAAAAACCCTCAGTTGTAGAACCACAATTTATTACACTTGGACTTGATGAGGGAGTATATTGGATTGAGGGTAATTGTGCAGTTGACTACCATCAAGCTGCCATAGACTGCGGAGTTGACAGCGCAATTCGTTCAAAAAATCTTGCGTTTTCCTCATTTACCTCTCTGAACGAATTTAAGGAAGAAGTTAGTGAATTGGTTGAATCTGGGAAAGTTGTGAGGCTTAACACTACTGGCAAAGCAAGCTATGGAGTGCCGTCTGGACACCAAGCAGAAAGAGTACTATATTTTCATGCCGGAAAAAATGTGCAACAGCCAACACAAAGAGAATTTGTAATTACTACCGACCCTCGTATTGAAGCAAGCGCCGTCGTCTACTCAAAAGTAGCCTCTCCCGAAACAATACTAACATCTCCAAATGAGCAGTTAGGCAGAAGTGTAGATAATTTTGAACCAATACCAGAGAGTCAATTACAATACACAAGAATTGGAAAACGACTCATCAGCGAAGCCAAAGCCGCTAAACAGCGTGGCTATTCTGACAAAGAGGCACTAGATCTTGTTAAAGACATTCTTAGTCAATCTGGAATCACCGATGGATTTCAGCCGTTCTCATCAAATATGGGGCAGTCTCAACACGATGCTGTACACTACACTGCTAGTGATACTCAGAAGCTCAATGTAGGTGGGCAATTTGCTGAACTGCTTTCTGTCGATGAAGATGGAACATTTACGTACAATCAGTGGGTATGCACTCAATATAGCCTTGTTTTATACACAATTGCCCGGGCAGCAGACATGAATGTGCAGCTCTATGACGGTTTTATGCAAGCGCCAGAATTGCAAGCAGGTGGTTATATCGGTCACGTCTTCCTTGGATATACAGAAAAAGATGAAGAGGGGAGGGAAGTGCCTAAAATCTATGAAGCTACCGCCCGAAATTCTGATACAGAGTTTTCATTAGCTGAAGACCAAAAAATAACAGAAGCAGATTTTTTTGCAGACCTCGAAAAAGAACATTCTAAAATCCCTCTTTTCAACATACTATTCTTAGGACTACTGTCAGTTTATATTGGTAAAAAAAGCAAGCAGTTTTATCAAGAAACAATACCCAACAAAGCGCATGAAGCAGTACAGGAAACATATGGACAGATGGAGCAAGCAAAATCCATCTTGCAACAATTTCCGCCGGCTCATATTGAGCAGATCAGCTACCTACTGAGCGCAATTACTGGTTTTCAGAATCAGCAGAACGTAGGCTGGAAATGGTTTGATAGGCCAGAGCCACTCGATGCCAGTCCGGAAAGTGCAAAAGTAATGTTAGAATCTATGTATAGGTCTATCGCGTCAGGCACATCCCAGCCGTCAAGTAAGCAACTCATCGCCGACCTCGGCGAGCTGCTACTTCCTTCACTCACTGCATCAATTCCGATTACTGCTAAACCTTACCTGCTTTCGAGCATAGCCAAAAAACGACTCAATCTGTCAAAAGAAACGCTAGCTAAGCAAAAAACTATCAAGCAATCGTTACAGCTATTTCTTTCAGTCAGAGGTGAAGTTCGAGACAAACTGAACAGAGAATATGCAAAAACAGGCACAAATAGGACAGAGCAAATGAATACATTTGACGAACTAGTAAACCAAATTTGCAGATTTTTCGGAGTGCGAGCTTAATTACACAACTTTGCAAATACTTCAACTCAATTCATTGCTGTGCATTCTTGTGCCAAGCTGAGGAGTTCCCGCTTAGCGGGATAAACTTCTCCTCCACATCTTGTGCCAAGCTGAGGAGTCGAACCTCAATCTCATGTTTTTCAGACATGCGCCGTGACCACCTTGGCTAGCTTGGCATAAAAAACTGGCTTCGATCATACCGTCAAGTTCGTGCCATTATAGCAAGAACAGCTGATCTCATTTACCACTGGTGAAAGCCAGTGACCCAGTTTTTTGTGGACTCGAGAGGACTCGAACCTCCGACCCTTCGGATGTAAGCCGAATGCTCTAACCAACTGAGCTACGAGTCCAATATTCTAGCTATTTTAATATACCCATACACATGCCACACCCTGCACAACATGCTACCAATCTAGAGCCAGCAACCTCTCTATGAGGTTATTATACTTTGGGAAACAGTTTTATCAAGCATCCAGACTAGTGTCAGCCCCACTGGTGGGGCACTTCTATTTCACAGTGATCTTTATACGAAAGGTGGTACTCGGGTGAAAAAATGGGATCAAAATAAAATCTCTTGTTGCTCGTAGAAAAAATTAGAGGGAGCAAATGCCTGCCGTACTTTAGGCCAAATAATAATCCAGTCGTTAGAATCTTCGCGCTTAAGCACTCGATATCTTTCACGCAATAAATCACTTTTAGCGTTATGCCACATAGTCAAAACAAAGTCATTAGCTTCAATAGGCATGAAATAATACTCGTCATCAGATGTGTAATGTCCGATCCTCAAATAGTAACGAAGTAACATCACAAAACTAGTTTCCGTCTCGGTCATTCCTTGAAAAACTTCTGTCATATTTTGTTATTTGTATCTATTGCAGAGTACTGGTGCCGAAGAGAGGACTTGAACCTCCACGTCTTGCGACATAGCCCCCTCAAGACTACGTGTCTACCAGTTCCACCACTTTCACCTTTGAACAAGCATTGTACTGCAAAAATAAAAATTCGCAAAGTTCAAGGTTACGTGCTTGATGAAAGAAAAGATTTTAACAACCAGAATGAACTAGACATGATATAATTTATGCAATGCAGACATACACTTGGCATACTCGACAGCAGAATATTGATTCGCCAGGCACCATCCATCAAATTCTTGCCTATGGCAATTTGAACGCACTTAATGATATAAAAAAGGCAGCTGGAGAAGAACGACTAAAAAAAATATTTCTAGAGCAACCACAAAAAGTGTACACACCCTCAGCATTACATTTTATTTCTAAGTTTATCCTACATATTGGGCAACCTATCGATGAAACAAGATATCTCAAAACTACACCTCGATATATTGGATGATATAAGGCAGGAATTCCTGCAAAAGATGCTCCCTTTAACACAGGACTTCGTTTTAGGTGGAGGCACTGCTTTAGCATTGCAACTTGCACATCGAATATCGTATGACTTCGACTTCTTTAGTGATCAACCTATACCAAAGAACATACTAGAAAAAATTTCTCAATCGATACAAATTAAGGAAGTGTCGATTGACTCAAGTGATGAATTAACCTTTTTTGATATTCATGACGTGAAATGCACAATACTGCATTATCCGTTCAAACCACACTTTAAGACAATTGAATTTTCAAATAGGATGAACATGTTTTCCATACAAGAGCTTGCAGTTAAAAAAGCCTACACCGTTGGCAGGCGAGGAGCATATAGAGATTATTTTGACTTGTATACAATTTTGAAGGATGAACACATCAATTTAGCTGAGGTTATCCGGGTTTCTGAGGAAGTATATCAAGGTTTATTTAATTCTAAATTATTTTTGGAACAGTTAGTCTATTTTGAAGATCTTCCTGATTTTGATATTGAGCCGACTGGACAAAAAACTATCCCTAACCCTGAAACAGTAAAACTATACTTTGAGCAGATAGTTTCTGAATATCTACAGACTTAAATTTGTTGCAAACATAAAAATTTCTATGTGCCCAGGAGAGGACTTGAACCTCCACGTCTTGCGACATAGCCCCCTCAAGACTACGTGTCTACCAGTTCCACCACCTGGGCACTTAAGATAGGTATTGTACTGCAAATATGCCAAGAATAAAACTCGCAAGCTGCGACTACTCCTTTTTTAACGCAGCAACTTCTTTTTTTGTACGCTCCTTTTTCTCTGCTTCGGCAAGATAGTCAAATAAGCACTCGCAAAACTGGTTGAATACATATGCATACAATGTTTACTCATGCTGTGTTTACTTTTTTAAACATCTATTAATGAGATACCTTTGTATCAAGAATCCGCCAATAATCACCCACATAACTTCCCAGTCCAGCATTCTGCCTGGTGCTGATTCTGTGAGTACGGCAACGCCGATCAAAACAGCGCCCCAAGTGAGTCCTGTACCGATATGAAGAAGTTTCTTTTTATCCATGTCTTTCATGTTAGTAGAGATCAATCTGCTCGTACAGAGTCGAACCACTCATCTGGTTTTCCCAGGCTACTTTTTAAAGGAGAGTTCAGCATTATATAGTTTTTTCTTGAAAATAGGCATAGAAGTAGGGCCGATGCCATGCATGTTGAGAATCTCTTTTTCTGTGTATTTGGAAAGTTGCGCAAGTGTTGTTATGCCAGCGTGCTCAAGTGCGCCACGCACTGGTGATGCCATATCAGCAAAGATTCCTTCTTTGGGCTTTTCTTTTTCACAAAGAGGACATGTCGGGCAGTCAGTTGATTTGAAATAGACATGACCACGACTACATGTTTTCTTCTGTTTTTTCGTTTGTGACATTGTCGTCATTATAACAACTTATTGTTTTCTAGCAAATTTTTTATAAAGGTTATTTTTCGGATAGTTCTTTTAATAGTGCCAGCGCTTCTGTTGTCATCTTCTCAAACGCCTCTTTCTCTTGCTCGGCAATGTCCAAATCAATTGATACTTCTGTTCCACCATTTTTCTCGGTAAACGTGTAGTTCTCGTAGGCTGGAGCCCACACTTTCGCTTCTTCGCTCTCGGTATCTTCTACGCCGTTTTTGAGTATGCCAAGGTGTTCAATTGAGATGAACTCGTGTTGTCGATTTTCAGCAATCCGGCTGACCATACCACCCTCATTTTCACCATTCTCGTCAGTACCAAGAAACAGCATTTTTGATCCTTCGCTCCAATCTCCTTTGAAAGTGGAGGTAGGATTGTAGGCTTTGGTCCATTGCTGATAGGTATCCTTCTCAAGCATTGTATCCCAAACTTTCTTTCTGGGAGCATTAATAAAAATTGATGCATGTAATTTTTGCATGTTCATAGTGTCCTTTTGTAATTACTTCGTTGAAGTATTTTCCTTTGAAATATTCACCATCCAGTGTACACCTCATGACTAACTGTTAGCACGCTGAATTTTCAACTGAGCAATGTCGTGCTGAATTTGTACTTGGGTAGAGGCCTCGTATTCACTTAATAATTGTTGTAGTAATTGAAGCCTCTGCTCTGATTTCAATCTGCTCAATCTATCCGCATTTTTATCTACTAGTGTGGCAAAATCTGGAAAGTACGAAGGTAATTCTTGCTCTAGAAAAGCAATATGATCAGACAAGCCTGGCGCAAGCATCCTTCTAACTTTCATCACCAAGGTACGGAGTAATGCCACGCCCCTTGCCTCAATAAATTTTTCACCATCAGATACAGCCCAGGCTTCAGGATTTAGGTGTATCTTTCCGCCTTGGCTAGCAATAGAGTGCTGTATGTGCCCATCTGTAACAGCCTTTCCCAATAATTCCGACATAACACTGCTTAAAATATCATACCGATAATAACTATTTCCTGATACAAGCTTGGTTGCAAAAGCTGGGCTCAAACTTGATGGCAATAGTCTTTGTAGTAATGACGTACCTTGCTCCAGCGCAAGCTTAACAGTACCGTAAGGAACAGCCTCACCGTTTCTATCAAGATACGTTCGAGGGCACGCAATTGCCTGCACGCCATCATTTGCTGCAAGAATGGTTCGATTGGCTTGCAGCCAATCAGGATTGACAACTGTATCAGCATCAATAATGCCAACTTCAGTTACTTCGTCTGACCGTAGCACGCATGGAGCAACTTGTAGGGGATAGGAAAAACTTCGTAGCGGAGTATCATATGCGAGATACTCAACTTTTTCACCCAACTGCTTCAAAAGGGCTTCTGTTCCATCTTCAGCACTCTCGTTGTGTCCAATCACAATCACTTTGAGCGTGTCGGCAGAGGATAGGCGTAGTTGAGAAAGAGCATACAGACAGGCCATTAGATGACCTGCTTTTTCTCCTGAGTTCTCATTATGACTTGGCACCATGATCGCTACCTGAGCCTGATCGGTACGACCCACATAAGCTGGTCTTGAAAAACCTTGTTCAATACTCGAATAGTTAGACTGCCAAAATTCAGCTGGATTTTTTTGAGCTTCTCGAAAAACTTCTTTAGGATCAAATGAACTAGAAGGAGTTTCCAAATTAGATGTAGGTGTGGGTGATTTTTCCATATAGTTTGATAAAATGCCTATTAGAATCTCAGTATTACTCAAACACGCATCAACACTGAATTCTTATGATACTCTTTCCAGGAAAACCAATACTCATCAGAGATGACAATTGGCTGCAGATCACTGCGTATCGTTCCAGCTATATACTTTCCGCGCATATTCCAACGCGTTTTACTATCGAGATCCACTAACTCTCCATTCTCTGCACTGACACGTATGTTTGTACCTCCTGCCATTTTCTTAAATCCATTAACTGAACCATGATTGCTTACAAGGAAAAAGTTACTGTCCACATTTGTCACTATACCTCGTTCTAGCACCTCGCGCTTTAGATAAAAGACGTCTGCATTCACTGTCTTATCAAGAATACCAATAATAGGAGTTCGCGGTGGGAAAGTGTTATCCCGCTGCTTTTTTGAGAGACCAGGCGTACTATTTGATGCAATAATCTTCTTCCACAGTCCTGGGATGGGTAGTTGAAACTCACGCAGGTCTTTTTTGGTAACAGCCACGACAGGCGGGGTAGGATGCATTTTTTTGACGTCATCCCAACGCAATTGCTGGATGGGAATAAGGGTCAACTCATGAGGATGTAATTTCCCAATGATTGATTTTCGTGTGGCTTGCTGAAAAAAGGTTGTAGTTTTTCTGTCAGCCACAATCATATTGGCACCTTTGAATGAACCGACAAAAAGTGGACCAATATCGCTTACATCAAAAGCAATTACCAAATGACACATGGCGCAGTAGGTGAGAGAGACTAGTGTATCGCCAAACCGATCATTCACGACGTGGTGATGAATAACATAATCCAGCGGATAACATTTAGTAACACCTTCATACTCAACAACAGCTATTTGTGCGTCATCCTCAAGTGGTAATTGCCGTAAGTCTGTTGTGAGGTTCGGAAAATCCACAGCCGGAAAAGCCGCTTCTTGATGCATTTTATACGTCAACACCAGTGCAAGCGCAGAAAGAGATAGCGGGGCAATAGCCCAGAACGGAAAGCTCCCTTGCTGTGCAAATACAATAGCGGACCACGCGACAAGTGTCAAAAAGATGATCCAGTTGACAGGTTTGCGCAGAAAATAGTGATAATATTGCCAAGAAACAGGAACCATTTTTAGAAGAGCCATATAGATTGCTGCCGTCCCAACTAACAATGCAATCAGCGCCAAAAGGTAGAAAACTAGAATTGCCATGTCACCATCATACCAAAAAAGAATTTGTAGGCTAACATCACCATAACTGGGAATGAGCGTACTCGCTATACTGCTTCATCACTTCTTTAGTCACAGATGCTACCTTACCATCTGCAACAGGCTGGCTATCAATGATCAGGGCTAATTTCTTCCCTAAACAGAAAAATTCTATCACTGTAGATTGCTGTGCCGAAGAGAGGACTCGAACCTCCACGAGAAAAATCTCACACGCTCCTGAAGCGTGCGCGTCTACCAATTCCGCCACTTCGGCAAGTACGCTGCATCCTTTGGATCAGCAGGGGCAATTATATACCAAACTTACGCAAATTTCTGTCGAAAAGCCTCTATAATCACCTGTCTGGATTGAGGCACAGTAAAGTAAGTAGTGTTCAGTGTGAGATCAAAGACGTTACGCTGCTTGAGATTGCGACTAAAATATTGTTTAACAAAGTCGGCTCGTTCTTTTTCTACCTCCGCAATGACTCGCTTTGCTTTCTTTTCACTATGTCCTTCATAATCCATGGCTCGCTGCACCCGCACCTCATAGGGTGCCACAATACTGACATGCAAACCCTTAGCAAATGGTGTAATAAAATTAGAGCCGCGCCCCAAAATTACACAGTTGCCACGATGCGCATACGAGAGAATAGTCTGCACCAATGCAGTCACATAGTCTTGTTCGTCAACATATTCAACATTCAGTATTGAGTGAACAATATCCTCAATTTTAGTTCGACTCTTTTCATCAATTTCTTGAATAACAGCTTTTCTTTTGCGCGTCGAGCGGGCAACAGCCTCAACCAACTGTTCATCAACAAACTCATAGCCCAATTTTTTAGCCACTGCCTCAGCAATTGGTGCACCTCCACTACCTGGCTCGCGTGCTACAGTAATAAACGGCTTCAAAAACGCCTGCTCCGGCTCACTGTCAGACAAAGAAAGGGAAGTTTTAACTGAAAAATATTTGAGTGTTCGGTCAACTAAATGATTGTAGTTGAGTGCCATGTTGGGGGTATTATAGCGTGAATTAATAAAAAGGGTAGGGGTGAGCAAAAGTGATATAATATTAGATCAAGATCTTTGAAAATAGTAGCTGGAAACTACAATATGCGCCCGTAGCCTAACGGATAGGGCACTTGTCTTCGGAACAAGGCGTGTGGGTTCGATTCCCGCCGGGCGCACATTTAAATAACTCGTATCAAAACAATCTTATTTTGCATTTTGCAATCTAATAGCTACTTTCTCGCAACAAACAATGCCTACTCAACAACCTCCCGCTCAAATATTTGTCATACCCGGCATTAATGATGACATCCTGACATTTTTTAGATTGAGCACTTGGTGTATTCGTAAGAAATTTGGTCGCTCACATAATCTTCAAGCAATTTTCTATCCAACTGGCTGGCTGAAAGAGGATGCTGCCAGTATCATCAATAATATTGACACGCTTTGTCAACGCATCACCGATCAACCTCCCAGAACACAGGTGCACCTGATTGGCTCTAGTGCTGGGGCAGTAGTGGCTTTGTTGTGTGCCATTCAAGCTCCTCGCGCCGTCACTTCAGTGACAGTTTTTAGCGGCTGGCTGAAAGTGACTCCAGCCCTTGAATTACTCAATAATCTACCGTACACAAAAATAGTCAAAAAATTTCAAAAAAAATATGCAGGACTTAACGCAAATCAGAAAAAAGCCCTTGGCAAAAAAACGCTCCTTGTCCAGCCAAAAATTGACACTGTAATACCAGATGAAGTCAGGCACTTGCCCTATTGTCAAGAGGTCGAGCTTCCGTTTATTGAGCATTTTGGTATCTCAAATCTCGGTCTGTTGTACAGTTATATCTGGCCAGGTAATGAAAAAATTATCGGTCATTCCATCAAAAAAATGGTACAATAGTCGCCTTGGGTCAGTAGCTCAGTCGGTTAGAGCATCTGCCTCTTAAGCAGAGTGTCCTGGGTTCGAGTCCCAGCTGACCCACTCTCATAAAAACACCATACATGGTGTTTTTATGAGAGTTGTGTTATGAAGGAGATCAAGCTTTGGTTCGCGCCGCCAAGCGACTATGCCTTACCTAAACCTATAACTTAGGAAAGCGTACCCGCCAAGAGAACGCAGTTCTCATGGCAAACACTCTCTGGGGTGTGGCTAGTGCCCGTAGGGTGAGTCCCAGCTGACCCACATATACAAAATCTAGCCGATCTACTAGATTTTTTTGTATTTCTGTGAATCGCAGTATGAACTAAATCAAACTTGTGTGTATTGCCACCCTTATTCCACTACATTTTTGATGCACTCAACTTCCTTCCCACCAACTGCACAACAGTAGCCGTTAGACAGTCGGTGATTTCGCCATCATCGATCATTTGTAACACAGTATCCAGTGACATGAATTTTTTTTCGACAATATATTCATCGTCTTCAGAAACGTCATCCGCACTTACTGAAACGTCTCCAACATGAGCAATAAATACATGGCTTTTCTCAGCAGAACAACTATTCAGCGTGTAGAAAGCACCAATAGGTTCCGCTGTATCAAGTGTAAGACCAGTTTCTTCAGTAACTTCTCGAAGGGCTGCTTCTAATTGAGTTTCTCCCTCATCAATACCACCTCCTGGCAACTCCCAAGACAATTGACCAATCGGGTACCGATATAATTTCACCAGCAGAATCTCGTTCTCTGCATTAACCACTGCTACAAAAGCGCCATTAGACCGCTCTACATGGCCATAGATCCCGGTCTTGCCATCTGGTAGTTCAATAGCATCTTCATATACCTTCATCCACTTATTTTTATAAACGATTTGGGAGTGGAGTGTTTTAAACATTGCGCAGCCTCATAGTGAAATTCTCTCTGCCGTTCGTGCCTTGGTGTCAAAAATCACAAAGCTAGCGACTCCAGTTCGATACCCACAAATCTCACCAGGATTGATCAAAAACTGGGCATCAGCTTCTTCAACATGGTATGCGTGGTCGTGACCATACACCACTAGATCGTATGATCCCGCCTGAAAAGCCAACTGCGCAATAGTGGGATAGTGGTTCATGAATACGCTCAATCCACCGATTTCCATATCCAACACATCTCCCGCTAACGTTAAACTCTCTGCAGCATCCATCTGTCGAGTAATACCCACTTTTTCACCTTCATTATTACCCCAGACAAAATAAACTTCTCCTTGAAATGGTTTTAACATTTCAATTCCTGGCGGAGCAATCAAGTCGCCAGCGTGCAGCAGCACTTCGCAATCTGCTTCATTTGCTAAATGTACTGCTTTCTTTAAGTTTTCCCAATGGTCATGACTATCGCTCACAAGTGCTAATTTCATAGTACCTTCCTAGAAAAATTACTCACTCTGACTCAACCACTGATCTTCTGATCCGAGCACACGACCCAGTGCTTGCTCTAGGGCTGAGTACTGACGGGTAGGGGTGCCATCTCCCTTGACAAAACTAAACCCAGAAAATGGACCGGGATCACCGCGGAAAATAAACGGCGTCACCGCCACCACTTGCGAATGTGACCAAATGTTTTCGAGGGCGTATTCATAATATTCGTGAAGTCGATATCGTGTCCGCGCGTTATCTTCCCAGCCAGTCTCAGTGATGTACACGGGAAAATCCTTGTTCGTGTGTTCTTTAAAATAAGCTATCTCAAATTCAAACCCGCGCAGCGAATTTTGCCCAGTGCGGTATGGGTCTGAGCTAAAACCTGGATTTGGATACGAATGTGAGTTAATGGCATCCATATGCTCAAAAACATCTGGCTGAGCAGCTCTCATTTCTTCAAGATAGGCAAAGGCTTCCCGAGTAACTGGACCATTGGGAGCCGCTAAATCCATAGCAGCTGGCAACACCACGTAGTTTTTTTGTTCTGAGTGAAGCCACTGGCTGGTAAAGAGAAAGACTTGAGCATACTCAGCTGGTGCTATTTCATTTTCCCATTCCTTTGCATGGTTCACTTCATTAAATACCATCACGTGCCGATGCTTGGTCGGCCAATCCAACGCACTCAAAACTTCAATTTGTCGTGTGATATCTCTACGCGTGGGCACAATCCAGGAATCACTGTCAGGATCATATCGTGACGCCA
Organism: Patescibacteria group bacterium; assembly: GCA_040879165.1. Taxonomy (GTDB): domain Bacteria; phylum Patescibacteriota; class Microgenomatia; order UBA1400; family PJMF01; genus JBBDKV01. Next base: position 104,058 of record JBBDKV010000017.1, read on the forward strand.
AACGAACGAGCGGAATAATCTGCAATTCTCGAGCGTCATCAAAGAACTCTTGCCACTCATCAGCTTTTTCAACATCACTCAAAATAAAGGGAATAGTGACATACTGCCAGGTTTCTTCGTCACTGCCATGAGAAATCAAAGGCTTAACCTCCTCAAGCTCACCAACATTCATCAAATGCATGCCCATTACTGATGTTCGCTCACTCACCACTGCAGCAAAAACAGCACTCAGCGCAACACTTGTAAAAAACAAGAAAAGTGCGGTAAATAAAGCTAATTGATATTTTCTAATCATGATCATAGATTAGCATGTTTGCATCTTTTTGTCCAGATATAGACCCAAATAAATACCAATTTTTTTACATACTTATTACGTCAAAATTTGCACTTCTACAGCTGTATCTGTTATACTCGGGATCACACTTATGAAAGCATTGCTTTCGACGCTGATTTGGCTTGGAGCCACTACTGGTTTTATTTTGTCTTGCATCGCCTATACACAAGGGTTGATCGTCATTCCTGAGAGAACTGAGCCTATTGCACAAGATCTTGAAGATCGAGTACAAATTGCCAATGCCCAAGTTGCGGGTGCCACTACTACTGATTCAGTTACTTCAGATACAATTGAAACCACTACTATTATCCCTGGAGACGCTCGAGTGGCATTGGTTCATAACTTTCTCGAAAGATATAACTCGCCATTATTAAATGAGGAAAATTTTGCCAACACGCTGGTTGAAATTGCCGACGAGCATGAAATCGATTTTCGACTACTGCCTTCAATTGCCATGCAAGAAAGCACTCTGTGTAAAGCTACTCCAGAAAATTCGTATAATTGTCTAGGACTGGGAGTGCACTCCCAGGGAACTTGGCGATTTGAAAGCTATGAGGATAACTTCAAAGCAGCTGCACGCATCCTGAAGGAAAACTATATTGACATCGGACTGACCACCCCTGAACAAATCATGCGTAAATACACCCCAAGCAGCAACGGTTCATGGGCTGCCAGCGTCAATCAATGGATGGCTGAAATGCGTTATGACGATCGCCAAATGGGTAGAACGATGCGAGAAGACGCCAATCTTCTCGAGTTCACCGCCACTACTTCGTCAGAAACAAAGGCGTCAGCAATTGATGAGGAAACTGAATAAAATATGTATTATTTGATATATTTTGATAACTATTGACAAACTTATAATAAATTGATATAGTACGATCACCTCAGAAGGTCATTTCCTCACCGGAATGTCGTTCTGAGACAAAAGACCCGCAAGGCATCACCGCCAAGCGGGTTTTTTCGTGTCAGTATGTTCAGAACATCAACTAGTTCTGGCCAATGCAAGCCATTTGCGAAAGTACCAGGCAGGCTGCATCGTTTCAAAAAATGTATATGGCGTACAGTGCCCCACCAATGAGTGCCGCAAAGACGCAGACAAGCCCTATTATCAACACTAGTTTACGTCGGGTGTCCGCTGGTGCGGGAGTATCTGGATACGCAGCAGTAGAAGTGTTCAAATCAGCTGCGGCGCTCGATTGTGGTGAAAGCTCAGCCTGCTTTGTGGCCATAGTTTTGGGAGTGACCGTTGGTAAGCGCGACTGGAGGGCTTGTGTTGCTGCCTGCGAATCAACCAGCTGTGCAGCAGGCTGAGCCAATGCCTCATCGGGAGATTGTTCGGAAATCTTGAGTGCATCTGTGGTTTGCCCTACCGACACCTCTTGCATCGAGGTAACGTGAGGAGCAGGATCTCTGTCATCGCCTGGAGTTGGCGCTGCTTTTTGAGCTCCTGCAGTTTTTTCACTTCTCTTGGGCAATACTGTTTGTGCCGTGACACCACGCACAAATGGCTGCTGCTGAGCTTGGGTGCTCATGCTTTGTTTAATGTCTTCAGCTTGCCAGCCAGCTTGATGCAGTTGTTCCTTGATATCAGCTTCAGAAACATTGGCAGCGCGAAGGGTCTGAACATACTCAATCAAGGCAGGAGTGATCATAAAACCATGATACCAAGTTTTTTAATCTGATGCTAGTAAAAACTCGAGATTCGCACTTGTAATGAGACAGAAAATGTGTCGAAATACCGACTTGTGCGCTTTCAGTGCGAGAAATAGTATTTTGTGGAGACCGTTCAAAAACGGTCACCTTTTTTGTGCCGAGGACAGGAATCGAACCTGCACGCTCTCAACGAGCACTGGATTCTAAGTCCAGCCTGTCTACCAGTTCCAGCACCTCGGCTTTCGTGAAATACCTGTCAACAAATCTTCACGTCACGCTACTCACCGTGATATTGTACACTAGAGCAGTATGTTAACTGAAGACAAAGAGCACCAAGCTGATTTACCGCAAAAAAATCCTCAACACCCGGGATACACTTCGCTGAGCGCGCCCGCTTGGAAACATTGGCTGTACAAACTCGAGCACTTCGGCACACTAATCTGGCAAAAAACCTTAATTGTATTATTATTGTTTGATAGTGCGCACGGATTATACGCCTCTTTTACTTTTTTATTTTTTCGGTACCCTGAGTTTGATATAAAATTACAGCAGAGTGCCATCTCGCCTGAAGAAGTTCGCTTGGTAATTGCCCAGGCAATTGGTACCATGATCGCTACTCTGATTGGATTTGCACTGGCCATACGCTTGTCTAAGGAACAAGAAAAAGCAATTCGCTACATAGAGCTTGCCATTGGTACATCGGTTATTATCTGGCATGACGAGTTTGTCAGTTATTTACAGAACTATGACTATTCGAAACTGATTGAGGCAATTCAATACGTATTTGGCCTGCCGCCATTATGGTAACCTGTGCCGCTGAGCATGGTATAACAAGACTGTGAACAGACTCGATTACATTCACCGCACCCATCCTAGAGCAAAACGCTTGTCAGTTAAAATTGATCAAGCGGGAAAAGTGGTTGTCGTAACCCCACGATTCACACCAGGCTGGCTCATCAAAAAATTTGTTACTGATAATCAAGAGTGGATTGCAGCCCATCAACAAAAGCTCAGTTCTTCTAGATCAGCCCTATTAGATACTCCATCCACGCTGTTACTGTTCGGAAAAAAATATCAAGCACACGTTCGATATCTTGCTCAACAAGCACCGGGTGTGTACACCCAAGCCGACCAACTAGTCATCAATCCCTTTGATCCAAAGACTAACTCCTTGAAAGATTGCAGTCAGCAGTTGACTCGATTTTTAAAAAAAAGTGCTCGAAGATACATCGAACCGCAATCACTACAGCTTGCTGAAAAAATGTCGCTCAATGTTTCAAAAATCCAATTTAGAGCACAAAAAAGTCGCTGGGGCAGCTGCAGTCACACAGGTACTTTGAGTTTTAATTGGCGGCTCGTACACTGCCCTGTAGAAATTATTAACTACGTTGTTATCCACGAGCTCGCTCACCTTGTTCATTTTGATCATTCAAGAGCCTTCTGGACCTTAGTTGCACAACACGATCCAGCATACCAACAAAATCGAGGATGGCTGAAAAAACACGGCGGTGTTATTTTAAGCTTGCAGGACTCATTAATTATTACTAACCAAAACCAACAATCTGCTATACTTACCTCATGACTACAAACCTTGATCCTTTCCATCAAAAAAAAACCGTCTGGAGTTACATCTCTTCAGCCCTACACTTTCCACATAGAGAAACCAAAGCTGAACAACTTTGGCACCTGTTCTTACGCAGTCTTATCAGTCTTTCCCTGCTAGCAACTGGATTTTTACTGGGAGTTTTATTCACGCACTCAAGTTAGTGATCTGCTCATCAGTAAGAGAAGCAATTGCACAATTTGCAGTAATTTCACAACCACACGGCACGAAGTATGGCAACAGACTTTCACATTTTTCATGGAGAAAATACGGTACAATCCCGGTCAGACTGGTTGCAGATTAAAGAACTATTTGAGTCAAAGGGATTTACTGCATCACAGCACAATGCCAAGCAACTCGATCTAGCTCAACTCGAACAACTTTTGAGCGCTCAGTCTTTGTTTGGCGATCAGCGAGTGATAACTATTGAAGGCCTGCTCAGTCTGCCGCAATCTAAAAAGAAAAAACAACTGGTGAGCTATCTTGCTGAGCAACTTGAGCTGGATGTAGCAATTTTGTTATGGGAACCAAAGTTGATTACCGCTGCGGGACTCAAACCATTTAAAAAAGCTCAAGTTCACACACACAAAGCTGCAAAGCAAATTTTCAGCTGGCTTGACTCTCTCGGACAAACCAAAAGTGCTCAGATGCAACAGCAACTCTCCCAGTTGACTGCGCAGGAAAGCGCTATTTTCATTCATACCATGCTTGCAAGACAGCTACGGATGTTGATTGCTGCTAAAGACGGTGGTACGGTTACTGGAGCACCATTTATGATCAAAAAATTACAAGCACAAGCTCAGCGTTTTCAACTCAGACAACTACTTGCTGCCCATCAGAGTGTATTAGAAATTGAATATCGACAAAAACAAGGTATTACCAGATTAACCTGGGAACAAGAGCTTGACCTTTGGCTAATCTCGCTGTAAAGTGTCGCCATCATACTTTTTCATACGGTACAATAATCACTGCGAGTGAGTATTGATCAAGCAAGAAAGGCAGTCATGATCATCGATCCGGGAATTTTCAAAGACTACGATATCCGCGCAGTCGTCGGGGAGCAACTTGACACCGAAGGGGTAGAGAGGATTGGCCAAAGTATCGCTCACCAATTCAAACCAACAACTGTTGCTATTGGCAGAGATATGCGTACCAGCGGAGAAGAGTGGTTTACTGCTTTGAGTGATGGTTTACGCAGCCAAGGTGTTACTGTGATTGATCTCGGACTGATTGCCACTGATATGACCTACTACGCAGCAGGCACTCTTGATCTTGACCTAGCCATCATGATCTCTGCATCACATAATCCTCCCCAATATAATGGTTTTAAAATTGTCAAAAAGGGTGCGGCAGGTGTCAGTGGTGACACTGGCATTTATGATCTACGAGATCTGGCTACCTCAAATCAAAAATTTACTGCAGCTGACACACAGGGCACTATCACGCAAGTTGACTTGATGACAGACTGGATTACCCACGCCTTGAGCATGATTTCAGGATCAAAAATCAAGTCACTGAAAGTAGTCGTAGACGCGGGCAACGGCATGGCTGGCAAAGTCATTCCTGAATTAGCAGGCAAGCTGCCAATCAAGGTCGTGCCGATGTATTTTGAGCTTGATGGCACGTTTCCAAACCATTTAGCTAATCCGCTGCTGACTGAGACGCATGGAGCAATCATCGCCAAAATTAAGGAAGAGCAAGCTGACCTCGGAATCATGTTTGACGGCGATGGTGACAGGATGTTTCTTCTAGACGAAACAGGACAGTTTATCTCAGGAACTGTGACAACCGCCATGGTGGCTGTCCAAATGCTGACTAAACAACCAAACAGCACTATCTTGTATAACGCCATCTGCGGACGAGTCGTTCCTGAAACGGTAGAAAAATTAGCTGGCACTCCAGTTAGAGTCAAGGTTGGCCACACACTGATTAAATCAGACATGCGTAAACACGATGCGGTTTTTGCAGGAGAACACTCTGGTCATTATTACTTTAAGGAAAACTTTAGTGCAGACAGTGGCCTAATTGCTGCGCTGACAGTCCTTGAGCTGATGAGTGCGCAAGACAAAACATTGTCTGAGCTCGTGGCAGAATTTGACATCTACCCAAGTAGTGGTGAGATAAACTACAGCGTTGAAGACAAAGAAGCTATGATGAAAGGCTTGGAAAAACATTTCACCGATGCCACTTCAACTGATTGGCTAGACGGCGTGTCTATCTGGTACGATGACTGGTGGGCAAATATCCGCCCCTCAAATACGCAACCAGTTTTGCGCCTCAATGTCGAGGCGGATAACCAACAGATTTTAAGAGCTAAAACACAAGAAATTAGCAAGTATATCGAGTCGAATGGCGGAGTATTGGCTGAGGAATAACCTTAGAGAGGATAAAAATAATGTCAGAACAAGTACCAGCTGTTGTTTTGCTCGCTGGTGGAGCCAGTTCTCGCTTTTACCCTCTCAGTGCCAGCACACACAAGTCATTCATACAAATCTGTGGAAAGCCGCTGATCGCACACACGCTTGAAGACTTGCAGCGCAGCGGCTTTCACTCAGTCGTTCTTGTGCTTTCTCCCAGAGATTATGCCGAGCACACGGTTGGTAGTTTTACCCAGGAATACAAACTGGATCAACTCGATTTACAGATAGTGCTACAACCTGAGCCAAAAGGACAGGCTGATGCTATTTTCAAAGCTAGTCAGCACTTAGAGCATCCTGAAAACCTACTCGTGGCTTCCCCATACCATACTGGATTGGGTGAAATCCTGACTGCACTTTGGGAAAGTCATCAAAAATCAAATGTTTTGGCAACTCTGCTGGGCGCACCGACAGAGCAACCTCATGAATACGGCATTCTCCAGGTAGATGGTCAAAAAGTGACGGGCATCCAAGAAAAGCCAGCCTCCACTGCACACACAAACCAAAAAACAGCGCTGCGTGCACTCAGTTGTTATTGTCTCAACAAACAGCTCATTTCCAGTTTTGAGAATTCTCAAGAGCACTATAGTCTGGAGAAAAGCGTAGATGCTGCAGCCAAAGATGGCAGAGTAGAATGGATTAAAAACACTACTCCGCTCACGAGCCTTAAATATGCTTGGCAATTACTGCACGTCACTGAAACCATTCTTAAAAATACACAATCCAGCACTGCCAGCTCAGCCCAAGTAGCCAAAACTGCAAGTATTGATGATTCTCAAGGACCAGTGGTTATCGACGAGTATGCCCAAATTAAGGATTTTGCCAAAATTGCAGGTCCAGCCTACATCGGCACGGGAGTGCTGGTAGGGGAACACTGTTTTGTGAGGGGTAGCTCGATAGAACACAATACCGTCGTTGGTAGTTATTCGGAAATCGTACGCTCCGTGTTACTATCAGGAGTCAGTATTCACCAAGGCTATTGCTCAGATTCAATTTTGGGTGAAAACACCCAGGTTGGTGCAGGATTAATTACCGCCAATCTCAGGTTGGATCATCAACCAGTCAAAATTACGCTGCGTGACAAAAATGTACAGACGCAGCGCAGAAAACTGGGCGTGATTACTGGCGAAGGAGTACACATTGGTGTTCGAGTTACCACTATGCCAGGTATCCTGGTGGGAGCGGGAGCCACTATCTTTCCTGGAAATACCGTTTTTACGTCCATCGGCGAAAACCAAGTAGTAAAGAGTAGCAAAACGAAAGGCTGCACATGTCAGACTTAACAACAATTCTTGATTCTAGAGAAGGTATCGCCAAACTCGATTCATCCAACATGCTTGGCTCCATTGAAGCACTGCACAAACAGCTCACTCATGCCTGGGAAGACACTCAATCTTTGCAATTTACCCCAACGGCAGATATTCACAACGTCCTGATTGCAGGAATGGGTGGCTCAGCGCTGGGATCTGATGTCATTAAGCACTTGTATAAAGACACGCTAAAAGTCCCTTTTGACACCATCCGCGACTATACGTTGCCAGCATATGTCAACGAAAATACTTTAGTAGTTCTGGCAAGTTACTCTGGTACAACTGAAGAGGTGGTTAGCTGTGCCAAAGCCGCCAAGGCAAAAAATGCTCAAATTATGGTAATCGCGGCAGGTGGCACGCTCATTGATTTGGCAAAGCAAAATGACTGGACAGCGTATCAAATCGACGCCAAATACAATCCTTCACAGCAACCAAGAATGGCGATCGGTTACGCCGTGTTCGGCACAATTTGCTTATTATCCAAGGCAGGTATTTTATCACTCACCAAAGCGGAGGTTGATGAGGTCGCCACAGTGATTGAGAAAAAAGTCAACGATTCTACTGTAGAAATACCTCAGGATACCAATCCTGCAAAAATTCTTGCCTACTCGATGTTTGATAAGCGGCCAATTTTTGTTGTTTCCGACTTTCTAGAGGGCGCTGGGCACGTTGTCACCAATCAGTCAAATGAAAACGCCAAAACATTTGCTGACTACAAAGTAGTTCCAGAAATGAATCACCACTTACTGGAAGGGTTGCAATTTCCAAAGAGCAACTCTGATACACACATCTTCATCTTCATTAATTCACAACTCTATCATGAGCGAAACCAAAAACGGATGAAGCTGACACAAAGAGTGGTGGAAGACAACCATATTGAAACCATGGCTCTGGACTTGCACGCTGAGACAAAACTAGCGCAGGTGTTTGAGGCAATTGCGTTGGTAGGTTTTGCTGGTTACTATTTGAGCATGCTTGAAGGAATCGATCCAAGCCCAATTCCATTTGTAGAATCCTTCAAAAAACAACTTGATGCGTAATGCGCAAATAAGCCCGTTTATTCTTCGCTCCAGCTAAGGTATCATAGATGTTATGTCTGCCCATTTAATTACCGACTTAAGCGATGCGTATCGTGCTTCCGATCATTCGGTAGGTTCTCTCGGCAAGCAGCTAGCGGCGCTCGACACCAAAGCGCTTCCTGTGCCGACTACCATCATCATTCCTCAAGAAGCGCTGACTGCCATCTTAGAAGAATCTCAGCTCGTTCATGAGCTACGCAGCCTGTATCATAACAAATCTCAGCATGATGATCTGGCGCGCTACCATCTGCGCGAACACGTCGTAGACTCAATTGAGAATGTTCCACTCCCAACGTGGTTTACTGAGGAACTGCTTGATGCGTATCATCGCTATCTACATCGAGGCTTTATTAAAATTCAACATGGCTCGATAGAAAGCAAGATGGATGTGTCAAGATTTGAACACATTCAAGGAGACGCCAACCTCGTTGAATCACTCCGCGCATTCTGGGCTAAAATGGTAGAGCATGAACTCATTAAGCACGCCTCAATTCAAACAAATAATCTAGCTCCTTCAGCCATTATCGTTCAAGCACAAACCCAGGCTGAGGCATCTGGTATCGCCTACACTGTTCACCCAGAATCAGGTATGCGACAACATTTTTTCATTCAGGCCATTTGGGGCTGTCCCGATCCAGAATTGATGGAGCAACAGGCAGATACATATACAGTTGATAATCGCACTAACTCAGTAATTATGAGATCGGTTGGAACCCAAGCCCGCTACTATCGTCGCAAACAAGATAGCCTGGAAACAATTCCCATCCCTGCAGAGCTTCAGAATAAACCTATTTTGAATGATGAGTTATGCGCTGAACTCAGCCGTATTTTGCTCAGACTAAAGCGTCAAAATCTACACCATGTCGAAGTAAGCTGGGAACTAACGCCAACAGGTTATGAGATCACTAGCTACAAACCATATCACACCGAACCTTCCAAAAAGAATCAAAAGACATATTCGACACAGACCAAAATCCTGGTAACAGGAGGTAATCCTTATAAAACAAAACTCGACCCCTTGCACCTGGCTGACGGAATTGGAGTATTGCGAAGCGAATATACGTATTTTTCTTTTGGCATGCATCCGCTCGCAGCAATTAAGGGTAAGCAGCGTGAG
>JBBDKV010000018.1:0-24808 GCA_040879165.1 Patescibacteria group bacterium
TTTTGAGAGAAGACATAACAAACTTTTTTAACAACAGTCGCACCCAATCACTAGACGCATCATCAAGGAGATCAACTTCACAACATCCTAGATATCATATATTTGAACTGCAGGTTATATTAAAACTAACTTCCGGTTTACATTTGAAAAAAGCTCTACTCCACACCTACTTCCCCGGCAACTCTTCTTCAGCGTAAATGACACACTCCATTGCCCCGTTGTAACCATGCAACTCGTCTTTACTGAAGATGATGCTCACTTCACGCTGAGCATCTTCCTCATTGCCTGAAGCGTGAATCAGGTTGTACTGCTGGCTCATGCCAAAATCGCCTCGAATCGAACCAGCCTCAGCTTCGCGACCAAGCGTAGTGCCGACCAGTTTGCGCACGACTGGGATTGCCTCAACGCCTTCCCAAACCATAGCCACGATTGGCATTGAACCCATAAATGATTTGAGATCGCCGAAGAAACTTTTATCTTTGTGTTCCTGATACCACTCGCTCAGCTGTGTATCATCCATGGCGACCATCTTGATGCCGATTAACTTCAAGCCTTTGCGCTCGAAGCGACTAATAATTTCTCCAATGAGCCCTCTCTGCAAACCATCTGGTTTAACGAGGACTGCGGTGCGATGCATTTTCATATTTTCTCCTTCTAACTGTAAACACTTTCACTAGAGGTATTGTACTACATTTAATTACTGTAGCTACTTGCTGATTTGACATTTTTATGTCAAAATACATGTATGCAATTAGAACCTACCAGAACCACGATTCGACTCAGCCCTCCCTTAAAAAAAGCTGCTCAAAAGAAGGCTGTTGAGCTCGATATTAGTTTTCAAACACTACTCAGCAAAGCGCTGCAAAGATATTTAGAATATGAAGCAAAAAAAGAAGCTAAAAAAATCGTTTTCCGTAGCAAGGATATTGGAGTGCCACTAGATAATCTTACTCGAGAAGATATCTATGCTGATTGATTCTAACATTCTCATTTATTCACTGACTATTTCCTCTCCAAAATATCGAGCAGCACAATTTTTCTTACAAAAGTACCAACAAAAACTTGTTATTGCACATCAGAATTATTTAGAAACACTCAGAGTGATAACTCATAAGAAATTTCCACAGCCATTTGAAGCTAACGCCGCACAAACCGCCATCAACGAAATCACAATGCACGCAACTGTCATCTATCCAAGCCAGACGACCCTAGCTATCAATCAATCTTTAGTTAAAAAATATCATATTACTGGAACTGAAATCTTTGATGCTTATTTGGTAGCAACTGCCCTAACCAATCAAGTTACAACCATTGCAACTGACAACACGAAGCACTTGCGAAAATACCAAGAAATTACGCTCGTTAATCCTTTTGCGTAGTAACTAATCCCCCAAACTGCTCCTGTTTGCCTTCAAACGGCCCGATCACGCCCAGCTTTGGCGAACCGGCGCCAGCGCCGAACAACTGTCCTGCCAATTCTTGCACTTGCTCCAGACTTACTGCTTTAATCTTGGCCATGATCTCCTCAGGAGTTTCGACCCGATCAAGCAAGAGTGATTGCATTCCAAAGAACTGCGCCACTGATCGACTATCCTCAAATGACAACGTCATGGTGCCGCGCACGTACTCCTTAGCCCGTTGCAATTCGTCAGCGGTTACAGCACGCTTGCCACTGGCAATGTCGGCAAATTCCTCAAGAATCACGCTGATAGCTTCCTCAACACGCTGAGGATCAACGCCAGCTGAGGCTCCCACCATGCCAGTTTCGCGGTAGTAGTCAACGTCGCTGCGCACGTAATAACATAACCCCCTCTTTTCCCGAACCTCAGAGAACAGGCGTGAACTCATGTTGCCGCCCAGAATAACGCTCAACAGTGACAAAATTTGCTTCTGCTGTGTGTCGCGCGCCAACCCCGGCCAACCGAGAATCAAGTGCGCCTGATCTGTTTGCTTGACCTCCAGATGCATTTTTTTCTCAGAGATGGCGCGCTCACTCAACTGCCCAGAAACTGCCACCTTCTCCCCCACCCGCTCATCGGCCACGGGTTTAGAAAAACACTGCTCAATTTCTGTATGCAACGTCGAGGACGAAAGCACCTCAGCATCGCCCGCCAGCACCAGCAGCATATTTGGCATACCATACCAGGCTGCTAAAAAATCTCGAAAAGCCTGGCTTGTTACCGCACCAACCGTTTCTTTGGTACCAATAATATCGTGCTGCAAACCATACTCTGCGTAAAACATTTGTTCAAACAAATTGGCAATGTGATGCATTGGCATATCGCGATACATGTTGATTTCTTCGATAATGACCCCTTTTTCGCGGTCAATATCTTCCTGACGCACAGCTGGTTGCAGCAGCATGTCTGAGAGCACATCAAGTGCCACACCGAGTTTTCGACTATCTGCTTTGACATAATAGCCAGTGTATTCCTTGCTAGTAAAGGCGTTAAATTCAGCGCCGATGGTATCAATAGTAGCTGCCAAATCTTGCGGCGTAGGATACTTGGCAGTGCCCTTAAAGACAATGTGTTCGAAAAAATGCGCAATGCCAGCCTGTTCTGGCTGCTCGTACCGTGAGCCCGTATTGGTCAGCACCAGACTGGTGACTGATTTCACCCCTGGCATAGGAATAGTCAAAATAGGCAATCCATTACTAAGTGTCTTCAAATTGTGTTCTAGCATAAATCCTCTCTTCGTACCTCATAAATAGGAATCTTGGTATGTATTTTTTGAACAGTTAGAGCGCTGCGTGAGTATCTACGAAACTCTACTTTGTGCTCGTTGTCTCAAAAAATACATACCAAGATTCCTTACATTTTGCGAGGCGCCTCAATCCCCAACAGCCCCAACCCATCTCGCAGCACTTTTTGCACCGCCGTTGTCATCATCACGCGCCGCTGCGCCGCTTCTCGTGCCCCAGCATCTTTGCTGCCCAAATCGTTAACAATGCGAACCTCAGCATAAAACCCATTAAAACTTTGAGCAAGGGTGTGCAAGTACGTTGTGAGCAATTGCGGAGCATCTTGGGCAGTACTTCGTTCAACAACATCAATATATATCGTAAGGTTTCGCAAGACTTCTTTTTCACTCGTTTCAATTTCTATATCAAAAGGTTTAGCACTATCTCTAAATGTTTCGTAATCTATTGTACTGATCTGCTCAGCTTGTCGTACCACGCTAGCACATCGTGCTACTGTGTACTGAATGTATGGTCCAGCAAAACCTTTGAAACTGACGCTTTTCGTAATGTCAAAAGTCATCTCAGAAACTGGCTCCTGTCCGAGCATCGTCCACTGTACTGCGCCGACACCCACTGCCTCTGCCACCGCTGCAGCTTCTTCAGCTGACAAATCCTTGGCGACCTGCGTTTCTGTCATGATTTCTCGAGCTTTCTCCACTGCTAAATCGAGTAATTGGTCGGCATAAACCACCCGCCCCTTTCTGGAGCTCATATTTCCTTCAGGCAACCTGACCATACCATAAGCAAAATGGCGATAGCGATCGCGTGTGCCATAGCCCAGCATTTCGCAGATGGCGAATAATTGCTGAAAATAGAGTTCTTGATCCTGTCCAACCAGCCACAACAAGCGATCAACGCCCGTTTCAGAGCGCTGACGCGCCAACTCGATGTCAAATGTCATATAAATGCCCGTGCCGTCTTTGCGGAGTAAAATTTTGTTGGGCAAATTAAAACGATCTTCCAAATGTGCTCGAATTGCCCCGTCATCCAACTGCTCAAACGTGCCTGCGCGGGCCCCATCCTGGACTATTTTCTTACCAGCTTGATAAATGGCCGACTCATGACTAATGTGTGCATCATCAAAAAACACCCCTAACCGCTCAGTGGTTTCGGCAAAGCCTTGATAAAAATAGTCGTTCAACCATGACCAAAGTGTTCTCACCGCCTGATGCTGGGAATCTAACTCATTTTCCCAAGCTTGCAACATTGCCGACCACACTTCCTGAACAGCGGCATCGTCAGCCAGTGCATCAGCCTGCTGGTACCAGTGCCCCACAAAATGATCTGGCTTTTTTAGCCGAGCGTCCTCCATATCCTCAGGCTTCAACCATGACGAATTATCCCCTAGCCAAACTGCCAAGACTTCTTGCCAGGTTTGTTTTTGAAAATCACGAGCGGGTTGGGCAGCAAAATACAAATACGCCCACATTGACTTGGTAATATGTAAGCCACGATCATTGTAAATGGTTGCGCGATTAACCTCGTGCCTCGATCTCTCCCACAAACGACACATAGCCACACCAAGTGCGGCATTTCTCAGATGCCCAATGTGAAGCGGTTTGTTGGTGTTTGGGCCAACATACTCAAGGAGCACACGCTGCTTTTCTTGCGGATGAACAGAAAATTCAGTCAGCGGCATGCTAGCCAATTCTGCCGCATGCTGCACCAGCGCAGATGACGCTAGCGTACAATTAATAAATCCGGGACCTGCGACAGAAAATGCATCAAACAACTCAATTTCCTGATTTTTAAAATATGTGTTCAGTTCAGCAACAATATTCTCTGCCAGCTCACGAGGAGAAGCAAAGCGATCATCAGAGGCGTTTTTCAACTGTGAGAAAAGATGGAGCGCACAAGAACTAGCATACTCACCGTGATCTGACTGCGCCGGCTGCTGCAAACGCAACTGCTCCTCATCAATACTCAGACCAAGCGACTCAATTACTTGGCTAAAAGCAGTTTCTAAAACCAGTTGTGGGTGAATTGAAGGCTGCATAGTACTCTATTGTACCCTATTTTGGTATCTAATTTTATTCGTATTTTAATCGTGTTTTTTTGCTAGATAGAACTACTAAAGGCGAATTTTATACGAAATAATTCGACGATATTTTGTACTCTTTGATGTCATATTTTTGCATGTAAAATATATGTTTTTATGGCAAACAAATTATACTCATAATTGATATTTCAATACATTAAAAATCATACTTCAACAAAACTGCTACTTGCAAAAAAAGAACAAATCATGCTACGTTAGTGATACGTTCTTTAACACCCGATTTGCACAATTTTGCAAAGTAACTTTACGCAACGATGTAGCGTTACTTTTTTTCAGATTTTCGTATCGCATAGACTGCAAAGTTAAAACAGGTTGCTTGTAATTTCGCTGTGACAGCTGAATAGCATTCTCTCTCATTTTCAAACTTCCTAGTTCTTTCAACTTTTTTTCTGCCCCAAGCAATGCAGAAAACCCCTCAAGTCAGCTATCATCTGACTTTTATCTTCTTTAATCAGCTATTTTTCGTACTACCTGATTTCCATCTGTTATAAAGTGAAGCTCTCCCTCGAGGTCGGTTCTTGCAACTTGTGCGCCTATCAAATCTACACGCTCAAGTACCTCTGGTGCTGGGTGGCCGTGCTGGTTGTTCTTGCCAGCACTGATAGTTACAATTTCGGGTTCGGTTGCCAGTAAAAATGGCAGTGAACTACTAGTTTTTGACCCATGATGCCCTGCTTTTAGGATAGTGGTTGGTGTTATCGTATGTTGCTTGATGAGTGCTAACTCCCCAGCCTCGTACATGTCCCCAGTCACTAATAAACCAAAGTCACCAAATGTGACAAATGTTGCGATAGATGGCTCATTATGATCACTTATTTTTTGAGATAATTGTGTATTGATATCCCATAACTCTGTTTCGGCTTCGATACTAATGCTGCCAAAGGGTTGCTCAGGAGCAATAATATTCATATCTAACTGCTTGTAGGAGAACTGAGCTCCTGCCCCTACGACCAAGTGTTGCGAACCATTCACGAGTTGCTTCACAATGGCCTCTTCAAATAGTGCAAAATCGGCCGTTTCTGAACTCAGTCCATTAGTCATAATCAAAGATGTGTGGTATTTTTCCATAACCAATGCTAAACCAAGAATGTGATCTGCATGAGCGTGTGTAGCCAAGACAATCTCGATAGTCTGATCCCAAAATGGTACGTGATTGTCTAAACAGCGCAGCACTGATGAGTCAGCACCGCCATCGATCAAGAGCTGCCAAGTCCCCATCTGCACCAAAGTTGCATCACCTTGTCCAACATCACAGAAAATTACTTCAAGATAGGTATCAGGCTTGAGCAATGCTAAAACGCTTGAAAGGCAGACAAAAATAATACTTATAGACAGAGAAATTTTAATTGCTAAAGGCATAGATTTTTAATCCAGACATACTATCGGCTGTACTCCACTAACCACCAATCAATTTGAGCAAAAAAAGAAACCATACTGACAAATACAGTAAGCGTCATTGTCAGTAATCCAGATAGTACAACAGAAAAAGTAGGTGCAACCAGGCTAACAACTAGTACCGTGGTTAACCCAAAGAATAAGCCTGACAACACTATTCCAGCTAGGATGGTCAAAATCGAGCCAGGAATAAAACTGAGCACAGGAGCGGCGCCAAAATGATATAACACCAAGGGTAAGGTAGCCACCTGAGCTGCTAGACTTATACTGAGCGACTGCTTCCAAACAGACATCCACTGCCAATTGTTGGTTCGGTCTGAAAAGCCATTCACCTCTGGAAACAATGTTACTGCGCCCAAAACGTGCTCGAAACGTCTACCGAGCAACAAAATGCTGGCGGTGGCAGCTACACTCAATTGCCAACCTGGGTGAAGGAGCCAGTCAGGACGAAAAAAGAGCAGACCAATCGCCACAAATAGCAAGGTCACTACTGAGTGATACTGGCGATGCAAAACATACCGAGCCACCAAGGCGACACAAATCATAGCCCAAGCACGAAGTACGGAAGGTTTTAAGCCAACTAACAATACATACCCCGTAACTCCAACCAACAAAAAAACTGCTGTATGCCTGCCAACACCTAACACGCGACTGCCTTCACGCAACACTCCCATCAGCAAACTAACGTGTAAACCAGAAACCGCCAAAATATGGAGCGTTCCTGTTTCTTCAAATGATTGACGTAATTCTTCAGAGAGATGCGCTTGCGAACCAAACACCAGGCTAACAGCTAATCCACCCGCATCTGCACCAAGTAGCAGCACTGTCCTATTTCTCACCCGATCACGAAAAACGGCTAATTTTTGCTGAAATGCGCTCAACCAATCATCTGACGAAACTGTATTCTCATCTAAAACGAGAATAGACTCAACCATCAGTCTTTTTTTGCTCAGAAAACCATCATCAGCTGACCGAGCTACTCTGCCAGTTACCTCAAGTGTCAATCCTATATCAATCTGCTCGCAGCGATCAATTTTCCAGTAAAAATGTGGTGAGTTGTAATAGCAGGTCGGGGTATGTTCGGTTAGCAGCCAAGTAAATGACTGTTGTTGATTTTGACTCATTTTTTGATGTATTGATAAAAAATGCAAATACCTCAGGAATAGAAGTAGTGCTAGTACTATCAAAGTATAGTGAAATAGGTGTGTGAAACGTTGCGAGAGTGATTGCAGCTGAAATGCCATGATGCCCCACCTAAATTCACCAACCATACATTTTTTCATTGCATGTCAAAGTTTCGGTCACTTGATTGCTTTTTCTAGCTAATACTGGCTATCTACAACATTTTGCTTATCCAATAATTAAGTATAATAATAAATTTTATTGTGTCTTTATTATAATTGGAGTAAGGAAGTGATCTCTGACAGAACACTTTCAGGAATCAGCTTTTTCTCTAATAATTCTTCAATGGCGGAAAATGGTCGGCCTTCTATGATCGCACTCGCTCGAGCCGGACCTATACCGGGAAGTGTTTCAAGCTGCGCTGAACTAGCGTTGTTAATCGAGATACCAGTAGCACTCCCCGATCCAGTCACTTTCTCCTGACCAACCTCTTGCTTTTCTTCTGAAGCGCCCTCTCCTTCTGCCTCAGCCACCCCTGCCACTTGCTCCGCCTTAGTGGGAATATATATTTTCTGACCATCACTGACGTTATGAGCCATGTTCAAAGATTGATGCACGTAGGTTGGGTCAGCATCGACTTGCAATCCTCCAGCTACAGCTAGTGCATCAGCCACTCGACTACCAACTTGCAACTCATACACTCCTGGAGATTTCACAGCACCACTGACGTCTACATAGACCAACTCTTCTCGCGCTGCTTCTGTGCATGTTATGGGATTTATAATTTGATTTTGACTTTTCCATAGATGATAGCCGCCATACCCGACAACAGCGGTGCCTATGACAAAGGAAGCAATTGCCGAGCCAAACAGCAGGCGGGAGAATACACTCTGTTGAGGTTGTTCCTCTATTGGGTTGAGGGATAACGATGTGTTGTGCATATACCCACAGTCTACTGCGGGATGCTTACACGAAGCGTAGCGTTATTTGTGTACGAGGATGTTTAGGCTTTTTTGACTTTGACCACTATATCTTGACCACTATATTAAGAATTTTCCTAGGAACATAAATTTCTTTGATGATCTTTGCTTCAGCAAGCCAAGCGGCAATTCTTTCATCTGCACGCGCCGCCTGAATCACCACCGCTTGATCACTAGCTTGCTCTGCAGGCAGCTTGATCTTGCCACGGACTTTGCCGTTGATCTGCACTGGTATTTCAACTGATTGCTCGGCGGCTATCGAGTCATCCCAGGTTGGCCACTCAGTGGTATGTACAGAGTGCTTTCCGCCAAGGAGTTCGTGCAACTCCTCTGCTAAAAATGGAGCAAATGGGGCAAGTATTTGAGTAAAATACCGAGCTTCCTCTCGAGTGATGCCTGTTTTGTCAGCGCGCATGCTGGTTTCCCAATCGTTAAGACATTCCATCATGGCAGCTATGGCCGTGTTAAATTTCAGGGCTGGTATGTCGCTTGAGACCTTGCGAATTGTCTGATGGAGCTTGCGTTTGACCGCAGGATTGGTCACAGCTTTTCCTTCTGCAACCTGAACTACCAGATCATAGATCCTATTGAGAAAACGATAGACTCCCGCTACGGCACTGACGTCCCAGGGTTTATCCGATTCAATTGGTCCCATAAACATCTCGTAGACGCGCAAGGTGTCAGCGCCAAATTTCTCGATGACGTCGTCTGGATTGATGACGTTCCCCTTGCTTTTACTCATTTTTTTACCATCTGGACCCAAGATCATGCCTTGATGGCGCATTTTGCTGAATGGTTCATTAATTTCCAAGTAGCCTTGATCACGCAGGAATTTAGCGAAGAACCTCGAGTACAATAAGTGCAGTACGATGTGCTCCGGACCGATCATGTAAAAATCAACCGGCAGCCAATACTTGAGTAATTCTGGTTGAGCGAAGACCTGTTCGTTACGCGCGTCAAGATAGCGCAAAAAGTACCAGCTAGAATCTACAAACGTATCCATTGTGTCAAATTCTGGACGCCAACCCTTGCCATAAAGTTTCTCTGTTCTCTGGATGAATTCCTGAGAGGAACGCAGTGGCGACTCGCCGGTGGGTTTGAAGTCGACGTCAGTGGGAAGGAGCCATGGTAAGTGCTCATCTTTAACAGGATGTGGATTACCATCGGGATCATAGACTATTGGGATAGGTGCTCCCCAGTATCTTTGCCTTGAAATCAACCAATCTCGTAACTTATAGGTCGTTGTTTTTTCGATGTCTGCATTGAAGTCTGATAGTAATTGTCCTATAGCTTCCTCAGAACTCAGACCGGTATAGTTGCCTGAATTCTGCAAGACTCCGTGCTCAGTAAAGACTGACTTATCATTCTTTTTCGCTCCAGCTGCAGGAGTAATAACCTCAATAATGGGTAGCTGATGTTTTCGCGCAAAGCTGTGATCGCGCTCGTCATGTCCTGGCACGCCCATTACCACGCCTGTGCCGTAGCCAGCCAAAATGTAGTCAGCCACATAGATTGGCACGACCTGACCATTGACTGGGTTGATAGCAGTAAGACCTGTGTCGATACCAGTTTTATCTTTCTCGCCAATTTTGCGCTGTTCTTCGGTTTTTTTGCCAGCTGCCTTAAGGTACTTTTCAATTTCGTCGCGTTTTTGAGCTGAAACTTGCTCCATTAAGCCTGAAGACTGCCACTTCTCGGGAGACATTGCCAAAAAAGTCACTCCAAATATCGTGTCGACGCGCGTGGTGAAACAGGCTAGTCGTTCGGCATCCGGGGCACTCTCGACCGAAAACTGCACCTGCGCTCCTACCCTTCGACCAATCCAGTTGAGCTGTTGCTCTTTGGTGGCAGTTGGCCAATCTACCTCATCCAGACCAGAAATTAACTCATCCTTATACTCAGTGATTTTAAAATACCACTGCTTCATTGACTTTTGAGTGACTTCGCTACCGCAGCGCTCGCAGGCGCCATCAACTACTTGCTCATTAGCCAAAACCGTTTGACAGGATGGACACCAATTGACCACACCCTCACCTTGATACGCCAGACCTTGACGATGCAACTCTAAAAACAACCACTGTGTCCAGCGGTAATAGCCTGGGTGACTGGTGGCGAGCTCCGCTTTCCAATCATAAGAAATTCCGATTCGCTTGATTTGACGACGAAAAGTATCAATGGCAGCTCGCGTAGTTTCCGCTGGAGGTACACCTGTTTTGATTGCGTAATTTTCCGCAGGCAGTCCAAAGGCATCCCAGCCAACCGGGAAAAAAACATCCCGATTATTCATGCGATAATATCGAGCAAGAATATCCAAGGCAGTTTTACTTTCAACATGTCCTACATGTAGACCTGAACCAGAGGGATAGGCAAAGGCAAATAATAGATAGAGCGGATCTTTGCCTGTTTTTACCGCATCCGCTTTTACTACATCTGCCTGAGTTACCCCTTGAAAAAGCTGCTGCTTTTCCCAGCTGTCCAGCCATTTTTCTTCAATTTTAGTAACATTGTAATTTTGAGCCATAGACACTCCTGTGAACTACTTACTAACTCTAGTTACTAAATTAAGGAGAGAAAACGGTCAAAAGAAGAGCGCTACGACCTGTTCCCTATTGCGACCTGTTCCTATTTAGCAGTAAGTCCTAGTATAAACAAAAAAAGCCCCCGGGGGCTTCAGACACACGTTCCCCGCTCCAAGTTACCTGATAAAAAGAAGTTCTTGAGCGAGCGATTTAATATGCGTCATACACTTAGTATACCATACCAATGCGGAGTGCGGACTGTGCAGCGTGCAAAAATTCGTTATACTAGACGCATGCCTTCTCTCAGACCAGCTCAACACACTATGTTCCTTTTGGCCTCGATAGTGCTTGCGTATGTTTGGTTGCAAGTTGCAGCTGTACAACAGTACTCATTACAGGTATTTGCGGTCCTCATCATCGGCTTTCTCAGCTACAAGAAAATTCGTGGCGGACAATTTTGGCACGTTCTTCCTGAGCATACCTCCCTTGAGATGGGTGTGTTAACTTTTGCATTTTTACTGCTGATTGGCGCCACTGGCAACACTCAGTCTGCTGTGTATCCACTGGCGTATCTGCACGTGTTTTTCATTGTTATGACTTCACATCCTGTTACTGCCATTATCGCTACATCTGGAATTATGCTATTTCACTACGCGCTGGATGGCGCTCCAGGTATGCACACATTGCAAGCTATCATCAGCCTCACTTTTATGCTGAGTGTTTTTCTGTTTGCCAAGAAACAATATGATGCTAATAAAAAAAGGAAGATAAAGCTAGAAATTGAAGACAAACAACTTGCTCTGCTGATGGATCAAGAACGTACGTTAGAAGATTTTATGCAAAAGTTTCTTGAACCACGACTCAAACAGCTCAAAGTGCTCAATGAGCATCCTGAAGAGAATTTGACTACAATAAGTACTCAGCTTGATCTTATTCAAACTGAATTGGAGAAGATTTCAGGATCAGTATTGGATGAAACAAAAATAAAACCCGAACAAAAAAGGTTTGATGATAATAAAAATACCGAATAAAATCCAATTTGACCGATATATCATATTATTTATATGCTCTCTTTTTTACTTTTTGGCCTTGAATATTTTCCAGACGCCTCAACAAGCGCAAGCTGATAATTTAGAATCTGACTCCTACGTCATACAATTTGGTAACTTTAATATGACTGCCGGAGAAAAAGAAGGCGGTGGCTACCGAGTGACGGATACCGTCGGTCAAACAGCAACTGGCCCCTACGGAGAGTATGGTGTAAGTAATTATTTTGTAGGCGGTGGCTTCCAGTACGTGTACCAAATTCAACCATTTTTCTTTCAGATATCTAAACTTACTATTGATTTTGACACCCTCGCTCCTAGTGTACACGCAACAGATTCTCATGGCCTAACTATTAGGACTGGCGGAGCGGCAGGCTACTTGGTCTATGCCTACGAGGCTCATCCGCTCCGCCACACTGGCGGTGTCTATACCATTCCTGACACCACTTGCGATGCCAGCGACTGCGACGAAACGGCGGCAACAGTCTGGACAGATCAAGATGTGGCTGGCTTTGGTTTTAACATGAGCGGCGATGACATTCCGAATGATTTTGTGAATGGCAATTATTTTCGCCAGTTTGCCGATATTACCACTGAGGAAATGCAAGTGGTGATGAGCTCTGAAAATGTGGGTACTCGACAATCAACTGTCACCTATAAAGCAGGCATGTCAGGAGACCAGGCTGCCGGCAGGTATACTACTAATGTGCAGTTTGTGGCAGTACCTGGATATTAGTCAAGTAGTCATGAAAAATAGTAGAGAGAAAAGGTCTGTCTAAAGGATGGCATGGAATCAATGATTGATAAGAAAACCATGAGCTTCAAAAAAAAGGTAGTGATTAAGTTTGTCATATTCCTGGTTTTGCACATCGCTGGGTTACTCTTCTTTTTCTTTTATGCCAATGCCCAGACTTCAGCTCAATCAGCGCAGTCAGTTGCACAAGATCAGCAGCAAGCCCAACAATCTTCCGCTGTCTATCAACTGGGTGTCAGTCCTCCAACCGCCTACTTAAAAATTCAACCTGGACTTTCCGCCATGCACGCTGTGACGCTGACCAATACTAGCAATCGGCCGGTTACCGTACTACCAAACCTAGTCAGCTTCACACCAGACGGCGTGACCGGTAATCCTACATTGCTTGATGAACTTCATTTTCCTTATATTGACTTGGATCGAACTGAGTTGAACCCCATTACTGTACAACCTGAACAAACCTATCAATTTCCCATCTATATTACTGTGGCAAGTGATGCTCCTGAAGAAGAACACTATATGACAGTACTGTTCCAACAACAAGCAGCGCAGAATGAAGCTGGTGCCTCAAGTATCGGCGGAGTGATTGGTAGTAATCTAATCGTACTCATTACTAATGCTGAGACAGTAACGCCTCAATTTGCAGTAGCTGACTGGCAAACTGCAAGGTTCTTCGATAGCCTCGGAACAGTACAGGTAGCGCCTATCGTGTCAAACCAGTCACATGCCGCACAAGTTGCCTCAGGCTCAGCCAAAATATCTGGTCCATTTGGAGCTACGCTTGCTGAGTACACAGTGTTTCCAGATATCATTCTTGGTCAAAGCTCTCGGCGGTTGCGCTGGCTGCTCGATTCTGAAAATTCTGCGTTAGATAGTGACGCAATTCAAGCCGATACACCTGAGTTTTTGAAGTATCTTCGATACAAACAAGCCGTCTTCTTTGGTCCATATACTGTGGAACTAACACTCTATTCAAACATTGATGGATCAATCCAAATGAATGTTTATGAACATACAGTCATCGCATTGCCTTTTTCAATTCTGATTGCGGCGTTCGTTGCGGGAGCAGCCGTATGGATATACAGAAGAACATCTCGTACACAACGATAAACTACTCGAAGACTCTTCAGAAGAATTACTACTTGTCACCAAGGGAAAAATACTCCTATAATGGGAACTTGTAAGAATTTTTGGTTATGTATGTCAATATTCATCAAACGCGGCCTATTTGCTATGACTGGACTCTTGGCTTTTCTCGCCCTTGGAATGTTTTACGAAACAACTCATTCTGCCAATTTAAGTGAAGTTTCAGTAACTCTCTCTAACCCACGCCCATCGTTCAGAGGTGCGCTAGCAGCCGGTAACGCCGAAGGAACTTCTCAAGTTATTATCAATGACACTCCAGGAGATTATCCTTCAACCAGTACCGCCCAACTCGTAGAAGGCGATACGATGCGAATCGGTAGTGCTGGAGATATGGGTTCTTACACTGTCAGCGACACAATTGATGAATCTAACTTTACCATAGGATCTGTTCTTGGCTCCGGACACGCTGACTCAGGTGACGATGTGATTTCATCACAATCTGCAGATCTTACTGTCCGCTTCACAACTGCCAACGCCATTCAAAATGGAAGATTTAGAGTTTTGGTCCCCGCACATGATGACGATGACACTTCAAGTGATGGTATTCCTGATGAAGAATTTTTCGATTTTAGCAGCTCCACACCAACAGTTACTTGTCCTGGCGATGAAACAAATTATGACTTTGTAGCAGGCACCGCGACTGCTTCAGCAATCACTATTGATAGCACCGACTATCATTCTTTCGAGTGTGCGTATTCAGGAACTGGTGGCGTTTCTAGCGCCTTCAATAGCTCAACTTTTGACCCAATCCTTATCGAAGATTTAATCAATCCAGCTCCCAAGGATGATCACAGTCACGGTACGGCAGACACCTATCAGGTTGTTGTGCAACACCTCAATGATAGCTTCTCAGTAGCAGATGCCACGACCGTCAGTATCGGCGTGATCGAGGCTGTCAAGGTAACTGCCTCTGTCGATCCACTGATTACCTTTCGAATTCTTGGAGTAAGTTCAAGTACCAGCGCCTGTGGTCAAACAACGAGTGTCACTACCACGCCGGTGGAAGTTCCATTTGGCACATTACTCATCGACCAATTCCGCTACGCTGCACAAGGACTTACCGTCTCTACAAATGCTGCTGACGGGTATGCTGTAACAGCCCTGGCTAATGATCAGTTGGGTCGAAATGGAGACGCGTGTACTGGTGATCCAACCACCAATACGGATTGTATCCCCGACGCTACTGCTACGAGTATTAGTCATACCAATCCAGCAACTTGGTCTAGTGCAGACGACAAGGGTTTTGGCTACTCCCTTGATGACCTCAATACTTCTGGTACTACACCAGCATTTGAGTACGACACAAGCTCAGGAGATTGCGCCGGCAGTGAGTGCTACAAACAATTTGCAGACAACGAGGATACTGAAACAGCTCAAACAATCTTTTCTGACACGACTCCTGCTGACAACCACAATCTCTATGTTTGTTACAAGGCAATCATTTCAGCCACTCAAGCAGCTGGAAACTATGAAAATTACGTAACATATACAGCAACAGCTACCTTTTAAGAAAGACGTATGACTTTCAAGCCTGCCCTTCTCACACTAGCCACTTGCACAACACTAATAGCTGCTGGAAGTTCACTATCTTTTGCGCAAACTGAGCAACCACTTGAAGAAGTAGTGTCGCCTACTGCGCCGGTTGTGCAGCAAGAAGTCGCCGAGCAGGAATTAACCACCCAAGCAGCAATTCAAAATCAATTATCTCTAACTGCTATTCCAACCCGACTGGGCGACGATTTATCCATTGCTCTTGACCCTGGAGAGACCGAGCAGGTGATGCTACGAGTAATCAATACCGGAGATGAGTCAGTTACAATCCGTAGCACCCCCCAGGACTTTGTGGTCTTTGATGACGCCCAAACTCCAACTCCTATTAATCTGGATGACGCTGACAACCGTTGGAGCTTGGCTTCTTGGCTGACTATTACGCCCTCTACTCAAACACTCCAACCTGGAGAAATGGCCTCACTGCAGGCTGTAATTAGTGTTCCTGAAGACGCCTTGGCCGGTGGTCACTACGCAATGGTCATACATCAGCCTGACATGAGTGGTGGAACTCAAAATGCCGACGGTACACAAAACACCCAAGCCTCTGCTGTTGAGCAGCGCGTTGGCACACTTCTCTACGTGATGGTCAACGGACTGATTAATGAAGAAGCTGTCATTCGAGAATTCACTCTACCAGAATTTAGCGAGTTTGGTCCTGTGCCCTATAGCTTTGCTGTTGAAAACCTTTCAGACATTCACATTCAGCCACGCATTACAGTGGAAATCCACAACATGTTTGGTCAGCGCGTTGAGTCAATGCAGCTTGATTCCAAAAATATCTTCCCCTTCACTGCACGAGAGTTCGAAGGTCAATGGGATCGAATCTGGGGGTTTGGACTCTACACCGCTGAAGTCACCATGAGTTATGGCTCAGAGGGTAGTGTTGTAAGCATGTCTGAACAATTCTGGCTGCTGCCAATCACCATTATTGTGGCCATCATCATCGTAGTACTTACTTTGATAGCCAGCTGGATCGCCATTCGCAGACACATCATTCATCGCCGACAAGATCAGTCCAAGCGCATTCAAGAGCTAGAGTCCAAACTGGAAAAAATCCAATCAGACAAGCTTGATGAGTTTGAGAACTAGAATACAAATCAATGCTGATTAATCATGTGCAAGGTTTTTTTACCCGCCTACCGACTGTAATCTCTCAATTATTCTTTTTGTGGTGCGTCTTACATGTACTACTCTCCCCTTTGCTG
This sequence comes from Patescibacteria group bacterium, assembly GCA_040879165.1. GTDB lineage: Bacteria > Patescibacteriota > Microgenomatia > UBA1400 > PJMF01 > JBBDKV01. The sequence continues at coordinate 16,521 of JBBDKV010000018.1, forward strand.
ATACCAGCTTCCATTTTGGCACAAGATTCAGGCATACTGCCTGGTGAAACCCTAGAGGAAGACAAAATTCGCCCTACCAAAGTTACTGCGAGCGTAGTGGACAATGAAGATCCAAGCGTACCTGTGCTGGTTGAGCCTACAAATAATAGTTTTCATCAATCAAACGACATTACTTTTATTTGGAAAGAATCAACCGACAATACGCTGCTCAGTTATTACCGACTAATTCTAGACGGTGACACCTATTTTACTAACATTCCTCTGACTGATACGACAAACGACGACTACACCCTCAGTTATGATTCAGACACCGGTCAGTACAGCCTGACGCCTACTGAAGGCCTGGATGATGGTAGCTATACTTGGCAAGTCGAGGCATATGACATCCATGGCAATTCTAGCAAGTCGGTAACTTGGGTTTTTACTATAGATAGTCAGGCACCCTTTTTTACTGTTACTCAAATTGAGGATCAAGAAGTGTACATAAGTACTCTTGATGCAGATAGTGTGCCTACAACTCCAATCTTGCTTGCTAATAATCAACCGGCGCTTGCTGGAAGTGGCGAGGTTGGTAGTGAAGTAACGTTGACCATTAACTTGCCTGGTGAGAATTCGACTGTGGTAGAGTTTGAAGTTGGATCGGATGGTAACTGGAGCGTCGTCTTGCCAAAACTACCGCGTGATGTTGTTGTTTGGCTTGATTTTCTTATTATTGATCAAACAGGAAATGTGAGTGTAATTGAAGACGTTCCCTTGATCCTGAGAACACCTACTATTACCATACCCATTCCCCCATTTGTGCCATCGCCATTACTGCCTGATGAGCCGATTGAGATACCGTTTCCACCAATAGACGAAATTATTCCACCCATTGACGAAATACTGCCGCCAATTGAAACAGTCACTCCTCCATTTGTCATCGATCTGGCTGAGGGAATGAGTGCCACGGTGCAGGAATTTTCAGTGAACGCCTGGCCGATAGTACTAGCTGGTCTGGGCTTACTGGCACTGTTACTGCTGCCGTTACTTAAAATTGGTGCATTTGTGCAAGTATATCAACACCAGGTGGACTTTGGCGCAAACCTACTGAGACAGGTAGTTTGGATAATTGGTTTGGATGGGTGGTGGGAGCCACAAAGTATGGTGGCTTCATATCCACTGCAAGAAGCTGTAGACCACACGGTTGTGAAAGCACGAGGCACTGATGAAAGCCAACGAAGTGTTGTCAAAGACGTCATAAGTGACAGGCATGGCTACTTGCCGAAATTTGACCTTACCAGCGGTTGGTATCGAATATCTGTGCTAGATGAGCGAGGCTACTTTCCAGTGCTGAATCACGCGCCTCGACACTTGGATTGGCAGCGATTTTACACAGGCGAAGGATTTCAAGTGCTTGCTGAAACTCAGCAGGAGCCGTGGCTGGTGATACCAGTTGGTCGGATGAAGCGGTTGAAAGAAAATCGCTCAATACGCAGAAAGCTACTGAGTATCAAAACCTTTCAATGGCCAATGGGCTCGTTATTGGTGGGAATTGTAATTTGGCAATGGAGCATCGTCAACGTAGTTGCCCTGATTATCTATGGTGTTGGTATGGGTAGTCAGTGGTGGGTGCGCCGGCGAAGCCGGCGCATAGACATCCTCACCCCTCAACAGCAACCGATCCAGAATTGCATCTGCATCGCTCACTCACCAACGGGCAGTGTCCACGACATAGCCCAAACGGACCAGACTGGTCGAGCTCAGCTCAAAGCTGCTAAGACCGACCTCATTCTAGAAACTATCAGCTGGAAGTACCACCAAACCAGTGGAGACCTAACGACTCAAACAATCGTATCTCAAAACAAAGACTATGAAGTAGTGCTCCTCTCGCCCGTAGAGGAAGCGTAAAACACCCTCAATAGTTCAAGACATCAGCACTCTACTAGCCAAATTTGTACGCAACATACAGTGGGCAGTCAATATAGACAAGATTACAACGATCTATTGAGAAATTCCTTGCCAAAACAACAACTTCGAGATTAAAACAGCAACTCAAAAGATGAAGCGCTGGTCCACACAAGCCAGTTCCAGAGCCCTAAAAGTTCTACAAACACGTTTGACAGTAAGCTGCTGCACCGACACATGACAGCATAGAACAATAAAAATAGTCAAAAAGTAAGAATCCCATAACTCTAAAAATAACAAGTGGTTTCACAAACTAAAATGGCTGATTACTCCGTGAGATGATCACGAATAGCACTAATGCATTCGGGTATATACAGAAGACATACAGCGAACTAAACACGTAGCAATACGTTGTTAGGTGTATTTACGCATGATTTTTGAAGGAAAATATCATAAAAATAGATTACCGCATATTTACTGATTTATTACCGCAGATCTGGAAAAATATTACCGAATACAAGCAAGGGCACTTATTTATCACTCACAAATAGATCAAATAGCACAAATGAATAGCTGATTTTTCACCACCCGAACTCTGCTTTACCGAAACATGCTAATTCTGATCAAAAATACCGCCTACTCAACAATATACTCCACTGTATCAAAAAGACTCGAGTAAGCTTCGTGAAATATTTCTGTTCACATAGGGTCTAGTTCGGAAAGTTAAAATCCTATAATAGCAATAACTGGTGTATTTTTGGCAAAATACCCCGTACTCCCTGTACATCTGGGAAGTAATATGCGAGGAAACCTGGGTCATCTTGCACGCACTCGAATAAACGATCAATTTCAGAAAACAATTGTATTTTATGCTTTCTTATCAATCTATTTTTAGTGTCATTTTGCATTAGCAGTCGATCTATTGATTCGCTAATACTTGAGTAAAGCCTGGCAAGAGTATCTAAGTCATAATAAGTAATGATTACAGGACTCTCAAGACCAAGTACCCACTGGTTTACCGTACAGAGTGCCACTGAGTCGGCATAGCGGAGCTGACATTCGTGTCGGACCTTTTCAGAACAAGCCTGAGGAAACAGATACGATCCTCTACTCAATGGCAGGGAGCCTTCACTAATCAGAAGTTGACGCAAGTATCTAAACTGCTTGTCTCCCTTAGGAGCGCGTAGACAGAGCAATAACATCCACTCGCCTTCCCATGTATCCCATTGGGAATTTAAAGCCGGAAATAGCTTGCTGACACTGCGCTCTCCCTTAGCCGTGAGGTAAATCAACGGACCTTGATTGGCTTGCTCAACAAAAACCTCACCTTGTTTGCGTAAATGAAAGATCCAGGATCGAAATCCACCATCAGATAAATGTGAAAAAAGTTCTTTCACCACTGACAGAGGCAACTTAGTCGAGTCATAGTCTGGAGAACTGAGGAGAAATAGTAATTTTCTAGTGTTTTTTTTCATTTTACCGTAATGTACCCATATTCCAGAGTAATAGATATAATTTATAATACAAATTGCGTTGATATTTGTAGATCACAGAGCGTCTACTGTTGCGGTAATCAAGAGTTATCCACCCGAAGCATTTTTTCGCTGCAACAACGTGGATTATTAGTAGACACTCTACAAAATTACCTCGAGTAAAATGTAAACATTTGACGTTTTGTATTATTTTTACTTACTATACGCGTAAATTTTAAACTAATCAACAGTCCTTCAGAATTGCGCACACTTGCACAAAATCGTGAGTATTTAGTCAAGTAGCTGATCACTTTGACCTATTTTAGATTGCATGAAATATGTGAAATAGGTATTTATTTACCGCAAGCAATTGCCAAAATAGGTCTTTTACTCACACTGTGTCATTCTGCCTGGTTTAGTCTGGTTCTTGACCTTACTCGACTTTCTCCCCTACACTGAATGCAGTCAAAAAAGGTCTAATGAATCTGGTACAGATTCAGAGCACCTCCTTTCAACCCATGCACAACTCAACTGCCCCTAACGGCTTGCCTACTAGCGTATTTTTTCTTTTTTCCACCTATTTGCGTGACAGGAATGTTCCGACTCCTGATCAAAAGCAGCTGGAGCTGTTATTTGACCGCCTGCTGGCACGCACGAGCCTAGATTCTCTTGAGAAAAACCCGGCCAATGCCCTACTATCCAGCCTCTCAAAAAGTCATGTCGGTCAACCACTTCCAGCAAAGCACTTTGAACGATTGCAAGCTTTTTGTACTTATGTTCCTCAGTCCCAGGCAGAAACATTCCTGCAACACTTCCTTTTGGCACTCAAGGACGATAACTGCTCACAGTCAACAATTAAAAATTATCGCAGTGATATCAAGCAATTTTTGCTGTTTGCCGATTTTGGGTCGATTGATTCTTGTATCACTAAACCCAAAGTTGATGATTTCCTCAAGAAGCAGGTCGCCAAGGGTCTGACTCAGCAGAGTGTGAAGCGCAAACTGGCGTCGCTCAATCAGTTTGGACATTGGTTGGAACGTACTGGAGTTGCACGCGCGCGCGCCTACGCGTGGCTTGATGATCTGAATCACAACTACCCCAATCCCTCACCACGATCTGAGGCAACCTCCGCAGCGCGCGCATTCTGGCTGAACATGACGAGCCTATTCAAACCCAAATTAAAGCCTCAAATATCCTCTAAAATAGATCAAAGCAATGCTTTTAGCATACCTTTTGTACCCACACCTAGCACTACCGAGCCAGTAAGTCTGGACAAAAACAGCTCAGAATCGTCAAAAAGACCAACAGCTCGCCGCTTCCAGGAACTGCGTCATCAGCTCAAGGAAAGTCAACGCCTGGCCTACGCCGTACTTTCGGGCAACCGCAGTAACCCAGCAGCCGTATACATCCAAGGATTTTTATTCTTTATTCTCTTTTTGGGCATGGGCTACTTCGGGTATCAGCAACTCTTTGTCGAGCCACCCCAACCCCTGGCCTACCCGAGTACACTCACTCGCCCCAACCGCAGCCTCTCCTTCCAAGGCCGTCTAACTGACACCGCACGCAACCCGATCACCTCTGCTACTGACATGCGCTTTCGCCTCTACGACACGGGCCCAGGCACGGGCGGCACGCTACTCTGGGACTCGGGGACGTGTAGCGTCACACCAGATCAAGACGGCATCTTTGCTTCTGGCTTAGGCGACGACTGTGGTTCTGAGATCTCTGATGACGTCTTCTCTGAAAATGCTAATGTTTGGCTTGAGGTGGAAATCGAAACTGAAACACTCACACCACGCCAGGCCATCAAGTCAGTAGCCTACGCCCTCAACTCCGAGACCCTGCAAGGCTTCCCACCTGCAGACCCTGCCACTGAGAACACGGTGCTGGTGATGAATAACAGCGGCCAGGTACAACTCGGCACCACCAACCCTGAGCTGATTGCCACTGGTGACAGCTTCACCATCACAGCTGATTCGCTGACACTGGAAACAACCAGCGGCACTGATGGCGACATCGTACTGAGTCCCGACGGTTTGGGCGAAATTATTGCAGAGTCCTATATTGCTGCTCCGGGAGCAACATTATCGGCTACATATGCAGGTGGCACTGCTCTCACTCTCAGGGCAGGACCGTCAGCAACCGCAAATATTATGAGCTGGACTGACAGTTCTAATACTACATTGGGCGTGATCGATGAATCCGGTAATGTTGGGATTGGCACGAATGATCCCTCTCGCCTCCTCCACGTTGCTGGTGATATGCGTCTCACAGCCGCCCTATATGATGGCAACAATGAAGCTGGCACCAATGGACAGCTGCTCTCCTCCACAGGAACTGGAACAGACTGGATTGATGCTGGTGCTTTAGGTACTGACGACCAGACCCTAGCTGAAGTATTGGGCGAAGGAAATACTTCTGGGGGGAATGACGTAGTCTTGAGCACTACCGATGAAATCCGCTTTTATGACGATGATGCTGATCAGCGCATCTATGCTAGTAGTGATGGCGTCTTAGAGATAGATAGTACGACAACGCGTATCTCCCAACTGACTACTAATGGTGTGGTCTATACCAGTGGTAGTAATGGTACCCTCAATTCTGAAGCGCAGCTAGCTACCAGCAGAGGTGGACTGGGAGCGAATGTGACGGCTGCTGGTGCGGGAGAGCTCCTCTACTCTACTGCTACAACTACCTATGACTCACTAGCTGCGGGAACTTCTGGGCAAGCACTGGTTTCTGGAGGAGCTGGTGCTCCGAGTTGGGGAACGCTGGGACTGACCTATGGAGGAAGTAATGCTGACCTCTCCTCTGCCGCACAAGGCGGGGTGATCTACAAAGGAGCTAGTGCCCTCGCAGGAACAGCTGCGGGAACTTCTGGACAGCTCTTACAATCCAATGGTAGCAGTGCTCCATCTTGGGTGGATGTATTCGGCCTCGGCTCTCGCTGGGCAAATACAGACAACGTCTATCATCCGGCAAACGAGTTTGCAGATGTGGTGGATCTAACACTCGGTGGCACCTCTACTGCCAGTGCCAATGTGCATCTTAGGTCAGATGGTAGAGGCTTTTTTGGTAATGATTTACATGTTCAAGCTGGTGGCGCGCTGGACACAAATGCAGCTGGTTCGCTCACTATTGGTGGCAGCACACAGAATGCACTTACCTTAGGAAGAAGCGGCGCTACCACAACCATCAATGGCTCAAGCATTGTTTTAGGCACACAAGGCACGAGTAGTACTCACGCGCTTCAAGCAGGCAGACTAGTTAATACTGATAACGGTTTGACAGGCGGCGGCGCGCTGACGAGTGATCTAACCCTAGAACTGACTGGGCAAGCACTTGCTCTGCACAACTTCTCTAGTACTGGCATCATGGTCAGGACTGGTGCGAGTTCTTTTGCTGCCCGCAGTATCGCCGGGACATCAGATCGCATCAGTATTTCCAATGGTGATGGAACGAGCGGTAATCCCACCATAGATATTGCCAGTAGTTATGTGGGTCAAGCCAGCATTACCACCCTGGGCACAATTGGAACTGGAACTTGGCAAGCAAGCGTGATTAACGAAGCTTACGGCGGTACAGCGCAATCTTCCTACACCACCGGCGACATGCTCTATGCTTCTGGCACTAACACACTAGCCAAACTGAGTGTGGGGTCAAATGGACAAATTTTAGGAGTATCGAGTGGCGTCCCTTCTTGGCAAGACGCCTTTGGCCTCGGCTCTCGCTGGGCAAATACGGACAATGTCTATCATCCAGGTAACGAATTTGCAGACGTTGTTGACTTAACACTGGGAGGTACTTCCACTGCTAGCGCCAATATTCACCTCAGATCTGATGGCAGAGGCTTTTTTGGCAATGATTTACATGTCCAAGCTGGTGGCTCGCTGGACACAAATGCAGCTGGTACCCTAACCATCGGTGGCTCGAATCAAACTGGACTTACTCTAGGTCGCTCTGGACAATCTACTAACATTGCTAATCTTACCACTGATGGCGTAGTGTACACCTCAGGTAGTGATGGCACACTCAATACTGAAGCGCAGCTAGCAACCAGTAGAGGTGGTCTTGGTGCGAATGTGACTGCAGCTGGAGCAGGAGAGTTACTCTACTCTACTGCGACCACAACCTACGATTCACTAGCTGCGGGAACTTCTGGGCAAGCACTGGTTTCTGGAGGAGCTGGTGCTCCTAGTTGGGGAACGCTGGGACTGACCTATGGAGGTACTGCAGATGATCTATCTGGTACTGCTGCTGGAGGTGTAATTTTTAAGGGAATCAGTGCCTTAGGAGCAACTGCGGCTGGAACGAGCGGGCAGCTCTTACAATCCAATGGCAGCAGTGCTCCAAGTTGGGCAGACGCCTTTGGCCTCGGCTCTCGCTGGGCAAATACGGACAATGTCTATCATCCAGGTAACGAATTTGCAGACGTTGTTGACTTAACACTCGGAGGTACTTCTACCGCCAGCGCCAATATTCACCTCAGATCAGATGGTCAGGGATACTTTGCGGGGAATGTGGGGATTGGGACGAGTAATCCTGCGCGTAAACTTGAAATTGCTGATTCTGGAGCTTTCCCACTGAGCCTGTACAGAAGCACCAACACTGCTCTGTCTGGGGTGGCCTTAGAATTTACTCTACAAGATTCAAATAATGCTCGTCAGGTCTATGGTGACATATATGCCGGTATCACTACTAATACTGCTGGATCTGAGGATGGATTCTTAGGCTTTAGAACTGCTAGTGTTGGAAATGTAGCTGAAAGAATGCGCATTAACCCCACAGGGAATGTAGGGATTGGAACCACAGACCCCGCTGACTTTAAATTACAAGTTCGAGGCAGTATTGGTCCACAAACTAATGATACGTATGACCTTGGCTCCGACTCACTTCGCTGGGCTGAAGCACATGCTACTAATTTTTATCAAA
>JBBDKV010000019.1:0-21786 GCA_040879165.1 Patescibacteria group bacterium
AGTGGATTACTTGAGCCTGTTCTTGCTCGGCAAGTTTTGCGGTGTCATCAGTGGAGCCGGTGTCAATGACAACAATCTGACTACACCATCGCAAGCACCGCAAGCACTCTCTAATCATAGCTGACTCATTTTTAGTTATAACTACGGCAGTAATGGGTTGCTGTTGTTGTAAATCTGACATGCTTATTTTTCTATATAGACTGGTTGTTTACCAAACTGACGAAGTAAAAAGTGCAGAGCAGCTGTTTTTTGGTAGGTATTGCCAGTACTCAGATACTGCACAACGAGCTTACTACACTGAAATCGAACCCGCCAGCTACCATATTTGAAGAAGAATAGCAGGGTGTTTCTAGTCTGGTAGTACTGATGAAGCGCAGATCCTGAGCCCTGACTAGATCCAGCATTTACATGCCAGACTGCAGTGTCATCAATGTAGCCAACAGAGTAACCACTGCGCTTTGCCTTAACCGACCAATCAACATCTTCCATGTACACAAAATAGTTTTTATCCAGTAAGCCAATTTTTTCCAAGACTTCTCTGCGAATCAGTAGACAGCAACCTGTGGCAAAATCACTCTCTGTTTGCTGCTTACATTGCCCTCGATTTACTTCATCAACCCCTCTGTGAAACGCTGTCAGATTTAACCAGTCAATACTTCCACCGGCATACCAGAGTACAGTACCCAGATCCTTCTTGGTGTAACTTTTTGAGTGAAACTCCCGCCCTGGTGAGAAATAAATTTTAGGTGACAAGACGCCACACTGCTGATCAGTGTTCATCCGATCGACCATTTTCATCAGCAAATCTGGAGCGACCGTTGTGTCATTATTAAGCAGTAACACGTAATCAGAATTATATTTTTCGATAGCATGATGTATACCCAGATTATTACCGCCGGTGAATCCAAGGTTAGCACTGCTGGTTAAGACTTCGCCACCGTACTTTTTTTGTTCTGCTTCAGAAAATGTGAACGGTTGATTTGACGCATTATCAACCACTAGTATATGTAGTCGCAGACCTGTCACATCGAGCTCCTGTAGTGAAGCTAGACAAGCTTTCGTAAGCGTATTTGCATTATAGTTAACAATAATGATTGAAATATCTTGCACAGATACTATTATACGCGCTTTTCTCTAGTATGAAAGCAGCCTCGAAGCCAACTCAAGACTCGAGGGCTTTTCTGTATAAACTGTTCGCTAAAGAAGATAGCTATGCCCAAAATGAGCAACAATTCCATGGGTTCTTCCCAGATTACATCACCTACAGGTTGCGAAATATATATTCGATCATAATTATGAACGAAGGCAACTGCAAAATAAATCATGTAGTACCATTCTGGAATTAAAACCGTCGCAATTTTTCTAAATCTAGCTGACATCGCTTTGATAAATAGCCGTTTTGCCATCCATGCCGTAGCACCGATCAACCCAACGAGAATATACCCTCGGTACACATATCCAAAAATAGGTCCAATATTATGTATGTTTGTTTCATTCTGAATGTTAATTTCTATCCAGGAGTCTGGGGTGGCAATATCGAGCAATCGCTGCCCCCAAGATATTTCTTCTCCAGCAATAAAAAAACTACCAACAGCAGCGAGTATAAAGAGTATACTGAGAGTCGTTTCTCTACTCCAGAAATATCGAGCTAAGCCAACGCTGCAGCCAGAAACAACAATCAGTAATAAAAACTGCAACCACTCCACAACCGAGTCTTCATCAATAAGCCACATAAATAAGACTTGGTTTTGCAGATAGACAACCATAGCAATGCCCATAAGCAGTATTGGCAGTAGTAAAATAATTTTTTTCCAATGAGAAAGGTAAAAGTTTTTACTGAAAGTCAAAAAAGCTACGACGAGCGCAGTTAGCGCCAGTACAACAAAATAGCTATAGCTAATGCCATATGAGGTAAATACATAATTTGCTTGGTAATACAATTCCTGAGCAACCAAAATAAGCGCGAGCAAGCTCACACTCGGCACAAGCCATCTATTATGCACTGACCATAATGATGATTGCACCCGACGCGTACCTAATCGCAACACTAAGAAAAGCATTGGCACTATCAGCGCTATCCATTTTGAGTCGAAACCCAGTTGATTGAGAACTACACCTGGATACAAAAGTGAATCAAGAGCCAGTAATCCGTACCCAACCAAAACCATGCCGAAAGTCAGGGTATCTAAAGAAATAATTTTTTGTACTAGTTTCGTCATACGTCCCACAGTTCTACCACTGTTCCTATACATGATAGCATTACTGCTTGGCTGCCCTTAGAACTGAAAAATGCTCAAGCAACCAGACAGAACCAAGAATCCAGAATGGCAGCAGCTGAATAAAGAATCGATCACTGGCTGCCGCACCAATGGAATACAAACCCAATACTGCAAAAGAATACAAGAGCAAGCTCAATAATTGATACTTTCTAACAATTGCTGCCCGAACAGCTGCCAACACGCTCAATACAAAACTAACCGGCCACACAAGACTCCAATGCATTGTCGTTTCGTACGTACCAGGCTCCCACCATGTTTCAAAAGAACCGGTAAATAAGGTCTGAAAGATAACAAATTTTTCGGCATCGGTTTTGCCCATAAACCACTGCAGTCGGTACCACTCAAACGCTAAAAAATCTAACATATTTTTCTGATGCAGAAAAAATACTGTGTAGGAAACTAAGTACACAATTCCAGCAATGCCTAGTGCAGCAAGGTATGGTAACAATATTTTTTTTCGATAACTTTGCAAGACAACAAGTAGTAAGGGAATGGCGATGATCGGAATCATGTATTTAACACTCAAAAGTAAACCAAGACTTGTTCCCAGAATGATAAACCATAGTCTGGTTGATTTCTCCTCAAGTTGTAAGAGACTCATAAAAACAAGTAGCGTGGCAAGCAGTTGCGGCAAATCAAGCAATGCATACCGTGTGTGCACTTGAAATAACGATAAACTGCCCACCAACAAAACACAAAGACTCTGTGCCCAAATTCCAAACTCCAGTAGCTTTGACAATTGAAGAAGCACTACTAAGGTTAGCCCTAGTAGCAGCAAGCTACCCCAATAAGGATTGCCAAAAAGATGGAAAAAAATTCCATAATAATACTTTGCTAACGGAGGGTGTTCAAAATTAATGGTGGCAGGATCTTCACCGAGCCAATAGGCATAACTGGCGTACTCGTACAACTCTGAATCACTGATCTTGGCAGGTGATCCTTCCCCAAGTACATACTGAGACTGACTATATTTTTGAGCACTTTCATTTGGATCAATTGTTGAAAAAAAATAATTTTGATAGGAAATTACGGCTGCTACTAACAGCAAGAAAATTAAACCAGCCGGAATATACACAAAATATTTCTGCATGCTACACCCTAACTGCTCTACGAAGTTTCCAATAGACCTGTTTCAGCCCTTGCGTTCGAGACACCTGATAATCAGCTATCCAATACCTCAGATCAGAAAGTGATTTTTCTAGCTGATTAAGGACTGCATCCTCATTTTTAATCTGCTTAAAGCCAGCCCGTTGCCAAAGCTTTAACTGTGTAATCAGTTGATAATTTGCTTGTAAAAATGACAAACTCACGCCGTGATTGCCATCTTTAATACCTTTTTCGGCAAAGAGTCTGGAAAAAATTTCTGAAAAATAGGTTTCTATAAATGCATCCGGACTAAAATCTTTGTCGGACTTGCCATCATTTTGTGCAGGACTATCTGCTTCTATTGCAGTATATCGATCGAGCTTTTGTATAAAATCAGTCACTGTGGGGTATTGCTGATGTATGATTGCCAACTCTTGCTTTGCCTCCAACTCCTGAGTAACACCAGCAACTTTTGGGACACTATGAATCTGATCTGACCATGTAACCGACCCTTTTTGAAATAATCGCAGTTGGTAATCTGGCCACCAACCTGTGTGCTTGACCCAGGACTTGAAAATATAATTTTTTCTCGGTACAGAGTAGGCAACTATTTCTGCTTCGCCTACCGTTTCTTTTGACTTGCTTGATGCAATGAGCTCTGAAATGTTTTCTCTACATGATTTTGATAGCGTCTCATCGGCGTCTAGTATCAAAATCCAGCGACCGTTGGCTTTGGCAATGGCAGCGTTACGAGCAGGCTCAACATAGCCCACATCCGGGTGAGTGTAAACTGTTACTCCGGCTGTACGAGCGATTTCAACCGTCTCATCGCTACTGGCCATGTCCATCACTATCACCTCTGCATCAAATGGAGCAATGCTATCCAGCGTATGCTGCAAAGTTGCGGCAGCATCTTTGGTATTAATTACTATTGAAAGCGCGGGGGTGTTGTTAGTCATATCTGAGTAGAGGAATTTTTATCGGTAGACTACGGAGCTCAAATAGTAACTTTTGTTTTCCGAGTATAAATAATGTCAGAGCGTAGAGTGCTCCACTCATGATCACACCGATCAAAAATAAAGTCAACGAACTGCCCCATATTTCCATTCCAAAAATACCCACTGCACTCATCACCGCTGTTGCTGCCAGTTGTCGCCAAACTTGATCAAAAACTCGTATTGGCACAATCTTCTTGACGTAGATCATTGGCAATAGTGAAGTGATACCGATAATAAAAGCCGCTATAGCCACTCCATTATAGCCTAAAAAGTAGACGGCAACCGGAGAAACAGTCCAGGTTAAGCCTGTCCAAAGCAGCATTAACTTGAGGGTCTTGCCAACTTTTCCGACAGCATTGAGCGTGTTAGTCAGCGGTGTAGAAAGCGCGCTCCAGCCAATACTTAAGTTAAAAAAGACCAAGCTCGCAACTGCTGGTAACCACTTATCATAGACTGGGAAAATGGAAATCAATGGCAATATAAAGATACTCATTCCAGCCAGCAGTGGAAAAATAACAATACTAATAAAAAAGAGTGTTTTCTCAATAGCGCGGGTAAGCTGCTGCTTGTGTTCTTGCAATCGTGAAAAAGCAGGGAACGTAACGGACATCACATTTTGCACAGTCAGATTGTATGGCTGCATCGACCATTGTTTCGCCCACTGAATGTACCCAAATTGATCCACAGTCATAAACCGTGCAATCACAATAAAAAATAATTGATCTTTTATGCGGGCAAATAAGTCATTCAGTTGAAACTTCACCCCAAATCCAAACAGAGTTTTGAGTGAATTTGAGTTCAGTGCTAGACCAAATGGCCAGCGCTGAATGTAGAACATGACAAGTACGCCGACGACTGACCGAGCAACAATAGCATAGGCAAATGCAATCGCTCCATACCCTTGTACTGCCATGACGATAAGAATACCGTAATAAAAAAATTGTTCAAAAATTTGCGGGATTACCACTTTAGAAAGTTGCAGCTGCCGCTCAAGTAAAATTGATGGAATTGTTTTGAGCGTGGCTAGTGGAAATGACAAGGCAAAGGCATACATAATCCAAACACCAACCTCGCTCGTTGTCTCTCTAAACCAACCAGTAGTAGCAAACGCCACAGCGGCCAGGACAATGAGCCAAGAGAGTAATTGCTGAACGGTAAAGGCTGTGCGCAAATCACGAACTGATGGTTCTTTTTTTTGTTGAATCAGTGCTGCCGCCAATCCAACATCAGAGAAAAAAATCAAAATACCAGTGATTTGCGTTACGATTCCAAAAATACCGAAATCACGAGCACTAAACTCAGCGCTCAGAATCACCATGGCAACTAAGGCAATCACTTGCAAAATAATCGTCCGAAAAAAATATGACAAAGCACCTGAAAATGAACGCTTCTTTATGGTTGCCAAGATATCTTCAGTGTTTGTTGGAAAAGTAGATAATGTCGCCATAGAGTACCAAAATTACTTCCAATCTGATTTACTACCTGCTCACCCAGTTGCCACGCCTTCTACTTGCTTTAACTAACAACCAGATGCTGAGTATCACACTAATCAGAGTAATTATATCGCTTATTTGACGAATAGGGGTATGGTTAAAAGCAAAGGTGAGAGTATGCGAACCTGCTGGCAAGTACGCGCCAATCAAGCCATTGTCATCTACAACAAGCTCAACCTGTTCGCCAGCATCGATTGTCGCACTCCAACCAGGAAAGTAGGCGATTGGTGCTACGACCATGGCTGCAGTAGCTAACTCAAGCTGATACGTTTTCAAGTCCACACTACTGTGTACCAAGCTTCCAACTGGAGTCAGCTGATCATCGTCAAATGCTAGCGATTGATACTGACTAATGTCTTTGTCCGGCTGGCTAAAGGCTGTGCTGATGTAATCAGGCAACACTGGACTCAACTCTTCAGAAATTCGCACCTGATCAGTGAAATAAAACTCATCAGTGGCTGATAATTGCTGATCAGGCACGAAATATCGCCAACTGGTCACTGCAATAATTAAAAGAATTACCAGAGAAAAAAAGCGTTTTTTTCTTTCCTGAAGCAGCTCCAATCCTACTGCTAGTGAAAGTGCTAAAAAGATACTTGTTGCACCCAACCATCTCCACGGAAATTGAATGTATTCAAGCAGTGGCAAAACATTCCACAAAAATGCAGACTTATACTGAGCCATGAAAAGCGTCACTAGTGTGAGACATAAAAATATGCTCACAAAAAAGTGTTTTTCTTTTGAAAGCCATTCAAAGATTGAGCCAAAAACAGCACGCAATCCCTGCTTCCAAAAATACACTCCCGCACTGATACACAACACAATCAAACCAAAAATTTGACCGTATCCTAAGAAGAATGACATATCATCTGCTGGTCCAAAAGTCGAGCCACCATAGCCCCAATTTTCAGTAACAAATTGCCTTAGACTGACAAAGTGCAGCGAGTACTCAAAATACCCATCAAGAATTGTTTGCTCAACGACTGTGAAGTGCTTTTCTAAAAACGCCGGGAAAATATAGAAGGCAGCTAAGCCAATCGAAAGAGTATATGAGAGTAAAAACTGAGTTCCCGTACTGATCAGCTCCTTGACCTCTCCCTTGTATTTTTTCCATATCATCCACAGAGCAATGATGAGTATCGTGAGGGGTATAAACAGTAACGTGGAAATATTGTGACTCAGCAGTAAGGTGGTTAACGCACTTACTAAGATCGCAACACCCCACCGTTCTCGTCGCATAATCAGTAAGATTCCCAACAAAATCCATGGATACGTCGCTATCGCCCAACTCTCACTCACTGCGCCGCGAACAACAAGATTGACTCCCCGATACGGCGCGAGTGTAAATGCAGCCATGGCTACTAAAGCTGGCATAACACCAGTAATTTTTCGAGCTACTTGATATGAACCAAGCGCCGCCATAATTGTGGACAGTAAAAAAATCATTTTAACGGAAGTGATAATTGAGACGCCACTTAACCAGGAAAGCGCGCCAACAAAAAACGGCAAAGGAGCGTAAAACAAAAACAATGGCATGCCATACCCATACCCAAACGCCTCGCTCCAGCGGACAGGAAGGTGGAAGTCAGTAAGTCCCCGAGCCATCTCAGCTATTCGAGCAGCGTGCAGGAAATCGTGCACATAAAAAAATCCAGGCAAAAACAGTACCCAAGATGCAATGGCAACTACTGCAGCAATAGATAGAGCAATTAAAGCAGTTTTACTCATGACGTTAAGTATAACCTAGTCTAATCAATCGTCCAGCTATGCTATACTTGTTTTCACTGCGTGCTGAATACGAGGACGATCCGTTCATGTACTTATTTCTCTCTTTGCTGTGGATTCTGCTAGTTTTTTTGGTCAGTACGGTTGCCTTTGGCCATTGGTTAGTTTCTCTACTATCGGGTAAATTCTCCCAACTGGAGTCACTAATTTTCGGCACAATGCTGGCTATTGTCGTGCTAAGCTGTGGCTTTGTGCTGACGGTATCCTTATTTGGCAGCATTGGCTACTGGTTAGTGCTACTTATCAGCACACTTATTGGAGCGACGCATTGTAGAAAGCGCTTTTCACAGATTCGACAATTTTTGACACATCTCTTGAAGCTCGATCGCACTACATTTCGCACTAAACAATGGCTCACCGTACTCTTTACCTCTTTTGCAAGTGTTTCTTTAGCGAGCACCGTTTTTTTAAGTGGAGTTCAAAAAGATGGTGGATTACAGTTTCAAGAATTACACGATAGCTCGTGGCATCTGGCTTTAATCGAGTCATTACAAAAACAAATTCCTCCCACCCATCCCTCTTTTCCCAGTGTTGATTTGCAAAATTACCATTATTTTTACGATGTGTTTTTAGCCGCATTTGCTCAGGTGACGCAGGTTTCAGCCTCAATACTCTACTTTCAGTTTTTTCCGTTGGTATTAGCAGTGTTGCTCGTTGGGAGTGCCTATATCTTAGGTAGCAAGTTGTTCTCTCACAGCGCAGGATTGTGGCTCGTTTTTTTTACCGCTTTTGGCGGTAGTTTTGCGTATCTAATCCCTTTGTTTCTGCCTGGACAAAGTTGGGGAGAGTCAAGTTTTTGGGTCAGTCAGACGTTTATCATGATGGTCAATCCGCAGATTATGCTTACTCTAACTATCACGTTCGTCGTGTTATTTTTGTTGGCGCAGAAAGAATTAAATACTAAAGGTTGGTTGGCCCTAATTTTGCTGGTCGGAGCAAGTATTGGCTTCAAAAGCTACGCTTGGGTCATATTGTTTGTGATTGTCGGAGTCTATTTACTGGTAGCCCTCCTTCGCACTAAAAAAATTCGCTTTTTCTGGCTTGGTGCTACACTCGGCTTGATATCAGTACCATTCGTTTGGCTTATCACTGGATTCAAGACAGGAACATTTTTTTACCATCCACTTTGGTACTTAGATTCTATGGTTGAATCTCCCGATCGCTTAAACCACATTCAATGGAAATTTTTGGAAGATCATTATAGATCAAAAGAAAATTGGCCTCGTGTTTGGGAAATTAAGCTAAAAGAGTTGGTAGTATTTTATGGAGGAAATCTAGGAACCCGAATCCTATTTCTTTTGTTAGCAATTCCAGCACTATATAGAAAAATACCCAGTAAAGCTCAAACTGCCCTCGCTGTTGCTGCATTGGGATTTGTTTTCAGCTCTGTTTTTCCGCTACTCTTTTTGCAAACGGGCATTGTTTGGAACTCAATACAGTTTTGGTACTACACGCTAGCATTTGCCAACGTTGGTGCTGCGGTAGCACTTGCTATTTTTTTACAAAACAGAGGCTTGCTTATTACAGTGGCTACCATCCTTGTCATCGTGGCTGCCACCATTCCTACCTACATCTTTGCCGTACATGATAAACTGACTGGCTTTCAAACTATTGCAGCAGAGGAAGTCTCGCTACTGAGAATGCTTGAAGAGGACAGTAAAACACTCGTCTGCCCAAGCGAGGACTCCCTCTATCACACACTGCTCATTCCAGCTTACTCAGCAACAGAAACCTATTTGGCCATGCCCGTACAGCTAGAAATTATGGAAAACGACATGAGCATGGTGGCGTCATATGAAGAAATCTTTGAAAAAAATGACATAGAGGCATTACGCACCTTGGTCAAAGAAGAAGATGTCAAGTATCTGCTCTGCAGTGATGAGCGCATGACTGAGTTTGTAGCAAAAGTGTTTGATGGAAAAAAATCTCAGGAGAGCTCAACCGACGATTGGAGTCTCTATCAGCTGAACTAATGATAAAATTACAATAATGATCCAAGACCCACCACACTCCACTATTCCAAATGACGCTCGAGATAAAAGTGTGTCTAAACCCGCTCAGACACTATCATTATGGCAACTACTCAGCAAAGCCACAATCCTTGCTCTCGGAATTTTTTTGGTTTTTGTAGTGATTAGTCTGCTCATTATTGGTGTTTTTGCCTATCAAAAGTACACTACTTTTTTACGGGCTGCAAATCTGACGCATGCAGAAGTACTGCAACTATATAGTGATTCCAACAATACTCAGCCTTCTGCCCAAAGTGGCAAAACAATCGTACTCATTTTAGGAGTTGATACGGTGGACAATAAGCAAGCGCCGCCACTGACAGACACCATGTTGCTCGTCAGCATTGATTCAGAAGCAAATCAATTTACCAGTTTGCCGTTGCCTCGCGACCTCTGGAGTGAAGCGTATCAGACGAAGTTTAACGCTTTGTATCACTATGGGTTTGAACGCTATCCTGCAAGACCAGAACAGTTCGTTGAAGAGGTGATTACAGAAGTGACCACCGTACCAATTGATTACACAGTGGTCATTAGTCTTGATTCAGTAGCTGAAATTATTGATCTTGCTGGGGGCTTGGAGATTGATATACCAACAGGTTTTGTTGACGAACGGTTTCCACGCTCTGACATTACCTTGGAGTCAGCCACATCAGAAGCAGAGATATATAAAACCGTCACATTTTCAGCCGGTCAAACAGTGCTGAGTGGAGAAAGAACGCTGGAATATATACGTAGTCGCAATAGTGAAGGAGATACCGGTACCGATGAGGATCGGGGGCGCCGTCAACAATTAGTAGTTTCTAGTCTCGTTTCTCAGTTAAGTGATCCAAAGCTCTATCTTGACCGACCTGAGCTCCTTGCTCAACTGTACTTGTGGTATGACTCTAGACTAGACCAACAACTGCCTATCACTCATGCTGGCGCACTGGCTCTGCAACTACTGGCTGAACGCACCACGCCACAATTTTCTCAACAACAACTTCCTATCTATCCAGATAGCGAACATGGTATCATTGAGAATCCACCTCTTTCTACTCAATATCAAGGACAGTGGGTCTACCAAATCCGAGATTCAGCTGATTTTAGGCAATACGTACAAGAAACATTGCTCAAATAACAAAGATCCTGAAAGTATCGTATGAAGCAATTGCATCTACCAAACTCCATAAGCCTGAAGGCGGTCAATAGATTGCTCGTGATCCTCATCGTTATCTTGGCGCTAACAGCCGGATACTACCATGCCGTGACTCAAGCATGGGAGCGCAGATATAACAGGTTACAAAACAGCTATGAGGAACAGGAACAGCTGCTGTTTGAAGCAACCAGCTCAGCCCAGCTAGACCAACAATCAGCAATTGAGTTTCAATAAAAATAAACTACAATGTTTTGATAAGGACTCTATGACTGATACAGGGCGGACTCTTTTAGTAACTGGCGGAGCTGGCTTTATCGGCTCAAATTTTATCCAGTTCTGGCTCGATACATTTCCCCAGGACACTATTCGCAATCTTGATGCGCTGACCTACGCTGGCAACCTAGCCAATCTCACTGACGTAGCTGATTTGCCCAATTATGTGTTTATTGAAGGCAATATTTGTGATGCTGCTACGGTGGAGCGAGCAATGCAGGATGTTGACATTGTTGTCCATTTTGCTGCTGAATCACACGTCGATAGATCGATCACCAATCCAGCCATTTTTTTGGAAACGAACGTGCTTGGTACACACCAGTTACTGCAATCAGCGCTGGCCGCAAACGTTGGGCATTTTCACCATATTTCAACCGACGAAGTATTTGGTTCTCTCGAGCTCGACTCCCAAGCACAGTTTTCTGAAGACACCAAGTATGATCCTCGCAGTCCCTATGCAGCCAGCAAGGCAGCTGCAGACCACTTGGTGCGCGCCTACGGTGAGACGTTTGGGCTCCAATACACCATCACCAATTGTTCTAATAACTACGGACCTTATCACTTTCCAGAGAAGCTAATCCCCCTTGCAATCACCAACGCTATTGACGATCAACCGTTACCGTTATATGGACATGGGCTGTTTGTTAGAGATTGGCTGTATGTGGAGGATCATTGTCGAGCCATAGCGTCCGTTATTGAGCAAGGAGAGAAAAACACAACGTATCTAGTTGGAGGTATGGACGAGGAGATTACCAACCTAGATCTACTTACGCTCATTCTGTCACTGATGGATAAACCAGACTCCCTAATCAAACAAGTTGCTGATCGACCAGGTCATGATCACAAATATAGTGTAGACTGGAGTCACATCAACACAACTCTGGGTTGGTCGCCCAGCGTCACTTTAGAAGAAGGCTTGCAGAAAACTATTCGCTGGTATCAAGACCACCAAGATTGGTGGCGACCACTGAAAGAAGCCCAGGCAGAATATTTTGCCAAACAGTACCAAGTCGACAGGAAATAAATCATGAATCTTAATCCAACTATAGAACCTGCTTTAACTAGACAAGAATACACTGCAAAGCATGCTTTAGACGGTGTCGAGCTAGTGGAATTGAAGCTGCATGCTGATGATGGCGGCAACTTTTTGGAGATATTTAGAGCTGAAAAAGGAATAATCAATGGCTTAAAAACTGAGTTTTCAGTAGCACAAGTCAGCGCCTCACTGATTCTTCCAGGTGTGATTAAAGCCTACCATATGCACAAGCAACAAGATGACTTGTGGTTTGTGGCTCCACAAGATCGGTTACTAGTCAACTTGCATGATCTTCGCTCTGATTCACCAACGCATGATCAACATCAGCGATTAACCCTCGGGGGAGGCAAGGCTCAACTGCTGAGGATACCAGCTGGAATAGCGCACGGAGTTAAAAATTGCTATCAAACACCTATGCAGCTCATATATGCCACAACCAACCAATTCAACCCAAGCGACCCTGATGAATGGCGTCTCAACTGGGACCACTTTGGTCCTGAGGTTTGGGAATTAACAAAGGGCTAATAATGCAATCACGCACCATTGCCATTACTGGTTCAAAAGGTCTGATTGGTCACCCTCTGTGCCAAAAGTTACAGGACAAGCATCGCATTATTCCTTTAGATATTTCAGACGAAACTAGACCTGTAGATATCACCAAACTATCAACTCTTGATGCAGTGATTACACAATCTCAACCCGATGTACTTATTCACCTGGCAGCATTTACTGATGTTAGCGCTGCCTGGGAGCAGCAAGGAGACACACAAGGCTCTGCCTACAAAGTAAATGTTCTGGGTACAGAAAATGTTGCGAAAGTTTGTAGTAAGGCAGAAATTCAAGTAGTTCATCTCTCAACTTCGTTTGTTTTTGACGGTGAAAAAAAATCTCCCTATCTTGAATCTGATACACCAAACCCTATCGAGTGGTACGGTCAAACCAAAGCATTAGCCGAAGAAGCGATCATGCGAGAATCACAAAATTGGACTATTTTGCGGATTGATCAACCGTTTCATCACCTTCCTTCGCCAACAAAGCCAGATCTTGCTCACACGCTTGCTACTAACATGCGGTCAAATCAGCTCCAACCACAATTTTCTGATCATTATTTCGGTCCAACCTATATTCCAGATTTAATCTTGGTGATTGAGCAAGTAATTGAAACCTCACTCTCTGGACTATTCCATGCCACTAATAATGAATCTTGGACTAACTATGATTTCGCGACCACTATTGCGGATAGCATCGGATATGATGGAAAAATTGAAGCAAGCTTGCTCGCAGAGTACCTTAAAACAAGTCAGCGACCATATCAAAAAAATAGTGCCCTGAACTCCAGTCATCTCTATCAAACACTCAACCAAACACCTACGAGTATCTCAGATGCCCTCAAAAAACTAAAAGGGGAATGATTACATTTTTTCAAAATTTTCTAAGCACTCCTAACCGACACCGAGCATACCCTCAACGCTCGCCAACTGTCATCCTAATTTTTTTCGGTGCTGCTCTTTCCAGGCTTTGATTTCTGCATGGTTACCACTTTTTAACACTTCTGGCACAGACTTGGTTTTATAGACTTCTGGTCGTGTGTACTGAGGATATCCACCTAATCCAGGCTCGTCATGACTTTCTCCAATAATGCTTTGTTGATTACCCATAAAGCCTGGAACGAGCCGTGACACCGCATCGGTTATATAGATAGCTGCTGGTTCGCCGCCCGAAAGCACTGCACTGCCTACCCGAATTTCCTGATCAACAATGCCTAATTCAAGCACCCGCTCATCAACACCACCATAATGCCCGCACACTATACCTACAGCATCAAGTTGTGCGAGCGAGCGCACGCGCTCCTGGGTGCAATCCACTCCAGTTGCACTGGTTAGCACAGTTTGAATTCGCGTTGCAGTGTTATTGGAGAGTAGTTGTTCTTTCCACTGACTAACCGCACGGTCAATTGGCTCAACTTTCATAATCATACCTGGACCACCGCCAAACGGTCGATCATCAGTGACTTGGTGCTTGTCCGTTGCGTATTGCCGAATATCAATTACAGAAAAAGAAATCAGTTTTTTATCGACTGCCTTCGCCCACAACGACTGCTCAAAAAATGAATCAAAAAAATGAGGAAATAGTGTAAACAGCGCAATCTGCATACCTGACATTGTAGCAGGTACTGACAGCCGACTACATTCTGAGTTACAATACTGACATGGCTCAGACAAACCAAGGATTTAACCTAACCAAAGCGACAAAAACTGGTCGAGGTGTGGTGAAATGGGGCACCATCGCGATAGTGGTGTTGATTGTCGGTCGGTTTGCCGTTGAAGGTGCAATTACTTTCTACCGAATGCTAAACCCTCCGCCACCTCCGCCACCAACCCAAGGTTTCGGACAATTACCTCCCTTAGATTTTCCTGAACAAGATCAGAGTGAGGAGCCAATCTCCATAACACAAGAATTTCCCTTTACGACCTTTCCCTATTTTGGTGATCGAGCGGAAGTATTTTTCATTCCTGACAAGACACCGAGCCTCCTTGATACCGACCGGGCAAATGAGCTCGCTAGTTCATTTGGCTTCCGGGAAGACGGTGAGCCACTTGGCGCACAACAATATCGGTGGAGCAAAACGCAGCCGATTACCAGCACATTAGAGATGAATATTTTGACATATAATTTGAACTTCACAACCGACTACTTGACTCGTCCCGAACTAATTCTCAATCAAAATGTACCAACCACTTTTGATTCAGTGCAGCGGGTGAAGACGTTTCTTGGTCGAGGCGGTTTACTACCTTCTGACATGGCAACAGCGTCTGGACAAGTACGGTACCTCCGCTCTGTTGGAGGCGAACTTCGTCCTGCAGTAGCAGCGGCAGAAGCAGACTTTGTTGAAGTCAATATATTTAGAACTCCTCTACACAACAACTTCCCTTTTTACACAGTCGATGGGAAAACCGGCCCAGTTTCTGCAATTATTAGCGGCAACAGTATGACAGAGGGAGTGGTTGATTTAGCCCGAAATTATTTCGCTATACATTACGAACTACCACACACCTACTACTTGAGGTCTACCGAGAGTGCTTGGCAAATGCTATCTGCTGGCGAAGGGTACATTGCTAACCCAGGAACCTCGGAAACTGCCATTGTCAGAAGCGTTCAACTTGGATATTACGATAGCTTCGAGTATCAGGAATACATGCAGCCAGTATATATTTTTACTGGAGACGGAGGCTTTACTGCGTATGTCCCAGCATTGACTCCCGAATCCTATCAAAAAACCGAAACGCCGTAGACGCGCTTGATTGCTGACGGTATTTAGTGGTACCAGACCAAGCGGTTTTTACGGTATAGTACTACCATGTGCCCAACAACCACCACATCGCAACTCGATCAGAAATTTCTCGAAAAAAAACTCATTCAAGCAGAAAACAGTATTCGCTCAACAACAGGAAAGAATGCTGGAGCAGTGCTGGCCTTTCGCTCTACCCTTCTTCAAGACAGTGATCTCAACTCAGATCAACCCACTACACAAGCAAACCAACTGCAACCAGCGGTGCCATTAAGTAGCGAAGAACGACATAGTTTGCTGGAAAAACTAAGTGCCGTTTCTCAACTGCCCACTATTGCTTTGCAAAAAGATGAAGAACTGTATCTAGAACAGCAGCTGGGAGAGTTATTGGGTTTTGAAGTGACAAGCGAATTAGAAAGTCACCGCATTCCATTTGTCACCGGTATCGCTCGTGCCAACTCACACATCAAGATGACCCCCACAGACACCCTCTCTCAACATCAGGTACTACCAGAGTCCAACATCACAGATAGGCGCTCTCATTTTGGCTGGCAGTTTAACAGGGATCACCAATCTGCCCAAGCTGCTGAAAAATACAGCGTTGCAGTGCCACTACTGATTGCCACAGCCAACGTCACCACAGCAAGCAGTGTCTCCGAATTACTACAATGGTATAGACAACAAAAAATCTTGATTATTAACGCGCGCGATCAAGTGGCAGCTGTTTGTACCGTTGTTGACACCTTTATTGATTCTAGTGGTAAATATCAGTATGGAACCAGTCCAGAGGTAAGCAGAGAGTGCTTGCTTTGGTCATTGGGTAATAGAGGTAGGATTGTTGCTTTTTTTGTCAATGATCGCTCAAACTCAATTGATCCGGGAATATACAGCCTTGTATAATACAAAAGATGCATTTGAAAAAACAACTACTGGCTGCTTTTGAACGATTTTGTACACAACAACAACTTGCTGTGTCGGAATCTGAGCGAGCAGCACTCAAAAAATTATGCATCACCCAAGCACTCGATAGCATCCTCACTAAGCATCCAGCAGAAGGCTTTCAAAAAAGCCTTAGTCTTCAGGACATCGAAACCATCACTCAACAACTGTGGAATAGTGATGTAGAGAATGAAGTTACACAACTCTGGGAACGAACACTGCTGTCAAGTAAAAATCAAGCATCGTAACACTATGATTCAAGTTAACTTATCAATTGGCTCACGCTATCCTGTCGACAGAAAGATGATCCGTCAGAAGATTGCCGATGTGTTAGCCGAACGGCGCATCGATCACGCACAAGTTGATGTTTCTATCGTGGGTGTGCGTAAAATCAAGGAGCTGAACGAGTCACAACTCAAACATGAAGGCAAAACTGATGTCTTATCCTTTCCACAACACGAAAAGCATCAACTATATGATTTTCCGTTACCAGAAGGCATTCCTCCTCATTTAGGAGATATTGTTATTAGTTTTCCTGAAGCGGTTCAAACAGCCCGAAAATACGGCAAGCGAGTCGATCAACAAATTGGTTTTTTTCTCGAGCACGCCTTGCTTCACTTGCTCGGATACCATCATGATTGATCGCATTCGACTGGCACTCCCCGCTGCTGCTCAAAATATGATACCTTAGATATATGAACTGGAATCAAGTCTATAGACCAACTCAAATTAGTGATCTACACCTCAAGGTGGTACGTGAGTACTGTCAAAAGTTGCTAACCAGTGATTCATTTCCACAAGCATTTTTATTTGCTGGCCCAAAAGGTACTGGCAAGACTTCCACCGCTCGCATCCTTGGAGCAGTCTTAAATAATCCAAGTAATGCAACCAGTGTTCAAGCATTACTATTTGATCAAAAAAAACCAGCACAACCGCTCCAGGAGCCTGACACTTCACTACCGCTCACTCAAGCCATTCTCCAGGGGCAATCCTACCTGGTGCAAGAACAAGATGCCGCTAGTAATCGAGGTATTGACGACATTAGAGCGTTAAAACAATCTGTCTACACTCCCCCAGCAAGTGGTTTAGTCAGTGTCTATATTTTAGACGAAGTGCACATGCTCACCACCGAAGCATTTAATGCATTACTAAAGATGCTTGAGGAACCACCTCCACATGCTGTTTTTGTGCTCGCAACAACTGAACTTCACAAAATCCCAGCCACAGTGGTCTCCCGATGCCAAGTCATTCACTTCTACCGAGCCAGCGTTGCCGAAATTTCTGCTGCGCTTAACGCCATCATCAAAAAAGAAAAACTTTCGATTGATCCAGAAGTTGTAGCGTATATAGCTCAACAGGCAGATGGCAGTTTTAGAGACAGCATTAAATTATTGCAGATGGTAACCGCTCAGGGATTAACAGATATTTCAAAAATTGACGCATACCTTGGTACAACTAATCATGAGGCAGTCGAAGCGCTGGTCGCCACTATTTTACAGAAGGACGCTGCGGCCGTAGTAGCTGTGTTTGAATCGCTGCGACAAAATTCTACCAACGAAGTCGCTTTTCACAAATCAGTACTCGAATATCTGCACGGACAGCTTGTTCAACATTACCAAGCCCAGGCAAAATCACCGCAAGTACCCCAGGCTGCAGCTCAATACCTACTCCAGCATCTGAGTAGTGCGGCGCTGACTCAGGCAAGTCCAATACCTTTTCTACGACTCGAAATCGCCATTCTCGAACTGATACAAAAAGCCCAACAAAAACCGAGTCACAGTTCAACCTCAACCAACAGCGCTCAAGCTAAAAACGCTCAAACCAGCAGCACTCAAACCAAAAAAACTGCAACTACATCATCAACCAAAAAAACTAAGAGCACTCTAACGACCGCCAACAACATTCAAGCAGATGTCCCTCTGGACGTTGCCGTAACTGCATCCAGCGATATATCTGCGAATGCGTCAGAAGTAGCATCAGTCGAATCAACAATACTCGATCAACACTCTGGGTCCTCTGAGAAATCAAAAACACTTGAGATGTCTCCAGCAACAATGCAAACCACTCCTTCACTGAAGAAATCTGCCAAGACAGCAATCCTGGATCCTACCAAACTCTGTCAAGATTGGTCGCAATTTGTGCACAAAATTGCATTGAATAATTTTAGCCTTGGAACATTACTTAAATCAGCCCAACCACAGCCTGGGGAGGAAGGTGAATTAATTCTCGAGGTGTACTACAGTTTTCATCAAGAACAGTTGAAACAGCCAAAATTCCAACAGCTATTGAACGAACACATCATGGCAGACTATGGTGGTTCATTAATTATCCGCTGCCAAATTGTTAAGCAGCCAGATACAACTGAGTTGATAGAACCAGTTGAACCTGCTCTAGAAAAACTAGCCGTTGAAGCATTAATGTAGTACAATTGCACTATTCGTACTAGACAAGTCATAGTATAGTAGAGAGGAATTATGGCAAATCCATTCAAAGCCCTTGGAGACATTAATAAGCTGAGACAACAAGCTAAACAAATGCAAGACGATCTTTCCAAAGAATCAATTCGCATTGAAAAAGGCGATATTGTCGTAGAGATTTCCGGTGATCAAAAAATTCAACATTTTTCAGTTCAAGGAATCACCAGCGATGAGGCTGTTGACGCTCTCAATGAAGCCATTAAAAAATCTCAGGAACTGGCTGCAAAGAAACTGCAAAGCATGAGTGGTGGTCTCGGAGGCATGCTTGGCGGCGGTGGCGGTGGCGGAGCAAACTAAGCGAAGCAAACAATTCAGCCATGCAACTATTACTCGCAACGGGCAATCCTGGCAAGAAACTTGAGCTGTCCGAACTTTTGGTCAACTCCGGTTTTGAAATTTTGAGTCTTGATGACCTGAGCCCAGAACTCCCACAAGAAACAGCAGAAACAGGAAGCACTTTTGCTGAGAATGCACTCCTGAAAGCTACAGCAGCGGCAGAGCACGCCAACATGCGTACCATCGCTGATGACTCTGGTTTAGAAGTTCTAGCACTCAATAATTTTCCGGGAATCAATAGTGCGCGGTGGTCACCAGGTAGCGATGCTGATCGATGTGCAGCATTGCTGGAAAAGCTTGGCGCTCAAGAAGATAGACGAGCACAATTTGTGTGTGTTATCTGTATCTATGATCCTCAAACAAAAGAGTCTACTACATTCACCGGAACGCTACAGGGAACTATCAGCACTAAACCAGCTGGCACCAATGGCTTCGGCTACGATCCCATTTTTGTCCCTGAAGGAGAGAGTAAGACACTTGCTCAATTGCCAACAGCGTACAAACAACAGTCTTCGCACAGAGCAAAAGCAATACGAAAACTAATCACATTTTTATCGAAATTATGATACACTGTTCGCTTAATGACGACTTCTAGCTATCATCCACCTAAAGAAATCCTTAATAAATACGCAGCACTCTTGGTCAATTTTGCGCTCGGAGAACCAGAGGGCATCAAGCCTGGCGAAGTGATTCAATGCGTCGTTCCTGATAGCGCCAAACCGCTTGCCCTTGAGCTGCAAACTGAAATTCTCAAAGCTGGTGGCCACCCACTGATGAAGATTGTTCCCACTGGTTTTGAAAAAGATTTTTATACCCACGCTGATCATGATCAATTGACTTTTTTCCCACGTGATTACTACCGTTCGAGAATAAAGCTCATCGATCACACTATCAGTATTATTGCTGATAACGATCCATTAGAGCTGAAAGACATTCCGCCCAGCAAAATTGTTGCCTCTCGAGATTCTCGAAAACCATACAAAGATTGGATAATCAAAAAAGAATTAGCAAATAAACTAACTTGGACCATTGCCCTCTGGGGAGTTCAAGCAAAAGCTGACCTGGTTGGGCTGTCCTATGAGGATTACTGGAATCAAATTATACAAGCGTGTTTTCTTGATACAGAGGATCCTATCTCAGAGTGGCGAAAAATCAAATCGTTTCAGGAATCAGTGCGCGCTCAACTCAATGAGCTTAAGATTATTGAACTTGATATACAAGGAGAAGACGTTAACTTACAAGTGCGTATCGGCGCCGATCGTGTTTGGATGGGTGGAGCTGATCGCAACATTCCAAGCTTTGAACTCTTTACCTCTCCTGATTGGAGGGAAACAAACGGATGGATTACGTTTAATCAACCACTCTACCGATATGGCAATCGTATCGAAGGCGTTCGATTAGAGTTCAAAAAAGGCCTCATTACATCTGCTACGGCAAGAGAAGGAGAAGCGATGCTTCAGGCTATGATCAAGAGCAAAAATGCAAACAAGCTTGGTGAGTTTTCCTTGACGGACAGTCGCTTATCCAGAATTACCCACCCAATGGCTGAAACACTCTATGATGAAAACATTGGCGGACCATTTGGCAATATGCATCTGGCAATAGGCAGTGCGTACAAAGATTGCTATCGTGGAGATATCAACTCAATGACGACAAAAGACTGGAACAAACGTGGTTTTAACGACTCTGCTGAGCACACTGACATCGTTTCTACCACAGATCGAACGGTCACTGCCACTTTAGCAGATGGAAGTTCTAAAATTATTTATACTGGCGGCAAATTTACGCTCTAATTGCACTGATGAATTCTTGCCGTTTCAGACCTTTTTTTCATGACAGATCTGTATTAGTATTAGTGAAGAACAACGCAGTTATTGTGTCGATCGTGCTATGAGTAACTCACCTGCCCACTTAGCTCCCGCTATTTCTACAGATCATCCTGTTGCCTATTTTTGTGCTGAATTTGGTTTTGACCCCAATTTACCAATCTATGCTGGTGGCTTAGGAATTCTAGCTGGCGACACAATCAAGCAAGCTGCAGACGAAGCGTACCCATTCGTAGGTGTCACGCTTCTCTACCGCGGCTATAGCATGCGACAAGGTGTCGACAAGCACGGTGACCAATATGAAGAAGACTGGCACTTTGACCCTCTCTCGCAAGGACTTGAACACGTCTATGTTGACGACATGCCATTGTTTATTAAAGTGCATCTCACTCAGGTTGACGTCTGGTTACGCTGTTGGAAAAAGACCTTCGCCAACGGCATCACACTCTACTTTCTCGATTCTGAAACTGACCAAAATCAATTATCAGAACGCAGCATCACTCAGGTTTTGTATTCTGGAACACACGAACAACAACTAAAGCAACAACTGGTTTTGGGGATTGGTGGAATTAAATTGCTAACTGCACTTGGTATCCAACCCGCCGTGTACCACCTAAACGAAGGTCGGCCAGCATTTTTACACTGGCAACTGATTCGCCAATTGATGGACATTCATGTCATTGACTACCACTCGGCTCGACAGTTAGCTATACAAAAAACTGTCTATACCAACCATACACTGGTTGCTGCAGGCAATCAGGCGTACTCCATGGATTTACTACGAGTGCTCGCTGGCTACTATGCTGAAAAAATGAAAATAAGATC
>JBBDKV010000020.1:0-19345 GCA_040879165.1 Patescibacteria group bacterium
AAGATTGGTTCGAACTTCCAAATCCAAAACCAAAACATTTCTTTTTCGCCACGCGGAGCGTGGCAAATCCTTGCAAATTCAGCCTTTTTCGCGCGGTGCGCGACTTCTGCGGAGCTTTGCTCCGCTTCCAATTCTGCCAAAAATGACAAAATCGTAAATTGGCGGAGAGGGCGGGATTCGAACCCGCGGTAGGTTGCCCCACGGCGGTTTAGTAAACCGCTGCACTAGACCACTATGCGACCTCTCCTCGTCTGAGCGGATTATATCAAAAGACCGCCGCAAAAACTGGCTATATTTCTAGAGACTTCCAGAGTATTCGGGAAGCAAGACTGCGGTGCGGTTGCCACTGTTGGCTCAGCTCCAGTATCTCAGTTGGTTTAGACTCTTCGAGCAATCCATAGGCTTTGATTGCTGCCTTCCTCAGACCATAATCACCGATTGAGAAAATGTCCTTCCTCCCGAGTGTGGATAGCAAAAACATCTCGGCCGTCCATCTGCCCACTCCCTTGATAGTTGTCAACATTTCGATAATTACCTCATCTTCGAGTTGAGCAAGTGACCGCACCTGCGAATTATTTTCGAGCCAATACTCGGCGATTGAATGAATGTAACTCGCTTTTTGGTTTGATAGTCCGGCTGATCGTAGTTGTTCAATCGGAACCCCACGAACAACTTTTGGCTCAAAATTTTTTCCAACGGCGACTCGCACTCGTTCTTTGATTGTGTCAGCTGCCCGCACCGCTAATTGTTGACTGATGATACTCTCAGATAATCTTTGAAAGTGCTGGCTGTGGTGGGCAGGAGTAATTGGTTTGAAATCGCCAAACGCAGCAGTGATTTTGCTGTGTAGAGAGTGCATGACAGGGTCGGTGAATACAGGTTTCATAGTTGTTGAGTTGGATTATACTATTGGTAAGCTCGCACGTTGTAGTGGGCGCGTATCTACAGGCTAAATACATCATGAGAGAAGTCAACATTCACCAATCATGGAAAGATGTGCTGCTGCCAGAATTTGAAAAGGAGTATTGGAGTGAGTTAACTGATTTTGTGCGAGCGCAATATAAAGCTAAGCTGGTATATCCGCCACCAAAAAATATTTTTCGTGCATTTGATATGTGTCCTTTTGATGAAGTGAAAGTTGTAATAGTCGGGCAAGATCCGTATCATGGCAAGAATCAGGCGAATGGGTTGTCTTTTGCGGTTGGCGAATCGGTCTCACTGCCACCCTCACTTAAAAATATTTTTACTGAAATTAGCAAAGATTTGGGTGTCACTCCACACAATTCTGGCGACGTATCTCGCTGGGCAAAGCAGGGAGTGCTGATGCTCAATAGTGTGCTGACTGTCGCGGCAGGTCAGCCAGCCTCACATAAAGGCAAGGGCTGGGAGCAGTTTACTGATGCCGTGATTCAATCACTTAATGACAATCGAAAAAATATTGTCTATATGCTGTGGGGCAAATACGCTCAGGAAAAAGGCAAAGTGATTGATAGAAAAAATAATTTTGTGCTTAGTTCCGCGCACCCTTCGCCTTATTCTGTGACTGGCTTTTATGGAAATCATCATTTTTCCCGGTGCAATACATATTTGCAGGAACATGGGATGGAGGAGATTGATTGGCGGTGATCTGTCTTTGATTGTTAAGACTAAATTTTTCTATAGACCCTGCTTAAACCACTTTTTGGCACTTTCTCTGCGATGTGGGCAGCCTGGCCAGCAGCACGGTCGGCGTTTTCCCTCAAGAATTTCTTCTCGAAGGCGTTTAATGTGATCTTCTCGTGTTTCAGCTTTTTTGACAATGGTTACCCAGCAGATCCACTCATTGCGAGCGAGCGGAGTAAGGCTGTTCCATTTTTCGAGCAAGCTGTCATTTGCAGAAAGTACATCCTGGAGATCATTAGGAAGTTCGTGTACGACTCCACTGGCGAAGTCTTGTTTTGACATACTATGGCATCCAACTTATTGATCTGAGAATATTTTGACAATGATCGTATATTTCTGGCATCCAGTTGTGGACACAACTTAAAACACACACTGTATCATCATGTTCAAAACCATTAGTCATTATACACAGTTTTGTGTAGTTTTCATGATCTGCGGAAGCGGTGGGATTCGAACCCACGGACCTCAAAAAGAGGTACAGGTTAGCAACCTGTTGCAATAGCCACTATGCGACGCTTCCGTTTCTTGACTAATAAGCAGTACCGCAGGCCTGATTATATCAGCAGTTTTAAGATCAGTCAGTCGCGGTTGCTGATTTTTTTTGAAGAACGTTTTTGATTACTGATCCTTAACCGCTTGATACATTAATGATAAGATACGCCAGCTATGAGGAAGTGTCGCATAGTGGTCGATTGCACACGCTTGGAAAGCGTGAGCCGCAAGGCTTCGTGGGTTCGAATCCCACCACTTCCGCAACAGTTGAAAAGTTCTGACAGACCCGTCCTTTTAGTCCAAATAGGTTGATGGGGCTTGCTAAATCTTCCCAGTTTGAACATTTTTCAGTTTAACAGCCTAACAAATTATTTATGAGTATTCTTTGGAAACAGAGCATAAATTGGCCTGCCTGGTAATCTTTTTCTAAAACTGGATTTTGCGTTCTCTATTTCTGCTTGAGGATTGAAGTTTATCCATGGATCCATCCAAAGATTATTTGACCTAATTAAATAGTGTCCACTTGGATATCTTTTAGATCTCTTAATGAAAACTATTACACCCTCTTGATATATTTTACTTTTCCACCTAGGTTTCAAATACTTGTATTCGTAATCTAAATTAAAATATAAAAGTATTTTTATTAATTCTTTACAAGTAAATCCTTTAGTTTGAGCTTGCTCTTTTCTGACTAAAGTGGCAATTTGTTGATACTCTTTTTTAACTAAAAAAGAGATACAAGCTAAGCTACAACCGTATGAGTCTTGTTGTGTAACTGATCTCATGAATAAACTGTAACATTTATATTTTTATTAACAACTTGTATGGTTTTAACACAATATTGAATTTCAGTTTCATTCTGCACTCTCAACAAATATTAAAATATCTTATTGTATAAGACTTATACATTGACAGAATTTTTTTAATAAATATAATTATTTTATAATATAAATATTTATTAAATTTGTTATGCCTGAATCAAAAGAAAGACTAACTACTTATACTCCAAGCCAAATTGAAGCTGTAGCAATGCTAGGCCTAGCTGAACCATCTGAAGAGACTAGTGTATGGTTTCCAATTCCAGAAGAAGGAGGAGTTAACTTTGCTAGTAGAATTGACATAAATGAAGTACGAATTACACCTCAGTATGTAGAAGCATTAGAAGATTATCTAGATGGAGCTTTGGAAGATTTCACTGGCTTTAGTGAAGAAAGATGTAAGGGTTTTGTCGTAGCACTTTCTGGAGGTTTAGATTCAGCAGTTACAGCAAAATTACTTAAAGATTATTGTAATAAAAAAAGCAAAGAATTAAAAATTATTATTATTGGAAGTGGAGATCATAATGGTAATAGTGAAGAATATGGAGGGACAGTAGGGGAATGGATTGATATTCAGTATGCGAAATTGCTATGCCAAGATCTTGACTTAGACTTTGACTATATAGACATTGAGGCTGAATACTTAGCATCAAGTGAAAGATATAGTGAAACTTGGGCTAAAAGTGGCCAGCTACCTCGTATTAGAGCTAACCATTTATACACAATGGCTGAAGAACATGATCTTATCTCTGTTGGATCTACAAATGGAACCGAAGTTATATTGGCAGCTTTTTCAACTGGAGGACCAGCTGGAAATATAGCTCCATTGGTTGATTTGTATAAAACAGAAGTTTATGCAATTGCTAGAGATATTGGAGTTCCACAATATATTATAGATAGAAAACCTTTGATTAGTGAACTTAATACTGCTGATGACTCTTACTATGGTGTTGATTCAACTTTACTAGATCCAATTTTAAGGAGACTATGGTATAAAAAACAAGAGCCTAGTCAGGTTGCCGAAGAGTTAGGTCACTCAGAGAGTTGGATTAATGATATCAACGAAAAAAGAATAAAAGGTGAATCTGCCAGAAGGTATTATCTACCATTAATTATCAATAGGCCTCTTAAATACAAAGATATTGACCCAGATTTGAATATAGATAGGTCCTATTTTTTATAGAATTTTTTTATGAATAAGATTAAAACATCTTTTTTCCAGCTGTTACCTAAATTCAATGATGTTGAATTTAATCTTAAGCTAATTGAAAATATTTTAAATAAAAATAAAGAAGAAATTTCAAAATCTAATTTAGTGGTATTTCCAGAGTATTCATTCTCTGGTCCTTTGAATTTAGACAGTTTTAAAAGTTATTTAGCACAATTAGATAAGATAGATCTTATTAGTAGATTAAAAGAAATATCACTTAGTTATCCAAAAGTTACCTTTGTTTTTGGTTCAGCCATTTTAAAAGATGCTAATTCTGATAAATACAAGAATACAACTTTAGTAATAAAAAATAAAAAAGAGATTATTAGATATTCAAAAAAAGCTTTAATTTATAATGAAAACCATTTGTGTAAATCTGATGATGAATATCCTATCTTTGAAGTAGAAGGTAAAAAAGTAGGTTTAGCTATCTGTTGGGATGCCATCCTACCAGAAGTATTTAGGAAATATGTTGGAAGAGTTGACCTAATAGTTGTACCTAGTTTCTGGGGTGTTGGAGGAAATGCTTTACAAGCTAAGTATTCATTTTCTCTTGAGAAGAAATATTATAGTTCTCTATGTATCACTAGATGCTATGAAAACTCTTTTGCGCTTTTATTTGTAAACTCTGTCGGCAAGTATACTTCTCCACATTATAGTGACCGAATAATGGGTGGTAGCTTAGCTGTTATGCCTCCTTTAGGAGAAACATATAAAACTAATAACAAAAAGCATGAGTTTTTACATCAGGTAGAGTTTAATTTTGATCAACTTGACAAGTACAGAGAATTTTATGCTACTGATAAAGATTTTGAATATTATAAATCTAAAGAAATATTTTAAAAATGGCAAAATTTATTTTCAAAAAACAAAATCTTATAGACAACATAGGAAATTTAAAAAAAGCCTTTGAAGATAAACAAATCAATTTTGATATTTTCTATTCTGTTAAAACTAACTTTTCTAGTCCTGTTTTAGAAACAATTAATGAATTATGTAACTTTGAAATAGTTTCAGCATATGAATGGGAACTAGTTAAAAAATTTAAACCTAAAGAATTAGTACTCAATGGCCCTTCAAAGTCAGAAGATTTAATTAAAGACATAATTGAATCTGGCGTAACTAATCTCTATTTTAATATTGATAATGATACTGATATTGAAATTATTCAAAACCTTCCTTCTAAATATCTAGATAAAGTAAAGATTGGTTTAAGAGTTTATTTGGATAAAAATGATGTATGGAATAGGTTTGGATTTAACATAGATTCTGAAAAAACAATCGAAATAATAAAATCTCTTAAAAACAATTTAAGAGGCTTTCATTTTCATTTTTCCACAAACAACTTTAATATTAACAATTATGCTCTAATTTTAAACAAAATTGAAAAACTAACAAAAGAATATAACCTAAATATTGAATATATCGACATGGGAGGAGGATTGCCAGGGGCAGATGAATCTTTAATGAACAAAATGATGTATAGTGACTTACCATCTTCCATCAGTGAGTTTACAAATAAATTTGGTAAAAACTTCAGAATTATTTCTGAAGTTGGTAGAAACCTAGTTCAAAATGTATTTGACCTTGAGTCGAACATTGTATCAACAAAACTAGTTGAGTCAGATATCGTTGATGTTGTAATTGATACAAACATAATGCATTTTCCTTGTTTTTGGGAGAAAAAGTTTGGAATTGAATATTTTCCAATTAATAAAGAAAGACAAGTTAATACTATTAATATTTTCGGGAATTCCTGTATGCAGGTCGATAAAATTTTAGAAAATCAACTAATTACTTTCAAACCTAAAGTAGGGGATAAAATAGTTCTAACAAATGTTGGAGCCTACTCATTATCTCAAGCATCAAATTTCATTAGTAAAATACCAGATATAGAAGAGAGAGAATAAAATGGCAAATATTTTAGTAACTGATTTAAAAGTTGTTGATAGTCCTCAAGCAGGATTGGGGGTAGCTCGATCTTTGAAAGATGCTGGTCATAAAATCTATGGTCTTGATGACACACCTTTTGTAACAACGTCTCAACTCTTTGAAAAAACATTTGTTCTAGAAGAAATTAGAACTTTAAACCTTGATAACTTAATCAAAAAACTAATAACATATAAAGAAGTATATAATATTGATTACTTAGTTCCTTGCTATGATGAAACAGCAGTTTTATTTTCTTTTATAAAAGAGAAGTTAGATTTTATTAATATTGATCTTATCGCTCCAAGCATTGATGTTTTGAAAAAGATTAGAAAAGTTAACTTAACTAATATTCTTCCTAAAAAATTAAAGACGCCAAAATTTAAGGTTATTAATAGCATGAATGAGGCAAAAGAAGTTGCTAATAAGATTAAATATCCAGTCTTTGTTAAAGGACTAACAAAAGCAGCAATTAGAGTTACTAATGACGAAGAGTTAGAAATTGCTGTAAAAAAGATTTGTGATGTTTGGAATAACGGTGAGATTTCATGCATTGTTCAAAAAGAAATAAAAGGAACCTTTATAAATGCCCTAATTACATACAAAAACAAAAAAATTGTTGCCTATACAGAAATGGAGAAAGTGGGGCTAGATGGAAATGGAGCTACTTGGTTTGGTAAGCTAACAACTAATCAAAATTTGTTTAATCCAATTAAAGAGTTGTGTGAAGGGATAGGACTTAATGACTGTATAATGGAATTTGAAACTATAAAAAATGAAGAAGATGGTGAATATTACCTATATGAGATAAATCCCAGACCACCAGCATGGGTATATGCTAGTGCATTAAATAAAGTTAACTTTTTAAAGTTATTCATAGAGACACCTGATGATACCATTTTTAATACAAAAGAAGTTTATTTTGGCAGAGAAACTATCCACTTTCTAAAATCACTACCTAATTCTACCAATGGTTTAGATTTAAGGATATATTCTAAAGGTGCTGCTTACAAGAATAACACTCAAAAATATCCATCTGAGTTAATGCTTGATTAGAAAAACAAATTACCTTATTCAATGACTAGCAATTAATATATCCTTATTAAGGAAATAGGTTCTAACTTGGTACACTCACCTCCGCAACAATCAAAAAGTTTTGATAGGCCCTTCTTACTACTGCTGAATAGGTTGTTGGGGCTTGCTAATTTTATCCAATTTCAATATTTTGCATTTCAATAACTTGTAAAAGATGACTGCTTGTTATTGCAATTAAGAAAATGCTATTCTGAATGTGAGCAATTACGGGGCGAAGGTAATAAAGTCATCTAGCTTGCACTATTTTCCTTTATGTTTCGTCTCGTCAACAAGAACAAACTTCTGACGAACGCCAAAATTATTTGGTGGCGTGACATCACCCTTGCTCAGGGTTATTTCACGACGACTTCCAGATGGACGATATTGTCCACTCTTGGGAGCACGGTGTCCTGTCTTAGCAATTATGTTTTGCTTAGGCATATTTACCTCCTTTCTACGCCATTGATGGCGGGTCTGTAGCACCATGTAACGTCTTTTAGAGGTAAGACGACCTTCGCCCCGTAAATAAAGTATATCTAATTCTTGGCAGATGTCTATTGCATCTGCTAACCAATATGAAGTTGTTTATTGGAGAGTACAAATTTGGTTTTTATCATTCCTAACGCTTCTCTTCGATCATCTGAGCTTCCAGTTTTTAAGACATGCTTTTGGAAGAGATCTGAAAGATGGAAATGGGTATGTTTATGAAACAGTATTTTTGGTGATTGAGAATCAAAAATTCCTCAGAGATCATCCTCGAAAAGAGAGGTAGATTGATCCATATATAACTTGCTTCTTTACATTTTACGCTTTATGCGTAAAATAGTGCGTATGAACAAAAATCTGACTACTAAGCAGAAGCAAGTTTTAGTTACCATAATCGATTTAACTCAAAAACTTGGTCAAGAGCCTACTTTTGATCAAGTTCGATCTGTATTAAACTACACAAGCACAAGCTCAGTTCAAAGGCACACAGACTCCCTTAAAGAGCTGGGGTATCTCAGTAAATCTAGAGGTCTTTCACTTCCAGATGATGACCGAACAATGCAAATTCCATTGGTGGGAAGCGTTGCTTGCGGTGCCCCACTTTTAGCTATCGAAAACATTGAAGCTTATATTCCTTATGACACAAGAGACCTCAGAGGTAACAGCGATGATTATTTTTTTCTAAGGGCTGTGGGTGACAGTATGAATGCAACGAGTATTAATGGCAAAACAATAGACGATGGTGATTATGTTCTAGTTAAAAAACAGGATTGCCCTGATTTTGGGAAAAGAATAGTTGCTCTGATTGGTGAAAACGCCACTATTAAAAGACTAAAACGCGGTGATGGGCATATCATTCTTGAACCAGAGTCTAATAACCCTGCAAATAAACCTATTTATGTATTTGAAGAAATCTCAGTTCAAGGCGTAGCTGAAGATGTGATTAAGAAAGGATAATCAAATGGTAAAAAAGTTTGAGCTGAGTTTAAAGAATTCAAAGGGTATATGTGCATTAATTAGTGTATTTTTGCTAATTTCACTTTTCACTTTTGTCAAGAATGCCTATGCACAGGAGAGTCCTCAACCAAGTTATGCAAAAGACACCATAGTGGACAAAGAGCTGGCGCTTATTAAAGAGCAATACCAATTTCTCAGGGAAGAAACAAAAAGTTTCCAAGAAAGAGTTGACTCTGAAAGGAGTAATTTTTACGCATTTTTGGCAGTAGTTTTAGTCGTTCCAAGTCTTATTGGCATAGGTACGTACTTGGGTTTGTGGATAAAGATTTCAAGAATGACGGAAGACAAACTGAATGAAGTGATACTAAATAATTCGGATAAATTAAAGAAAAATGCAGAGCAATGGGCACTGTCTATTGTAGACGAATCATTTGGTTTTCATAAAAAAATATTAATTTTATCACCCAAAAGTTTTCATAGCTGGATAAATGAAAAGCTTGTTTCTGTGTTAGAAAACAGAGGTTTTAATAAGGTATCAGTAAAAACGATAACTAATAAAATTGGATCTCCTGATCTTATAGTTTTTTATCTAGACGAAACAACAAAAGAAAAGTTGGAAGATTTAATTGATCATCTAGAAAAGAATGGTCCACTAATTCCTGTAATTGCATATGCAAATAAGCAAATATCTAGTGAAAAATTTAGTAAATATGATTTGAGATCATATGCTAATTCCCCATTAACTTTAGCAAGTTGGGTATTTAATATTTTGAGCTCAAGAGCTGTTAAAGAAAGGAAACATGGCAATAGTTAACTCATATTTTAATGATTTTTTGTCTAGCATCAGCTTACAACAAAGTCACATTGAAGATCTTAAACTGGGACATATCACGTTGAGAGACAGACTGCTAGCTTATGATGGTCTGAAGGACATAATTGTGGCAACTTTTCTCCAAGGCAGCTACAGAAGAGCGACTGCTGTTAGACCTCATGCTGACAATCGAGCTGATGTTGATTTAATCGTAGTTACAAATTTATCAAGCGATACGATTACCCCCGTTGAAGTAGTAAAAAAATTCATACCTTTTTTGGAAAAACACTATAAAGACAAGTACCAAATCAATGGGAGATCCATTGCAATTGAGTTGAGCTATGTTGATCTTGACTTGGTAATTACCTCAGCTCCGTCTGAAGTAGAGTTAACCTCCTATAAGTCAGCTGAGAATAATTTGATTACTGATGACAGAATGATCACAGAAATTGAAAATCTTGTTTATAAAGCATCCGCAGAATGGAAGTTATCTCCACTTTTAATACCCGACAGAGACGTTCGTGAATGGACAAGAACACATCCTTTGGAGCAAATTCGATGGACTCAGGAGAAGAATTCCAGGTGCTCTGGTCATTATGTTAACGTTGTAAAAGCCATTAAATGGTGGCACCGCATCCATAGTGAAGAATTGCCAAAATATCCTAAAAGTTACCCGCTAGAGCATTTAATTGGAACAAACTGCCCAGAAATGATCGATTCCGTGGCGGAAGGGTTCACATTTAGCCTTGAGGCAATAGTCGCTAATTATCAAGACACAGTTGCAAGGCAAGAAGTCCCTTTTTTGCCAGATCATGGTGTCCCAGAACATGATGTTTTTAAACGGATCTCTGCTACCGACTTCAGTCAATTTTATTCTGGTATTAAGGAAGCAGCAAAAATTGCTAGAGAAGCACTAGATGAAACCGATATTGAGAAGTCAGTCAATCTTTGGCGTAGTCTTTTGGGGACAAGATTCCCTGAATATAGCGGTGGCTCAAGTAACAAAGGTGGTTTTATTCCACCGTCTAATCCTACTACCCCACAACGAACTCAACGTTTTGCTTAAGAAGAAAAATGGAAAAAGACCAACCGAACGACAATATTCTCTTAGCTCGTCGATCTCTAGAAGATATTGATGGTTATGAGCTTATTGATGATTGGCAATTCGATCATAAGAAAAATAAGTGGTACATTAAATTTAGCCTGACACTAGATGCTCAAATTGAAGGTAAATTTACTACAAACTGGTTAGCGTTCGTTCATGAAAAGTATCCTGCAGGGAAAATAAAGATCTACCCATCAAAAGAAAACGGTATAGAACATACTTACTTACATCAAGAATTCAACCAAAACACAGTAGATGGTATCCAATGGAGAACGGGTGCTCCCTGTTTAGAAGAGCCGCTCAAAGTTGTTGGACGAGACAACTCTGTTGAGGAGCCATTTGGATCTGCTCCGGGCAGATTGAGGTGGTATATAGAACGCCTAATGACTTGGATCCATCTTGCTTCTCAAAATATGCTTATTCCTCCTGGGGATCCTTTTGAAGTACCTCCTATACCAGCAACCAAACTGTCGAACATCTTGGTTACTGCGGAGGATAGCAAAACCTTTGGTTTCTGGTCACATCACTTTGGAAAAAGTGGTATTTTTTACTTTACTTCTATTGGTAAAAAAAATAATTTAGATGTAGTTTCCTTTTTTAAGGTAGGTAAGGAACCTTTAAAGTATGAGTGGGGTGAAAAAATACCATTAAATTTAGGAAATGGAATCCTGGGAATCTGGGTATTAGCTAATGAAGTCCCAGTTTTTTCACAATGGGAACTTCCTCAGACCTTTGACCAATTGAAAAACGTATTACGTGCTCAAAATATTGATCTAGCTGAATCAATCAAGACCCTAGCAGACACCTTACGAAGCTCAAAAAATCCATTGTTGTTAGTCGGGTTTCCCATTCCAGAATTTGTAGGTGGAAAGTCGTGCCAAATTCATTGGCTTGGAATTCGCTTACCAACTCTATCCTCAAATGAAGCCAAACCACCAAATGGTTTCAGAACTAACCAAATTGGAAGATGGCGAAACGACTTAAAGGTCTTACGTAATGACCTATCTTTAAGGTGGGTGGAAACAGAAAATTGGAGTCTTGAAGAGTTTTCTAGAAGGTCAATGCTCGACGAGCAAATTACTTCCATGGCATTTTTGATTCTCGGTGCTGGAGCACTAGGATCAGTATTGGTTGAGCAACTCGCTAAGTTAGGTGTCAAAAATATTACCCTTGTTGATGGAGATGTATTAAAGGGTGGAAACCTCGTCAGACATTCTCTGGGCGTGGATGATGTCGGTGAAGGAAAGGCATCTGCATTACAAGAACGAGTAAATAATGCTATCCCATATGCTAGCGCTAAGGGTATAAATGAGTATTTTCCCACCAAAGTACCAGAAGATATTGATATCGTTATTGATTGTACTGGTAGTGATGAAGTATTAAGTGCGATTGAAAATTATAATTGGCCTGAAAATGATATCCAGTTTTATTCATTCTCATTTGGAATTAATTTACAGAAGTTATTTGTTTACAAAAAAGGCTCAATTCATGATTTTTCATATCAAGACTTCACTACTCAGCTAAGCCCCTGGGGTGAAAAAGATTATGTAGAACATCCTGGTTTTAAACTTCCAAAAGAAGGTATAGGTTGTTGGCATCCTGCATTTCCAGGCAGATTTGATGATGTTACCATTTGGTCAGGAATTGCTGTAAAAGAAATCGAAAAAGGAGTAAATTGTGACGCGATTGATGGCGTTTCAACTTATAAGATAATTAGTGACGACGATGGAAGTTTTTCAGGCATAATTAAAGACAGCTTATGAAAGATCAACACTTTTCATCTAAAGACAACCGGTATCAGTTAGTTCTTCGGAAAAACGCATTAGATATCATTTTGGATGAATGTCTAAAAAGTGGAAGGAACGAAACTGGAGGAGTATTGGTTGGTTATTACAGTGACGAACTAGATCAAGCCATAGTTACTCAAGTTTCAAAAAAACCCAATGATTCAAAATCAAGTGGTTTTACTTTTGTAAGAGGCATGGAAGGTTTGTTGAATTTCTTCAAAAAGCTTTGGCCTTATAGGCGATATTATCTCGGAGAGTGGCATTTTCACCCTTTTGCTAAGCCAACTCCAAGTGGAAATGATTTTGAGGCAATCAAAGAAATCAAAGCAAACCCAAATTATGACTGTGAAGTTCCCCTTTTATTAATTTTGGGTGGAAACCCAAACAAAGAATATCAAATAAGATCATTTGCTTCTGGTAAAAATAATAAGATAATAGAGCTTCAAAAACAAGACACCCCCTTTTTATAGTGTCCGATTTGTCCCATTTCTAGTACAATTTCCTCTGCTAGGTGCAAGTGGCTATGGGACACACTGGTTCCAGACCCACTTGCTCCGCCAATATATCTAAAAAAACAACAATCAAAAATCTGAGCGAAGAGATCGACTACCCAGGGGAGAAAATCATCCACATAAACTATAATTGTACTTATAGAGTTCTTTAGGATAACAAATTGCATACACGTTGCGAACTTTGTGCAATCTTTTCAACAACACAGCCTAATTTTCATTTTCTTGCTGGTAAGTAACGTAAGAATCTCGTTTCAGAGTGTCACAACAGCCAAATCAACTTGTTCACGACACACGGTGGCGCATG
Organism: Patescibacteria group bacterium; assembly: GCA_040879165.1. Taxonomy (GTDB): domain Bacteria; phylum Patescibacteriota; class Microgenomatia; order UBA1400; family PJMF01; genus JBBDKV01. The sequence continues at coordinate 13,148 of JBBDKV010000020.1, forward strand.
TATACTGAAGTAGAAATATAAAATAATGATTACACACTTAAAAAATCTCTGGCAAGAATGTAATCTTGGCGTGATCAGCGCAATAATCGGAATTGGTCTGCTATTTTTAGATGCTTACTTTTATGCTGGGTTTTCCCTCAGATACTTGAACATTGAGCCAAGTTATATAATTGCAGCGTTGCTGCTACAGATGATTTTGAGCTTTGGCATCCTGCTGTATGTCTTGATACGAAGTAAAGAATTACAAAGCGTTGTTAAAAAAAATTTTAAGAAATGAAAAACTCAGTAGTCGTTCAAGACATCTCAGTGTGGTGGCTCTATATCGTAAGATGTGCAAACAATTCATTTTATACTGGTATAACAACAAATATCTGTCATAGATTGCTGCTTCATAATTCTGGCAAAGGCGCGCGGTACACTCGAATGCATGGTCCAGTTGAAATTGTCTATTTTGAAATTTTTTTTAATAGGTCTGCTGCATCGAAACGGGAGAGTTTCATTAAAGCGCAGTCACGGGCTGCAAAGCTGCAACTTGTTGCTCAACTTAGTTACTAGACTGTTTTTTTGATTCTATACAGCTTCAACTTTGAGTCTAGGAATTTGTATTAATTTAGCTTATAATAACTGCTTCCCTCCCAGAGGAGAAAAAATGAAAGTACGCACATACGTATAGGTGCCGGAATAGATTGGTATGTCAGCACAAAAAATTCGCAATATCGCCATCGTGGCTCACGTCGATCACGGCAAGACTAGTCTTGTTGATGCCATGCTGAAGCAAACCAAAGTGTTTGCCGATCATCAAAAAGAACTGCAGCAAACTACCATCTTAGATTCAAACGAACTCGAGCGGGAACGCGGCGTGACGATTCTAGCTAAAAATACCGCAGTTTTCTGGGAAGAGTATAAAATTAACATTCTTGATACCCCGGGTCACGCTGATTTTTCTGGTGAGGTAGAGCGCGTGCTGAACATGGCAGATGGTTGCATTTTGCTGATTGATGCGGCAGAGGGAGTATTATCTCAGACTCGCTTTGTGTTGCGTCTGGCACTTGAAATGGGCTTGAAAATGATGGTGGTTATAAATAAAGTTGATCGCAAAGATCAGCGGGCTAATGAAGTTGAGAATGAAGTGGCAGATTTGTTTTTGAGTCTGGTTACTGATGAAGATCAACTCAGTTTTCCCGTCTTATATGCTCGTGGACTTGAGGGCATTGTTGGTCGAAAAATCGAAGAAGAGGAAGATCACTCTTTAAAAATTACCGATAGCACAACTCTGGCGCCATTGTTTGAAACAATTGTAGAAACTATTCCCGTTCCTGGTGGTGATCCTGATGCACCACTGCAAATGCAGGTGAATTCTTTAGATTGGGATGATCATATTGGCAAAATTGTGATCGGTCGGGTATTTCAAGGCACGATTTCTCGAGGACAGCGAATCGCGCTTGTTTCCCAAACTGGAGAAACTAAAAATGCTACTATTGAGCACTTATTTACCCACAATGGTTTACATCGTGAGCCTATTACCTCAGTTGCTGCTGGAGATATCGTAGCAGTGTCAGGAATTGAAAAACCAAAAATTGGTGACACGATTGCAGATGTTACTAATCCGATGCCGTTGGTTGGTCTATCAATCAGTGAGCCCACTGTTAAGATGCGTCTTTCTGTCAACACTTCGCCATTTTCTGGTCGAGAAGGTGAGTTTTCTACTTCACGTCAGCTGCGTGATCGACTGGCTAAAGAAATTGAAACCAATGTTGGTCTTCGTGTCATTCCAGAAGAATCCGGCGAGAGCGTTACTATTGTGGGTCGGGGTGAGTTACACTTGGCAATTTTAGTGGAAACTATGCGACGCGAAGGCTATGAGTTTTCGCTATCACGTCCAGAGGTGGTGTTGAAAACTATAGACGGCATGACCTGTGAGCCGTGGGAAAATGTGGTGATTGAGGTTCCAGATACCTACACCGGTACAATTACGACTGGTATGTCTCAGCGCCGTGCAAAACTGCAAAACATGCATCACATTAGAAACGGAGTGCGCTTTGAATATGAAATAGCGACAAGTAATTTGATAGGCTACCGCAGTGAATTATTGACAAGTACATCGGGCGAGGGTGTTTTGAATAGTACCTTTTTAGAGTTCCGTCCGGTAGGAGAGCATGCTGAGTGGCATCGAGGTGGTGCAATTGTTGCTCAAGAAATAGGCTCGGCTACTGCCTATGCAATTGGCAAGGCGCAACAACGCACTACTCTTCTTGTTAATCCAGGCGATGAAATGTATCCAGGTCAGGTTATTGGCTTTAACAGTCGTGCTGAGGATATGATTATTAATTTGGCAAAAGGTAAAAAATTGACAAATATGCGCGCCTCTGGCTCAGACTCAACCGTCGTTATTGCTCCAGCACGTAAGCCATCCCTTGAGGACTTTCTGACACTGATCGCTGTTGACGAAATGCTCGAAGTGACGCCGGCGTCCTTGCGCCTTCGCAAAAAAGATATTACCAAAGCATTGAAGCGGTAAGAGCAGAGGTCGGACATTGATTGCATTGAGGTCAATGTCCTTATTTAAGATGTCATTTTTCATTTTTTTTGTATATAATAACTTGACTGTTTCAAGGCAGTTTTTTAAGGAGATATGTCACGCATTGATCAAACCTTCCAAGCTAAAAAAGACAAGAGAACTCAGCTTGAAGAGCGTGGCATTGTTGTGCACCCGCATTCTTTTGATAAAAAACAAACAATTGCTCAGGCTCGTGAAGCTGAGGGTCAGTCGGTACAAACTGCAGGTCGTATTGTGTCGCTGCGACCGCACGGAAAATTAATTTTTCTTGATTTAGCAGATTCCACAGCAAAAATCCAGGTTATGATTCGTAAAGAAAGTATTGGAGAAAATAATTTTTCACTGTTTGAGTTAATTGACACTGGGGATTTTTTGGGTGTTAGTGGTGAGGTTAAAACGAGTAAAACTGGCGAGTTAACTATTCTTGCTGAAACTGTTACTTTCTTGGGTAAATCACTTCGTCCGCTTCCCACAGAATGGAACGCCACAGATGACAAAGAGTTTCGTTTTCGCAAGCGCTATCTAGACATGTTGATTAATCCTGAAGCACGCACAGTGCTCGATGCGCGTTGGCTTATTGTCAAGGAGCTTCGTCGTTATTTGCAGGATCAGCATAATTTTATTGAGGTGGAAACACCAGTATTGCAAACACTCTATGGTGGCACCAACGCTCGACCATTTACCACGCATATGAACGCACTTGATACAGATTTCTACTTGAGAGTTGCTCCCGAGCTCTATTTGAAAAGGCTAGTGGTAGGAGGATATGAAAAAGTTTTTGAAATAGCCCGAAACTTTCGCAATGAGGGAATTGATCAAACGCATCAACCTGAATTTTCTATGATTGAGTGGTATGAGGCATACGCTGATTATCATCGGATGATGGATGTTGCTGAAGGATTACTCAAGCATTTGGTAACAAAATTACATAATCGCACAACACTCCAAGTGGGCGAGACGGATATTGACTTGAGCGATACTTGGCCAAGAATTCGAATGGTTGACGCAATTGCGCAGTACCTGGAACTTGATGTTGAGCAGCTTGATGATGCGCAGCTGCGGGCTACGTTGAAAGAGCGTGAGATAGGGATGACTGGCGATTTTAACCGAGGCAAAGCAATTTTTGAATTATTTGATCACGCAGTGACACCTCATCTAATTAAGCCAACTTGGATTATCGATTATCCCAAAGAAGTCAGTCCGCTTGCCAAGCAGCATCGTGATGACCCCGATTTTGTTGAGCGCTTTGAGTGCTATATTGCGGGTAAAGAACTTATGGATGGCTGGAGTGAGATTACTGATGCGCTTGATCAGCGCGATCGTTTTGAGAATGAGCAGCAGCATATGCGCGATGGAGATGAGGAAGCGCATCCGTTGGACGAAGAATTTATAGAAGCCATGGAGTACGGCATGCCTCCGCTGGGTGGTATTGGTATTGGTATTGACCGACTGGTAATGTTTTTAACTAACACTTGGTCGATTCGTGAGGTGATTGCGTTTCCGACGTTGCGGCCGAAGCTTGCCCACTCAACTTCGCATTCCACAGATACTCACACTAGAGTGGTTGATCGAAGTTAATCACTTCTTTCTCCCCTAAACTCAGTCTCAATTAACCACTGCCAGTCCTCTGGGTTGAGAATCTTGTCAACACCTTCAAAATCTATTAATCCTTGCATAGATTTAAATTCATCAAAGGAATGCAGGCTTTTGAGCGAGTAGCTGTTCGTTGACGGATACTTTGCTAATAATACTGAATCTGATTCAACAAGTATTTTTGCAGAATTATGATACGAGTCTGAGTATTCATTCCACAATTCTGTGACAGATTCACTATGTATTAGGCTTTCTTTACTACTTAAAACAGAACTCTCAAAAGTAAAAAGCAATGATTTAGGTTTGTCAATTGACTTAAACTTTAGTATTGAGTGTGGCTCTAGTATAGCTGGATTGTAGCGGAGAAAACTAGTAGAAGTCAGATCACGAATTTTCCAGTATTCTTTAAGATCAACTTGATTTTCTGCTTCAGTTTTTTCAGTAAAATCTTGGATGTACTCAGTTTGATGAGATGTGTCCCAAAGATTTCTAAAACGAGGATGCAGCATTGCAAATGCTATAAAACAAAATAATACAAGAATAAGTAAAAAAAGACTGTTACTGAATGTAGCTTGGATAGGATATAATTTTGTCATGATGATAGCTAATCTTAAGCGAGAATTTGCATTTTTGGTAACATTGACGATTCTAGCATGTATTTTAGTGATTGACGCATGGCTCTTTTCAAGTCAGCCTCAAACTTTTGATGGTTGGGCTCATTTAGTGACAATGGACAGCTTTGCTCAGTCAATACGCGCGGGCTCACTCCCTGTCAGCTGGTCAGATTCAGTGGCTAACTACGGTTATCCGCTCGGGCAAATTGCTCATCAGACGACAAATTATTTGGGAGCGGTGTTTTTTCTCATAACTGGCAACATTATTACTGCATATAACATTTTACTTACTTTTATTTTGGTGAGCACTGTTTGGGCGATGTACGCTTTTTTGCGTTTATATGTAGGTCAATGGCCAGCTTTTGCTGGCGCTGCTTTATTTAATGTGGCGCCATATCGCTTTCTCAATACCTATATTAGAGGGGCTTTGCCTGAATTAATTGCGCCTCTTTTTATTCTTCTTACACTTATTGGGCTTGTTGTTTTTTTTGAGAGAAAAAAGAGAATAGGATTGCCGATTATGACAGCTGGTATGGCTGGATTAGTGCTCACTCATCCTATGATTTTTTTCATTGCAGTACCATTGATTGCAGGTATGTTTATTTGGTTTTTTTGGAAAAATAGAAGTAATTTTAGATTTGTAGCTAGTGCAGCCGTGTTTTTATTCGCCGGAGTATTAATTGGAGGGTACTACCTGCTTCCCCTAGTCTTAGAGTTAAAATATTTTTATCAGGGCAGTGCTCAAAATCAAATTGGCGCAGAGCAGTATCTAGGTGTCAAGTCCTTGATTACGGAGCGGTGGGAGTATTTTGATCCAACTACTACGGGAATACGTGAGAATAGACTTCAGTTTGGTTTTCTTGAATTTGTCATAATGTTCACTGCTTTTGTGCTGCTTTTTTTGAAAAAGAATTTTTATTCAGATAGGGCATATATAGCTTTCTGGTTGGGATTATTTGTACTGATTTTGGCAATGGCTCTACCAGTTTCAAAATTCTTGTACGATAACGTACCTTTGCTATCTAGTATTCAATTTCCTTGGCGATGGTTGTCGCTATTACAATTATTTCCGCCTATATTGTTAGCTTTACTATTCGCCAGAATTAAATATGTAAAAGCTGCGATCTTTTTACTCATTCTATTCATAGCCTTGGTGAGGATTCCCCAAACATACAGTAAAAATTTTGTACTGTATCCGCCAGAGAGATATTCTCAAACTTCTGTAAATATTCATAGCACAACTATGAATACAATTTGGTCAGGAGTGACAACTGAGTATCCTCAAAAAGAAGTCCAGTCTTCGATCATTGCGGGAGATGGTGAGATTGAGTTGCTCAATTACACTCCAACTAAAAGACAATATCGAATATCAGCCAAAGAACCTGTTAGAATTGCAGAGTACACATTCTATTTTCCTGGTTGGGAAGTCTACGC
>JBBDKV010000021.1:0-18710 GCA_040879165.1 Patescibacteria group bacterium
ATCTCACCGCATCACCTACAGTATGGAGAATCCTTGCCGGACTCGTCGTCCCAATGCCGACGTTGCCATCATTCCTGACAGCAAAAGCAGTACCTGCACCAGTGGTTGTCCTCAACGCCCATCTATCCGTACTACTTCCTGCTGTACTTACATGAAGACCACCACCACCCGTATTATCTTGTTGAATCTCGGTAGCCCATGCAGTTGAATTATCAACAACATTTAATTTTTCACCTGGATCACTCGTCCCAATCCCCACATTGCCCCCTTGAACAATTGACAACCTGGGTGTTTGACTAGTCATCAAATGCACTTCACTCGAACCTGTATTTTGATTTCTTGCACTAATAAGTAGTGCGCCAAAATTAGCATAGACACCACTACCTCCTCCACCTGTCGTTGCCATAAATGCACCATCTCCAGAGGGAAGTGCGTCTACTTCAGTAAAAATTCTCAGATCGCGAGTAGTCGATGCCGCTCCAATGGTAAGTGGGGCAGTCGGATCCGTCGTCCCAATCCCCACGTTGCCTCCGCTTTTGATAGTCATTCTTGCATCAGACAAACCAGCAAGGCTGCCGTCAGCGGTGCTATTGGTTGCAAATACGAGATCGCCTCGATCCCATGATGATCCATTTCTATTGAAAAATATGCCTGCTTTGGCACGAGTTCCACTGCTATGACTCCCAATACGTACTCCTGCTAATTCATTTTCATCCGATACGATCGTAGCAACAGATTCCCCACCACTTCTAAAAAGATGTAATTTGGTGTTTGGACTCGTCGTCCCAATCCCCACATTCCCCGCAAAGTATCCCTGACCATCTGACCTGAGGTGAATATTGGCACTGGCAGTAGCGGTCCCACCCAGGGCGAGGTCAGCAATTGAAGCAAACTCATCTCTTGGGTGAAAAACGTTACTGTTGTTTTGCCAGAGTCCTGAAGTTGAACAGTTACCTGAATTATCGCAGACCTGATTCCCACTTTGATAAAAATTAGTAGCATGTGCTTCAGCCCAGCGAAGTGAGTCGGAGCCAAGATCAAGCGTGTTGTCGGTATTGGGAAGTAGGTCTGCATTGGCTTGAATAAGTCCTGTTCCATTGGGAGCTAAGACAATATTGCCATTACCACCACCAGTAGCGAGTGTTAAATTACCAGTCGAAGTCTGAATACTCTGTGATCCTGCGCTGACTAGCACTCCACTTGAATTAACTGTCCAGCGAACGCTGCTGTCAGTCATAAAACGAACCTGATTGCTACCAGTTGCTGAAATATCTACGTTTCCAACATTGGTAACAAGCGGAGAATCTACTGAGGTTGCAAAGTAGCCATTTCTCCAGCGTAAAGCAGCAGAGCCAAGATCATACGTATCATTAGCTTGTGGACCAATGCTGCCCAGAATTTGCAATTTAAAGTCAGCGGTGTCTGTGGTTCCAATCCCTACATTCCCTGTGGGGTTGATGCGCATTCTTTCAGCTACATTTCCAACACTAGCAGTCCTAAAGCCTAAGAATCCATCCTCAGATCCAGCAGTATTGGTAGTGATACCGGCATATATGTCACCATAGACTTGACGAGCATTATTTGAATCTTGTAGAGCAAATTCTAGGGCCACCCCAGACAGAGCAGTGTTGGCGCTTCTGTACAGGCTCAGCGGGAAAGCTCCAGAATCAGCAATTTCAAGTTTACGCGCAGGATTACTCGTCCCAATCCCCACATTGCCATCACTTCCTTGAACAAAGAGAGCGTTGGCTTGACCACTGGCTTCCACTCTAAAATCAGCATCATTCCCTTGTTGGTTGAAAACAGCTGAACCATCCGCAAGTAGGTGAATATTGGCACTAGCAGTAGAAGTACCTCCCAGTGCTAAGTCAACTACACTGGCTAATTGGCCTCTAGGGTGCAAAATATTGTCGTTGTTGTCCCATAAGCCAGAACTGGTACAGTTACCACTTTCATCACAGACATTAAAGCCATTCTGAGTCATGGCGCTAGCAATTACGTTGGTGCCATAGATGTTTGCCCAGCGAGTCGCTGAAGCTCCGAGGTCAAGCGTGTTGTCTGCATTGGGTAGGAAGTGAGCAGTTGCTTGGATGGTTCCAACTCCGTCAGGAGAAAGAGTAATATTGCCATCGCCAGCGCCTGTAGCGATGGTGAGTGCTCCGGTTGATGTCTGAATTGTTTGCGAGCCATTGCTGACTAAGACGCCACTCGAATTGACAGTCCAGCGAGTGGTGCTGTCAGTTTGGAAAATGAGGTTGTTAGTGCCAGTGGCGGCTAGAGTTAGATTGCCAGCATTTGTGACAAGAGGGGTAGTTACTGAAGTAGAGAAGTCTCCGAGTACTCCATAAACGTTTGCCCAACGCAACGCATCAGAGCCAAGTGAGTGAGCATCATTTGTTTGCGGACCCACAGTGCCGGCAACTTGGAGGCGAAAGGTAGCGGGATCTGTGGTGCCAATACCAACATTGGTCGCATCGTCATACAGCACGCCAGTTCCCAGGGTATTGGCGTCTGTCCAGCGCGTGACATAATTGGCGGTACCTGTCATAGCGGTTGGAGCGCTTGAGCCATTGCCTTTGAGTACGCCGGTAAGCGCACCCGTGCCGGTGAGCGCAGTCGCTCCTTTATATATCAATCCCCCCGTCGCCACCCCAGACAGATCAGCATTGGTGCCACCATAGACCAGTCCCAGAGTATCCCAAGTTGGAGTACCAGTTCCTCCAGACAACAGTGGTTGTCCCGTAGTTCCAGCTGAGGAGAAGGCGTAGGCTGAGCCATCTCCATACGCTACTGCACCAGCTGTGGGAGTAGCAGTACTATTAGTACCACCACGGGCTATTGCCAACTGAGCCTCAGTATTTAGTGTTCCATCACTCCCTGATGTATAGACCACACCATCAGTCGTAAGATTAGCAATACGCGTGGAGACTGTAGAACGACCCAACACTAATCCAGTCTGCGTAGTACCACCAATACTAAGTGTCCCAGAAGCATCTATAGTGGAGCCACTTGCATTGGTAAACAAGATATTTCCAGAAGCATCTATAGTTACATACGAACTTACTCCTCCAATCTGAGCTGCATCATTTGATCCATCAGCAGTAAAGGTAGCCACAGTAGTTGCAGAAGAAGTGGCTGCGAGGGGTTCGGCTAAAAATGGCGACAACACTCCAGCAACTTTTTGCCAATAGGTGGAAGTGTTTAGTTGGCCAAGGGTAATGAATTCATCAGTGTTGACAGCATCCGCGCCGATCACCCGACCTGAGAATTGCGCAACGATTCCTGAACCGCCCTGCACGTCCAGTAGATTATTGGGAGAGTTGGTGCCAATGCCGACGTTACCATCAGCTAAAATATTGAGAGTTGTGCTCGCGGTGCTACCTCCAGCTCTCAATGCTAGGTTAGAACCAGTTGCAGTAAAGGTGGCTACTGTAGCAGCAGAAGAGGTGGCGGAAATTGTGTCGTTGGTAGTGGTGGGTGAGAGATTTCCGGCGATGCGTTTCCAGAAATTAGTACCAACTGTTGAAGGATCCACAAACTCCAAACCGTCAGTACTAGCATTAATGCGAACGAGAAAACCTGCTGAGGTGTAACTATTTGGAGCATCTGTTAACCCCAAAAAAGTATCAGTATCAACATCAGTGCTGCAAACAAAGGCTGTGCCATTCCACTGCAACTTATCAGTACTCGTACAAGTGGGAGAATCGATAGTAAAAGAGCGATCTGCAGTTAAATTGCCTCCACCGGTTAGGCCATTGCCAGCACTTATAGCACGATCGGCACGTACGGCGTGGTCAGTGGTTGTGGCCTGAGTACCCAGCGTAAGAACTTCAGAAAAACGACCAGTGCCAATGACTTCTAGTCGAAACTGGGGATTGGTAGTGTTAATACCAACATTGGTCGCATTGTCATACAGCACGCCAGTTCCCAGGGTATTGGCGTCTGTCCAGCGCGTGACATAATCGGCGCTACCTGTCATAGCGGTTGGGGCGCTTGAGCCATTGCCTTTGAGTACGCCAGTAAGAGGGGCAGTGCCTGCTAAACCAACTCCATCAGCATAAATCAAGCCTCCTGTAGCTACTCCAGATAAATTGGCGTTGGTTCCACCATATGTCAGTCCTAGCGTGCCCCAACCAGGTGCTCCGGCACCTCCAGAAATGAGTGTTTGTCCAGAGGTTCCAGCGTTCAGAGTGTCATAGCTAGTGGTGTTTGTAGAGTACAATAATTCGCCTGCACCTCCGGCAGTGACGTTCGCGCCTAAGCCGCCTCGTACTGTAGACAAAAATTGTTCTGAGCTTAGACTATTTGTACTCGACCAGTACGACACATGTCCCGCTGTGCCAGAACCATCAACTAAGCTTGAAGGACTCCAAACACGACTATCTATAGTTCGTTGTTGAACTACTCCGGAACTGTGAGTCAAAACAGTGTCGGTGCTGCCGCTCGCCAGCGTATCTAGTTGTAAAGCACCACTGAAGCGACCAGTGCCAATTACATCAAGTTTGAAATTTGGTTGCGTGCTGCCAATACCTAAATTGCCTGCCAGCGCACCCGCATCGCCGCTGTTACTTGGCCAGAGGAAGTAATCAGTATCTGCCTTGTCAATGAATTGGCGGGCATGCACATCCCCCATAGCCGACCCAGAACCTACAACCCGAAATCCCGCCGAAGCTGTGGCATTGCCACCAACTAATACGTCAACAGTGTTGTTGAATGGATGTAGAGCCCCGTTTGAAATAGTCCACTGACCACTCGAGACTCCAGGTAAAGCAGATGGGTCGACCCAAGCCAAGCCGCCACTTCCATCAGTTTGCAAAATAAAGCCACTGCTTTCAGATGTGGGCCAAGTATACGTCAGACCACCCATAGTAGTGGTGCTCTCAAATAGCACATTGCCGCCGAAGCGTGCGGATGAGGTTACATGAAGTGCGCTCGCCGGGTTCGTCGTTCCAATTCCCACGTTGCCACCGGTAAACGCCAGATCGAACCCGCCTAGGGTTATCGCCGTATTTTGACTTAAGTTGCCTCCAAGTTGAAATGTAGACCCGTCAAGTGTTAAGCCATCTCCAGCACTATAAGTGGTGCCTTCATTATCTGTTGCAACCCATTCACTGCCATCCCACTCGAGTATTTGACCGTTTGAAAGTCCTGCTAGATTGATTTCTGCTAGGTCTGCTAGACCAGCGCCATTTCGCAAAAATTCATTCTCTATTTGTGAGCGCGTCAATAATGAGCTTGGCTGAACGGTATTGAGATGATTGTAATGCCCCAGGTTGGCGTAGGCGTCATAGGCGGTGTGGGCAAGTTGGTTATTGACGAAAAAAGCTTGCAGTAACGCCAGAAGCTGCTCGATGTTCTCAACTTTCTCGGACAGCGGTGTCAATTGGTCAGTTGTGACAAGGTTCCAGGCATCTGGATCAAAGGCTGGGGTAGAAATTTGACTAGACTCACTTGGCTCGCTTGGAGTGGGAGGAGGTAGTGTGGCGAAAGCATCGTCTGAATCGACGTCAGGAGCAACGGTAGAGCCTGAAGTAGGGGGCTCATCTGGTGAAGTCTGCGTAGTAAAGACAATAGTAGACTGATTAGCGAGTCCAAACCAATTAGTACCTCGAAGCACCAAAAATACTACCACTCCCAAGAAGAAGAGCAGGATGAGAAAAATGACCAGCGCCAACGCTCTCCGGCGCCGGTCTGGTTTAGTAGCGTGCGGGTAATGTCGTTGCACGTCTTTATAAGCATATCAAGAAGTAGGATAGCAAAGAAAGTGTGTTAAATAGGTCAAATTACTCTAAAGAGAATCAATCTTTTCTCAAAAGAGCGTGTCGAGATTTGTGGAGCGACCCATGACTAAAGTAGCGTTGTATGAATAAGTCACGATGCTTTCTGGAACGGAGCAGTTTTTCAAAATGCGTGTTTTCGAAATGGATGCCATCTTGACCCCCGCTCGCTGTGTCCAGGACAACAGAAAGGATGAGCACGTTTGTGCCAAATGTCCGTGACCAGGACACTTTATTGACAAAATCATCGCTTCATGTCACAATTCGCTTATCCTCAAGCTACTGCATTGCTTTTTCAGTAATTTGCAACAGTCAGTACTCACCGAGATTTTGTATTGTGTTAGATTTTAAGTATTTTATTATTAATAGTGTATTGTAAGTATTTCTCCTATGCCAAAACAAGCATCTTTGGCAGGCCGAAAATCTCGGGCTGCAGACGAAGTGGATGAGTCTCAAGCGAGTTCCACAGCTAAACATATTCCCGTCGTTCCTTTAAAAAACAGCTCTTCAAATAATTCAAGCTCTGCAGATGAAGATACATCTGGAGTCGAAAGTAAGGAAAAATCACTGCGTACCGCAGCTTCTCATGTTATGACTAAAACCAAAAATCTCTCTAACTCAACTACTGGTTCAAAGCTCAATGGTAATTCTCGAGGCTCGACAACACATGCCAGCTCAGAAAATTCCGCCAACACCAATAGGTACGCTACTAGTGGGCATGCGGGTCGTCGTTCCCAAGACCAACCAAGCACAACTATCACTGGCGTACTTGACACCTCTCGAGATGGGCACGGTGTTTTGCGCGTCAATCTCAGCGATGGTGATGAAGGTGATGCCTACATTTCTACTTCTCAAATTCGTCGATTTCGACTACGTCCAGGGGATGTTGTCACCGGTCCAGCTCGCGAACCGAAAGAAAATGAGCGCTACTGGGGTCTGCTCCAGGTAGATGAGATTAATAGCATGCCAGCCAAAGAGGTGATGAATATGGATCGAATTAAGTTTCGCTCCCTCACGCCAGTGTATCCCGATCAACAAATTAAGCTAGAAACTTCCGAAGAACCGCTATCAATGCGGATGATCGACTTAATTGCACCGATTGGTAAAGGACAGCGCAGTTTAATCGTATCTCCACCAATGGCAGGAAAAACTACGTTACTTAAAGAAATTTCCACTGGCGTAGCCGCCAATCATCCCGAAATTCACATTATGGCAGTCTTGGTTGGTGAGCGACCAGAAGAAGTGACTGATATCAAGCGTCACATTTCCTCAATCACCGATGGTAACGGTGAGACAGCTGCCAGCAATTTTGATGAATCTGCAGAAGATCAGTGTCGAGTAGCAGAGCTGGCGTTAGAGAAAGCTAAAAGGCAGGTCGAGATGGGTCGAGATGTCTTAATTTTGCTTGACTCGATTACTCGGTTGGCTCGAGCCTACAATTTGTCTATTCCTACTTCTGGAAGAACGCTCTCAGGAGGGTTTGACCCAGCTGCACTTTTTCCACCTAAGAAATTTTTTGGCGCGGCGCGCAACTTTGAAGTTCCCGGTTCATTGACCATTATTGGCACAGCGCTGGTAGACACTGGATCCCGGATGGATGATTTGGTTTATGAGGAGTTTAAGGGTACGGGCAATCAGGAAGTGCATCTGGATCGTCGCCTGGCAGAGCGCAGAATTTATCCATCAATTGACGTGCAGCGATCGGGAACACGCAGAGATGATTTATTGATCGATGGTGTGGCATATCAGTCTGTAGCAACCTTACATAGAATGCTTGACATGATTGATCGCGAAGATCGCACATCCACTCTTATTGAGCAGCTCAGGAAAAGTAAATCTAACAAAGACTTTTTGGCTTCACTCAAAGATCGCCAGTAAAGATGCTGCAGCTGTTAAGAATGTCTACGATCGTGTTGTAGCGTGTTGTAGATCGAGTCGGGCAGTTTGGTTTGACGACTTTTTGGTACAACTAGTGATACAATGAGGACTATGTTTTCCTTGAAAGTACTCCGATTTCAGCCGCGCACGCCTCAGTGGTTGAAGGATTTTTCCGAATTTGGTCGTTTTTTGTCTGGTTATATCCGCCGGCGCGGATACCATTGGTTTGGTCGTTTTGAAAATCTCAAGGACAGTTTGGTGGATATTTTGTATCGTAAGCGTGGTCGGTATGTCAGGCCGTTTTTGCATTTGGGTACAATTGGATTGATCTTTTTGGTGATTTTGGTGGGACCGGTAATTTTCTCTCTTGAAGAGGATGAACAAACTGCTGAGCAAAGCGGGGGAGTATTGGCCTCGGCTGCGTATGGCTCGAGTTTCTATACTCAGCAAGCCGAGGCAGTGCGTCAGTTTCGCGGCGGTGAGATTATCACTCATTCTGTGACGGATGGCGAAACCTTATCTGACATTGCAGAGCGGTACGGTCTTGAGGTGACAACGATCCTCTGGGAAAATGATATTACTGAATCAACAACACTGCGCCCGGGCATGGAGCTGGGTATTTTGCCAGTGGACGGAGTGCGACATCAAGTAGCGCGGGGAGAGACAATCTATACAGTAGCACGTCGCTATGGACTAGATGAATCTCAAGCTCAGCTGATTGTTGACTATCCGTTTAATGAATTTCTCAATGACGAAACATTTGAATTAGCAGCTGGGCAGTACTTGATGGTGCCGGACGGACAACCACCGCAGCAGCGAGCAGTGGCTCAGCAGCCAGTGCGTCGGGCAGCTATTTTAACTCCTGATGCGGGTTCGGTGACGGCGACTGGATCATTTGTCTGGCCGGCGGCGGGGCAAATTTCTCAGGGCTATCGGTTCTACCATCGAGCGATTGATATTTCTAATCTTGCTGGTGGTCCAATCCTGGCTGCGGACGGCGGAGTGGTGATTGGTTCTGGTTGGCTGGATAGTTCTGGGTATGGCAATCGAGTCTTGATCGATCATGGCAACGGCTACATAACGCTCTATGCACACTTGAGTACAGTGCAGGTTGTAGATGGCCAGCGAGTTAATCGTGGCGACGTGGTTGGTCAGATGGGAACCACTGGGCGTTCCACAGGAGTTCATTTACATTTTGAAATCCGCCAAGGTGGAGTGCTGCATAATCCGCTAGACTTTTTGAATTAAAACACTAGATATTTTTTGATTTGGTACGTGTGGCGTTACTAAGCCGCACCTAGTTTTACATCAAGCGTCATGAGAGGAGCACGCAGGTGTCTGGCTAGGTAGAGGTAGCTTGCATCGTATGCTGTCAGTTTGTTTTGCATAGCTAGTGAGAGTACTGTAGAAAAGTTGCAGTCTGTATAGTGAATGTCCAATTGGAGAAATTGTTCCAGGATGGCTGTGGCTATTGTAGGTGTTAGACGCGATTGAGTAACTAATGTCCTGAAGACATTCGAAACTTCGTACTTGAGTAACATTGGCGCCACGAACTGGATTTTTCCAGATTCAAATTGGTCAAACGAGTCAAAGACTTTTTTATTTTTTTGTTCACCTGGAAGTAGTCTTGCCAGTACAAACGAGGCGTCAACCACTGCTACATTTGGCTGTTTACCTTTGGGCACTATTTTTGTCCCTCTGTAACTAATGAGCGATAATCAAGTTGCTTGGTATTCACTTTTTTAGCTAATGCGTCGATTTTAGAAAGCACCTGCTTGTTTTTATTGCTGGTGAGTTGGTGACGATAGGTAAACTTGATGGCATTGCGAATAATCTGACCAAGAGATACTTGCTCTTTTTTGGCCAATTGCGATAAACCAAGGTAATCGGCGTTAGTAAGCAGAAGGTTTGTTCGTCTGGTAAGCATGTGTATATAGTAACATGTTACTTATTAACTTCAACCACTTAATTTTTACCGCTAAAGCCTGGTACAATACTGACATGATGACAGATTTGGTTGGTTTATATTTAGCGGGTGGTGCTGGCGGCAACGGCAGAGTGTCGTTCCGCCGTGAGTACCGCGTGGCCAAGGGTGGACCTGATGGCGGAGATGGTGGTAATGGTGGCTCGATTATTATTAGAGCTGTTGATTCCCTGACAACTCTCAAGCATTTTGCTGGTAAGAAGAAATTTGAGGCAGAGCACGGTCGAGACGGTGGTAAGAAAAACATGACCGGTGCTAAGGGAGAGGATCTTGTCCTTGAGGTGCCAGTGGGCACAATCATTTGGCAGGTGACGGAAAATGAGTCGGGTCATATTCGGCGGCTGCGGGGAGCGGGGTTGAGTCAGCGCACCCAGGCAAAGCAGGTCCGGCTCACCAAGTACTGGGTTGAAAAAGAAGGGCAGCCGCTGCAGGAGCAACAGGTATCTCGACCAGATGACGAGCTGCTAGATCCTGAGAAAGTTGATGAAGTACGTGTCCAAAATCGCTTCGAACCTCAAGAGCAGGGCATGAGCGCCATTTGGGAAGCTCAGAAAGTGGGCGACCAAGTTACCCTCTGTCAGGGTGGTTTTGGCGGCAAAGGCAATGATTTTTTCAAAAGTTCAACTCAAACAACTCCTATGTTTGCTGAGTTTGGTTCCAATGGGGAAGCGCGGTTTGTCTTTTTTGAGCTGAAGCTATTGGCAGATATTGGCTTTGTTGGACTGCCAAATGCGGGAAAAAGCACGCTCTTGTCCAGACTAACCAGTGCGAGGCCAAAAGTGGCAGATTATCCGTTTACAACGCGTGAGCCACACATCGGCATCTGGCGAGATGAACAGACTAAGCAAGAATTGGTGCTGGCGGATATTCCTGGGTTGATCGAGGGTGCAAGTGAAGGCAAAGGACTGGGCTATCAGTTCTTGCGCCATATTGAGCACTCAAAAGCGCTGCTATTTGTGCTGAGTGTTTCAGAAAGCGATCTCTATGCTGAGCTGCCTGCCGAGCAGATCGCTGAGCATGTCTGGCAGCAATTTCAACAATTGAGTCATGAGTTAAACGAATACGATACAACGCTGCTTGATCGCAAGGATACCTATCTAGTGTTAAATAAAACAGACCTCTACTCAGCCGAGCAAGTAGCGGCCATTAAGAAGCGCTTTGTGGATCATCAGTCACAACTTTTGACCATCAGTGCAGCAACTGGAGAGGGAATTGATGAGTTGCAGTTGGTTTTGAGAAAGCTAGCGAGCTAGTAAAACTGCTGGGCTGGTATTTATTTCTGAGTTGGTATTTATTTTTCTTGATCGGCAAGAATATGTTGAAGAAATTCTCCTGGAGTAAGGATGATGAGCTGAGGGAAGTGGCGCTTAATATCAGGATGCAGAATGTGTTTTTTGTCTAAGCTGACGAGATACTGAGCATTGGTTAGTAGAGCACCTGCCAGGACATGTGCATCTCTGGCATCAAGCATTTGATTAAGGACGGGCCGTATATCTTGTTGAGAGAGCGCTCTTCTGACAAGAAAAGAATGCTCAGCAATGTATTGTTTTATTTCTGTTTTTGATACACCAATTTTATCAGCTTTTACTAAAACTTCGTCAATAATTGTTTCTGTGATAATTCCTCGGATAGTTTTACTTCGAACTAAGCTGGTCAGTGCAGCTGAACCTCCACTAGCAGAAAGCATGCTCGAGATTATCACTGAAGAGTCGAAGTAGACAGACTTCATGTTCGAGTTTTGGCTAGAGATGTAATTTTTTTGGCAAGTTCAGTTGGAATAGTATCCTCAGCAAGAAATGAGTCAATTTCTTTGTCAGAGAATACTCGATAAGGGACTGGGTTTGTGGCGGCAGTCGTTTCGATGATGACTTTATTGCCTTTTTTAGTTGCTCTCACGACGTCCCCTGCTTGCAGATTGAGTTCATCTCGCCAGGCTTTGGGAATGGTTACCATGCCTTTGCCTAGAATTTTTAACCATTCGTTTAAAGAATTATTTTGTAGTTGAGGATCGTTTTGCATATTTTTGAATATGTTAGAAATACCACTTTTTTATATTTTAAACTAACAAATGTAAAATTCAAGCAGTGACGCTAGAAACCTTCAGTCAAACCACAAACCACAAAAAACCCCTCATTGCTGAGGGGCTTTTTAATTTTGTTTCTGTGAGGTCAGCTATTCTGCCTCATTGTCGTCGGGTTGTGTAGTTGGCTCGCCTTCATTTGTGTTCGAATCATCCTCTTGAGCTGCGGGCTCATCTTCTTGCGTTGTGCCAGTTGGTATCTGAACATCATCACCTTCCTGTGGAGAAACTGATTGTGATGGATCCTGGAGATTTTGATCCAAGATAGGATTACTTTCAGGCGTCACACTATCTTGTGGAATTGGCTCTCCACTGTCAGCTGCTTCGAGTTGCTCTGGTGGAATCTGTGCTTCTAGTTCTTCAAGCTCTTGCTGTATTTGAGCGTATTCTTCACTAGCTGGGTCGAGTAACTCTAGCACCACTAGGTAAGCCTGTCGAGCTTCCAAATATGCCTCAAGCTGAATGAGGGCAAATGCCATGTTGTAGTACGCGTTAGCCATATCGGGCTTAAGATTGGCTGCCTGCTCAAAGAGTGAGTAGGCTTGTTGATAATTTTCTGCATTAAGAAAGATGCCACCCAGCGCGATTCTGAGTGAAGGATCAGTGGGATTAGTATTGATTGCTTCAACATATGCCTGCACAGTCCACTGATCTGCTTCTTCGACTGCGCCGATCATATTTTGGTAGATCTGAGCCAATACTATCCAATTTTGAGAGTCAAGTGGATCGAGTACGGTAGCTGCCCGAGCTTCACGAATGGCTTGTTGGAGTAGAGCTGCAACGGTTTCTTGTTCCTGCTGTGTTAGTTCAGCGCGGTCCGACAACGCAATTGCGATCAAGATATTGGTAGAGGCATAATCCCGACGAAAAACATCCAGATATGGGTTGAGGGTGATAGCGCGTTGCTGCTGCGTGTAGACTGTTTCGGCGTCTTCGCGTTCCATCGCTTTGGCTGCTTCAAGTGAGGCAGCGCTTGCCATAAAAGTACGTCCGCCAAGGTAGCCAACAAATAATAAGCCGATCAGCAAGACTCCTGCAGAAATTGAGACCGGCAGCGAGACGTTTTTAGCATCAGGTTGTTCGTCAAAATTATTGTTCTTGCGCGAAATCTGCATTGCGAGTGCTTGTAACATCAGGATAGAGCAGCGATGTCGCTCTCCAACTAAAATTCCCATGATACATAACGCTTGTACAAATAACAAAATAACATTGACTGGCAAGAGTAACTGAATGATAAAGGTTGCAGCTAACATGTAGCTAAGCGCTTTGGTTTCAGGAGTGCTGGTGTATTTCATCATTCTAAAGGCAGCCCAAGCCAGAACAGCCCAAGTAATCAATCCAAGAAAGCCCATTGTGGTTAAGACAGTTAATGGAAAACTGGCACCTTGAGCGAATGGAACTGCCCAAACTTCGGTTGTGTTTACCCAAGCAGGTTTGAACCTGGAATACACATTGACATAGGCTTCAGGTCCGACCCCGATCAGTGCTTCCCGAGGAGTACGAATGGTATCAAGCGCTACTGACCAACTAGCTGTCCAGTTAGGTAGCGTTATTTCCGCTGGTCTGCCTGGAAGAATTGCCCAGACGTGTAATATTAGACCAATAATGAGGATTGGCGCGGTAATAGCAGTGATTTTAGAAATATATTTCGTTCGCACCGCGTAGGCTATCAGTCCTAATAGCGTTAAACCAATCAACTGTAGAGCAAAAAATGGTGATCCGGCGGCATTAAAAGCAACTGAGGTGTCAATTTCCACCCCAAGAATCATTTGTATAAGGTGAGCGGGACCAAAGCCGAGTAACTGAGCGATTGTCAAAATGGTGAGCGTGCTCCCAGCAATAGCCAGTGAAGGGAGAATTAGTTTAGTCGAATTTTGCTCAAGAACAGTGCCTCCAAATAAGATAAAGAAAATGCTCATTATATAGATGCCACCCAATCCGAGTAGTGATTCAACTGGGTAGACATTGGCAAAGAAAGACGAAGCCAAGGCAGCTGCTCCGAATAGAACTAGTGGCCAAGTGAATGGAGAAAGGACGAACTCGATTGCGCCGCGTTTATAACTTTGAATGGCAAAAATCGTGCCCAGCACTAGCGTGCCCAGAAGAAACATGTAGTATTTTGACTCAAAAACGAAGTTGGCGGTGACCGGAACGATTAGCAAGGGTACTAAGACCGCAGTGCTTACAAGCACTATTGATGACAGTTTGGCTAAGAACTCTTGTGTTTTGGACATAACCCTCATTTAAGCAAGGCTACAGGGGTTTGTAAAGTGGCAAGATTAGTGCGTTTGTTTGTGTTTATTAAGGGTAATTATTATTAGACTATCTTGCTATGCATATTAGTTCAGTATTGTATTTATATAAGCCTATAGTTATAATATCAACACAGAGTGTTTCGTAGCAAATTTCGTAGA
This sequence comes from Patescibacteria group bacterium, assembly GCA_040879165.1. Taxonomy (GTDB): domain Bacteria; phylum Patescibacteriota; class Microgenomatia; order UBA1400; family PJMF01; genus JBBDKV01. The sequence goes on from JBBDKV010000021.1 coordinate 14,134, forward strand.
AAATGCTGAATTGTTGGAGTGAGGCACTATTGCGAAGAATAATCACAGTATATGTCAAAAAAGGAAGAGGGTTCTCAGTCTCAGCTTGCTGATCAAGAATCAAGAACGCAAACAAGTATTTCTCGAAGGTTGTTTGTAAAATCTGTAGCGGCCTTTGTTGGTGGAACAGCGGTTGGAGGCTTTCGTTTTCCGCACTCCGCTACTGCGATGGCTAGTGAAAATACTCCACAACATTCTGAAGAGGAATCAGAAGATTCTAAAAAGGAATTAGAATCAGCGCATACCCAGCTAGATTTGATAAAAGAAGATATTGATCGCATCTTTCATCGTAATCAAGATTCATCTGAGGTAACTATTTCAAGTTGGTTCGATGTGGCTAAGCCATATCTATCAGAGCCAAAGGTTACTAAGCGAGAAAATAGTCAAGATTCAAGAATTGATGTGTATGATGTGACAGCGGTTGCCCCAATCGAGGGCGAACAACAACTCGATTTTGCAGTCCAAGTGCAAATTTTTTCAGGTGGTGAATATCCTTATTTTGCGTATAGATATGGCGAACAAGAAGTGTGTTCTATATGGTTTACAACAGATGGCAAGCCTGTTTCAGATGATCCTGATCAGTTGGGCGTTGTTGTGTATTATCCAATGAATACTTTGCCCATGTCTAAATCGCTGGAAGAAGTAATTGGCCTTCACGCAAAGCACTTATTTCCAGCTGCGTTGCAATCGATTCTTGATGTATCAGCGTTTACAAAATGGAACCAAGTTTTACATAGTGGCAGCACTGATTTAAAAGAAAGATTTATAACTTGGTTATTTCCTCCAGAGGAAGATGATCAACAAGATCATGCATTTACTGGAGGCTTTGTTAGTCATGATCAACTGCCATCAGCACATATAGGCTGGCAATCAGATTGGGCAGAAGAATGGAGAATGCCTGGTTATAATGAAAATTATTTAGTAGACATACTCACGCATGAAGCGGCGCATGGCACGCTGCTTCCGTTTGGTTCTATGCAAACACAGGAATGCATTGGACAGGCAGCCGGAATTGTCCAAACCTTAAAAATGGCAGATCAGGGCTTGGTTGATACAACGTTGCCGTATGAAATGTTGTACAGCACGTATTTTTCACCATTTCGACACGCAGGTAGCCAGAGGCAAGGAGTGCGACCTGGAGAAATAATTGCTCATTACCCGTATGACGCAAACTTTTTTTTCTACTTGCTTATGCAGTATGGACGAGAACTGGGAATTGATACTGAGCAAGCCTATGACGGAGAGAATAATCTCAAATCAGAAGTGATAATTGAGTTGTGGGAACATTTTACAGAGGGCTGCTATTACTTGAGAGAATTGTTGTCAATTGAGGAGTTTGCCGAAACGTTTCGCAGCGTCTATGAGCGAGATGCTACTCAAAGTTATCAATACATTAGCGATGCCGTTGGTGATAGATCTATAATCCTAGCTATTTTGGCGTATCAGCTCAAGATGCAGGGAAGTAGGGATTTAGAAGCGGCCATCCAGCAGGTAGTCTCAACTTCTCTATCTCCTTTAGATAGCCATATTACTTCATATATTCTTCGAGTTTTTAATCCAACATTGCAAGAAGGAACTGCTCAGATATCGCAACAAATAACAAATTATCTGTGGCAGCGAATACCAGTTGAGAGCGATGGTGAAGATACGAGTGATGTTGAAATTAAGAACGATGCTGATGTAGAGATGGCAGTGATTGATACCAGCGATGACGTTTTTGACTTTGTTTTGGCACAGAGATCAAAAAAGATTGAGGGAAGTAAATATCCAAATTCAGGCTACCAAATTCTTAAATGCTTCAATTTAGGGCCACTACAGCAACGCCTAAACACCGATCAGCTAATAGAGTTGCGGAAAACAGATGAAGCTGAAAAAGTACATATTTCTATACGGAATGAATCCGGTCGTTTTTATGCAGAGTTTGACGATCAGGAAAACTTACTTCTTCCCGTAACAGATGAGGAATATTACGTGCTTATTGCAGAAAAGGAGTCTAATTTCTCACAGCTTGAGTTGATCCGTCCATTAGAATGGAAGGTAATTGATGTTGTGCAAGAAGAAGAGTCTGTGCCAGATGGCACTGATCAACTAATACCTTTTGTAAAAAATGACGCGATGATGTAAGCGTGTACGTTCGTTTGTCCGCTTGTTTGTTCGTTCAAAATGACAGCTTTCTTAGTTCATCACCGATAGCTTTGTTAATTCACCACCCACCAATTAAATTCTATGGGCTCGTCGATTGTCGAGTCAATTCCAACGATAAATAATTCGTCTTCTTGTTCTTTGATATAGAGAACCTGATTTTTGGTGCTCCCTCGAGGAGTGATGTAAACAAGCGAGTTTTCTGTTACTTTTTCAGTATGAATGGTTAGCTCCACAAAGCCTTGTGGCAAGGTGGCAACACCGGAAGATTTATCAGTGGTGATTTCCAGCGTTTCACCATCCTGATCAGCGTTATCTTCTGGATTTCTGAGGTCATCATTGCCGATGCCGATGCCGCCGCGGAACTGCGCGTAGCCTTCAGAGTCGAAGCTGGCGACTGCTTCTCCTGATTCGTCGATAATTTCGAAGCGGGAGCGGCGGACTTCACCAGATTCGGTAGCCACGCCTGCAACTTGGACTTGGAAAGGGTTGCCGAATTCTCTCGGTTGGATGAGGTTGGTTAGTAGTGTTTCTTCAACTTCGACCTGACCAGCCACGCGCACATCACCAGTGATCGTGACTTGACCAGCCTCTAGTGTCATCAGGCCAGCCAGGAGATCGAGTTTGCCAGATCCGGATGGTTGAATAGCCAGCGTTGGTGAGTCAATGCCAGCAGGCATGTATTCGATGATGCCGTCTGAGAGGTGGAGGCCGCCGACGGTGAGTTGGCTAGTACTGACTCCCTGGGAAATACTGGCCGTGCCGTTTACAATCAAGTATTTTTCAGCGATCAGCGCTGCTGCACCGAGCACCACATCATCTTCTTCAAGTGCAAGGTCAGCTAGGCTAGTGGCGTACAGCTCTGTATTGTATGGATCGTACCCTGCATCTTGGACTGTATCTGCGGCACTAGCTGGATCAGCATCATCAATCGTTGTGCCTCCAGGATTATAGAAAGATTCTAAAAGTCCTGGTCGTCTAAGTGAGGTATCAATTTTAGAATCAAAGTTGTCAATCCGTTCAGCAAACAATGTTCCAGAAACTGTGGCATCCATAAACTCAGCAGTCTGCGCTTTAACCTGTTCTAACTCAGCCATTTTTGCTTCCAGCTGATCCATGCGAGATGTTCCCCGGACTATGAGCGATGGTTCTCCTGATTCGTCTTCTTCAGAACCTATTACCACTTCATCAGCATACAGGGTGCCAGAGATGGTTGCCTCATCAGCCAAGAGTGAACCCAGCGAACTCTTTCCGGAAACAGAGAGTGTGCCTGCTACAGTGGCACGGTCACTAACGGAGAGTGTGGCAAATTCTGCAGAGTCACTCGCTGTGATAGCTGACCCCTCACTTTCAGCCACCTGCCCCGACCCACTTGCCTCATACCCCTCCATCTCACTCTGCACAATTCCTGTAATATACTCACCAATCTTTTGTCCATTAATTCTTAAAGCATTAGTAACATCAAGATTAGTAATAGTAGCAGATTGTTGTACAACTAATTCTCGAGTGTTAGTCAGTCCTGCAATAAGACGAGCAGAGGTAGCCTTAGCAGCAGAGATAATAGATTCTTGCACAGAGCCAGAGGCAGCAGTCACTTGATACTGACCCTGCCCATTTACAATCAGTGTTCCATCAGTGTGGAGACGGGCGTGAGAGGAGAGCTGAGCAGAGTGAGAGCTCAGGCGAGTGGTATTGGAAGCGATGATGGTTTGTTGTTCTTGGATGGCTCGTATGTTAATAGCAGTCAGGTTGGGGTAATCGATACCTTGAATGCTGCCATCCTCATTATATTGAACTACTTCTGGAATGTGTGGAAATATTTCTTCAGCAATTAACCCCACACGATCATTAGTTCTTCCTGAACGCTGGCCACTTTTGTAATTATACATAACAGGTCTGAGTTGCATAACTTCTGCTAATCCATAACTGAGGTCAGCAACATTTTCCTTGTATTTAATAGATGATGTACCACAAGTGCCGTCGAACCACGTAATTGCGCCATCCGACGGTTCATGGCACAGAGCTACATTACCAGTATGATTTGTAAGACCGTCCACATGTAGTTTTGTAAAAGTTGCAGTACTCGTCCCAATCCCTACATTGCCATCAGGATTAATAGTCACTGTCTCAGACTCAGAACCAGAGTCACCTCTCCAGAAGCTGATAGTGGGATTTGCTTGATTACCAGTAAAGGTGAGTCGTTTAGCTTGATTTGCATTTGAGCCTTTAGAGGTCAGCCAAAGTTGTGCTCCAGTACCATTGAGAAAGCCAACGTCGTATGTGCCATCCTCACTTGCCAGTAGACCACCATCTTCAATGTATAGTTTTGCTCCAGGATCACTCGTCCCAATGCCGACGTTGCCATCATTCCTGACAGCAAAAGCAGTACCTGCACC
>JBBDKV010000022.1:0-17783 GCA_040879165.1 Patescibacteria group bacterium
CTAGCAGCATCGGTGTTGCTATCTTGCCACAAAAGAGCGATGTCTTTTAGAGTGAAGACAGTATTGTCTGATCGCAGCATGGAATCTAAATATTCACCTTTTTTCATATTTTAAACCAAAAGTTAGTTTTAATTTAACCTACAGTTTAAATATATGATATTTGTGGTGGATTGTCAAGTCGATGTTCCTGATGATGCGCTTAGTGATTAGGTACATCTGTTGCTAGAATAGTTTGTTCTGTCTTCTCTCAAAACTAAAATCAACGCAGCCTGTGCCTCCAGCGGGAATCGAACCCACATCTGAAGTTCCGGAAACTCCTGTTCTATCCGTTGAACTATGGAGGCGTTCAACATATTCCATCCAGGGATACTATACAACAAGATTTAAGTTATCCTAAATATGTATTTATCTTTGCTCGCAAGACTTGCATAAATTCAGTAATAAGCGATCGCATATTATTATGAGCATACTGCTCCAATTCGAACTGTAGTTGGTTAATAATATTGGCCTTTGCCTCAGGTGTCTTCACAGCACGTAGCGCATCTCTATAATCACTTATGATGCTGATCATCTCAGGATTCATCGCGACGCCCCAAAAATAAGCAAGGTCATCAAGATCACCGGTCGCAAAATTGTATCCGTAGCCCTTTTTATCAATAGTACGGTATGTATAACCGCGTTTATATAAAATATATTGAACGCAAAACCAACGCTTTTCTCCATCAATAATTTTGTTGGCAAGCACAACTAGATGTGTTTTAGCATGCGAGAAGAGTTCTTCTAAGAGAATGATAATCTCTAGGTTTTTTTCTTGCTCATTTTTGAAAAATGAATGGTCAAATTGAGAAAATGAGTGGTCAATTTCATTTATTTCAGCAGTGGTGAAAAATCTCACTGCTGTTGTGCCAACCATTCCCCAAGACTCAGTAGTACGATTCATAATGGTACTAATTATATCAGTTAAAGTGTCCCCACCAGGACTTACCCTACGGGCATTAGCCAGCCCCGCTGTGGCGGGGTTGGCGGCACGAACAAAAGTGCGGTCAGATCTGAAACAACACTCAAAATCCTACCTGAAGGCAGGTTTTTGAGTGTGTCCCCACCAGGACTCGAACCTGGATTTAGGGTTTAGGAAACCCTTGTTCTATCCCTTGAACTATGGGGACTCGATGCGGGCATTATATAATATTCCAGCGTATAATACGCTCTATAAATCAGCAGGGAGTAGCTCAGATGGTAGAGTGAGTCCGCTTAGCGGAACGAGGTTGCCTCACTAAGTGGGGTTTCCCAGTCATGGGCGAGAAAAGGGGTGAGGGGTGAATCTGTCTGTAACCTCTGTCATGAAACCACTTTTGATAATCTCGTCAAGCCAAAAACTTGGCACTTCGCCGCCATAGGCAGCATTAACAATCTCTCGTCGTCTTGCCCAATCAATGTCTGATGTTGACAGCTCCATAAATGCTTTGACTCCAGCAACAGTAGACAAATCATGCTCCTCAGAAGGTTGAGGAGATTGCTCTGTAGGATTTTGCTGGCGACTCTCAATTATCGGTCTTTCTGAAATATGTGTAGTATAACTGATCTTTTATTTTTATTCAAAAAAAGCTCCAATAAAAACTACCAGTCCTGCGATGAATAAAAAACCTAGGATTACACTCAATACTAGGCTGAGTTCTCCGAGCCTAACAGCTTCTTCTCCCTTGTGTTCAAATCTCATACGTTTTACATAGGTGATTTTCTTTTTTTCTCGAATTGCTTGCATGCCACTTTTGTAAGTAGCCCAAGTGGCAAACCCAAAAAAGGCTAGTCCAAGCAGGGTAAAAAAATCAGGACCAGTCAGGCCCACGTACGGGGACACCTGCTCTGATATAAAGAGTACGTATGCTAAAATTCGATCTGAATACGATAGATTTTCAACTTCTTGTATCAGCGTTTGAAAGTCTTCCATTATGTTTGCGCCCCAGCTTCACTTGAGGTTTGTGCTACAACTGCCGCGCGCTGCCTCTTCAGCGTCAGCCACCGATCCAGCTGATGCAGTCCATTCGCCACCAACAGGGCAAACACAAACGCATCAAACAGCCCAAATCGCAAACCAACTACTGCCAGTATGCCTATGATAGCCCCATACATAATTTGACGAGAGAGCATGGCGGGAGAGGTTTTTGGCTCGACTGCCATCACTAGAATAAAAAATGCCCAAGTTCCCTCGAGTAATATAAATAGGGGATTGTATTGCAAAATTGCCAGGTAGGTGATGGCAAAAAATATTGTTGCGCTGATAGCCAGCGTTAATTTGCGGTAGCGAGAGACAATGTAGCCCGCAATCGGCAGCACGAAGAGCATGCTGATGCTCATTCCCCATTCGATAACATCCAGACGCGGGGCAAAACTCATACCCCACCAACCCGGTAAAAACCCAAAGAAGCTGACGAGTAGGACACCGAGCGCAGCGGGGTTGAAAACGGGGCCGGTCGGCAGACGAATCAGCCGCTGCGCCAACTCCGTCACCCCACCAATAATTACAAACGCGTACCAAGGCAGAAGGGGATCAAAGAGCAGGAATAAAATCAGATTGGTGATGGCTCGATGCTCCCAGCGCGTGGGTTTGATTCGCTTGGTGAGCAGTAGTCCATAATGTACTAAACTGCTTGCTCCAGAAATCAGTAGTATATTTCGACTAGCAATTATCCAAGTTTCCAGATTATCCCAGCCTTTCCAGGAGATGATCGCGCCCAAACACAAAATCAGTAAGAGAAGAAGTAAGATTCTAATTGGAGTCAGCCATTTTTTCATGGTATTATTGAACTTCGTTACAGATAATTGTAACCCATTTTCGTAGTAACTTGAAGCTAAAAAGCTTGAGGCAAAGCAAGTCTTAAGCTCAGAAAGGTCAAATGAAGTATCCAAAAGTCGCACCCCTGTTGGTGATTTTTACTGCTGCGTTGATAGTTGCAGCTTGTCAGCCAAGTGAGCCTGAAATTCCAACCCCACCGTCAACGCCGGACAATCAGGAAGAAACATCTTCTGGGGAAACGCAATTGACTGAGTTGGGCGGAGAGCCCGATGGAGATGTGCAATCTGTTTCTGTAAATACTGAGTACTTGTCTCCTGCAGGACCAGAAAATGTGGGATTTACCCTGACAATTGATAGTGCTGGGATTATTACTGAGGCACAAACCGAGGTGCTCGGTAAGGCGCCAACGTCCATCATGCGCCAAGAAAGTTTTGCTGAAGAATTGCCAAGCGTCGTAGTTGGCAAGCAGTTGAGTGAGCTGACCGAAGTTGACCGAGTTGGTGGGTCTTCATTGACCACAGCTGCCTTCAATGAGGCACTTGCAGAATTTCAAGCACAAATCTAGCACAGACGATAGGTTTTCATGCCTCACCTGCAGTTTCCTGCCTTAGGCACCGAGTGGACAATAGTTATTGATGATCCGGAGTCCGCTGATACCGCAGAAAAGACTTCTACTCTTCAGGCTGAAATTCTTGCTGCAACTGAAGCATTCGACCAGGAATGCTCTCGATTTATCCAATCTAGCCAAGCTTGTGCTTTTCGCGATCAGCCAGCTGGAACGTACACCGTCAGCCAACGCTTCGCACAGCTCCTGCAGACTGCGCAACAGCTGAAAATCAGCACTAAAGGTGCGTATGATCCAGCAGTGGGTGGTTTATTAGAGTTGCTAGGATACGACGCCAACTACAGCTTTCGTGCACAATCTCAGGCAGCGGCTGATTTTTCTCTACCTGAATGGTCAATTGAGGGTGATCAACTGCAGATTTCTGGAGGTGTCATTTTTGATATTGGAGGTATTGGTAAGGGTTACTGGATCGATGAAATTGCTGACATGGTCGAGGCTGCTGGCTTCAAGCAGTACTTGGTTGATGGCGGGGGAGATATGTTTGGAACAACAAAAAGTGATGGAACGGGCTGGAAGATTGCATTGGAGTGGCCGGGCGATGCCCAGCGAGTGATCGGAGTGGTCGAATTGCAAAATCAAGGATTGGCGGTTAGTGATGTTTTTAAACGAAGGTGGGACGAGTGGCATCATCTAGTGTCCATCAAGACTAAAAAACCCACCCAAGAGATAATTTGGAGTGCAGCGGTGGCTGATTCTGCCTGGCAAGCTGACCAGGCAACAGCAGCGCTCGCACTTGATTGGCCGCGGGCACAGCGGATGGTCAGTTCAGAATTGGCTGCCCAGTTTCTTGCTTGTACTTTTGATAAAAAAGTACACCGCAGTCCTGATTGGAGCGGCGAAGTGTTTTAGCTCACAAATGCAATCTCTGACAAGTCCATCAGAGTTGATTAGTGACGAACTTATGAATTAACGATGTCAAGAGAGTTTGGTAAGGCATGCCTTCTTTTGCTGCGCGAGCTTTCAGTCGTTGTAAATCGTCCTCATTAATTCGCAGATTAATATTTTTATTCTTCAATCTTGGTTGTGTGTGTTTCGCCGCAGCTTTTAGTCGAAATTTTTCTAAAACAGCATTCCTGACAGGAACAAGTTCTCCTGCCGCAAACGCAGTGATGATCTCTTTTTCTTCTGGGCTTAGTTGAGTGTTTATTTTTTTCATCTTTCTTTCTTAGATAGATATTTTTTGGTCACTTTACGGCTTGGAATAATGGTTATTAAAGTGATACTGTTTCCATTTTTTTGATAGGGCACAATGTAGGCGTAGTTGTTAATTTTGATGTAGCAAAGGTACTGTCTTGGGTACTTTTTACTGTTTGGGTGCTTGAAAACGTTGAGTATTGAGCCAAGCTCAATAGCTTCGACAACTTTTTCAAAGCAAATATTTCTTTCGAGCTTCAATCTTTGATTCTTATCATCGTTCCAACTGAACTGCTCAACACTTAGAATATATGACAATGTATATACAAAGTCAATATTTAATTTTTGTGTGTACCAACTAACCACAGCCAGTTTTTTGAAAGAATCCTGACGAAACATGGTCTGAGTGTACAGTGCAAATCTTGGATGAAGCGTAGAGGGATTCAGCAATTACCGCAACTCAATGGCGTATAAATTATCTGGAGCGTTGGGGCTAAACTGGGTGCTGATAACTAAGCGGTTGCCATCTGGCCAAGGGTAGTGAAAGTTGTTGTTAAAAGGGCCAGTGTAGAGCGTGATGATGTTGGTGGCATCGTATTCCATGATTTTGATAGTGCTATCTTGGACGAATAACAAATGACGAGAGTCTGGATACCATTGCAGTGTTTCTGCGAGGAAAGAAATATGATAGCGATTGAAATTGCGAGCGGTTTTTCCAGATTCTGTAGCCTGGAGCGTTTCAAACATTGTCATGTTGTCTTCATAGGGCATTGGCGTTGGTGAGTGAAGATCTTTTGCCAGGAGCCATTTGGCTGTTGATTGTGAACCTTCAGGTTCAGTAGCTACTTTAAAATTGCGATCTTCCTCTCGGTCATAAATATAAATTGAGCCTGGCTCAAGTAGACGCTCTTCCACCTGAGTGCTTGATGCAGGGAGTGGCGGCACAATCCCTTCGGGTAGCACTGCTGACGCTGTAGCAGTATAAAGCAGGCGTTTTTTGTCTGGAGATACGTAGACATTGCGTGCGCTTTCGGTAGCTATTTTCAATATTTCCACCGGAAACTCAGCTAAAAATTGTCGCTCACGAACGTACATTTCGTACTCCCATTCTGCCAGTATCTGTCGCTTTTGGAACCGAATATCGCTCATGGTTTGCAAGTCATTTAATCGATCAGTTGATAGGAGCATTTCTTTTGCTTCACTGAGAATAATAATTTCACCACTATCTGGAGACCAAATATAATGAGCATTGGCTAGGTCATACTCAGGAATGTCCTCAGCGATTTGCCGCGGTCCACGCTGTAAGGTAATCGGCAAATTATTGCTCAGCTCCATGACGTACAGTCCGTTTCGTCTCTCTGCAGATTGCGAAGCGGTGTAATAGAGTATTTTTTGTCCATCAGGAGAAGGTAGTGGATTTTCTGCTCCGGAAAAGGTTAGTGCAGATAAGCTTGGGGCAATAGGAAAAAGTCGGGCGTTGGTTTGAGTTACTAATTCTGGTTGAATTTCGACCGCTTTTCTCCATGGAGCGTACCCATCTTTAATCAGTTCTACTTGGTAGACTCCAGGTTCTAAGTAGAGTGTATCGTCAGTTGCAGTAACCAGTCGATCATTCACAAATACCTCGGCACCGGTTGGCGATGAGTTAGTGGAAAGGAGCCCAGTCCCTTGAACGACGCCATCTAGAGAAAGGCGGTAACGACCTTTTGCGTACTCGATAGCAAGGAGCGTTCCGAGTACAATGATGGTAAATGAGAACAACGTGTAAACCACGCCTTTATTGATCTTCCAGCGCATACCAGTATTATAGACCCTACGACGATAATTGCTACGTTCACAAACTGATGTATTATAGATACGTATAGCTCATAGATATGCAAAAACCTGATTTTAGCTTCTTTAAAAAACTGTACCGCAGAATCGGCATCGATTTTGGCAGCAGTCGCTTGCGCGTCTGCACTGATCAAGACGGCGTGGTGTTTGACCAGCCCAGCTGCATCGCTATTGAAGACAGTAATGATCGAGTGATAGCCATTGGCGACGAGGCTCTAGAAATCCAAGGCAGAATGCAGCAGCGTTTGACGGTACACTGGCCAATTAAAAAAGGAGTGATTTACGATCAGAAAATTGCCCAAGCATTATTGCGCCGGACAATTACTCCCTTATTGCGAACCGCACTGCTGTATGGACCAGAGATAATGGTAAGTGTTCCTGGTTCAGCAAGTCCGGCGCAACGCCAAGCTACTACAGAGTTGATGTACTCTTTGGGAGCTCGGGAAGTCTATACCATTGCTCAGCCGCTGGCTGCCAGCATTGGGGCTGGGGTGCCGATCGCTGATCCGTCAGGTAGTTTTATACTGCAGCTAGGCGAAGGTGTGGTGGAGACGGCTGTTGTGTCATTGGGTAGTATGGTTTCTTGCCAACGAGCGATGTATGCGGGTGATTTTCTCAAGCAGCATATGCAATTTGTAGTTGCAAATGAGTTGGAGCTACAATTGAGTAGCTCAGTTATCGAGAAACTACTTCACACTACAGCATCTTTGCAACCAGATAGTAGAACAGATGCCCTGGTAACAGGAAAAGAAGCTGGCACGCACAGTCCTCGGGAGATTCATATTTCATCAACTGTATTGCATCCAGCTGTTGTATATATTGTCGATGAAGTTGAGGCGGCAATTAAGCATACTCTGGAGGACATACCAGCGGAGTTGACGGTGGACATCATAGACAAAGGATTGCTTCTAACTGGAGGGCTTGCTCGGTTGCATGGACTGGATATGTTCTTAATACAAAAATTAGGCATGCCCGTCTCAGTGGTAGATGAGCCTGAATTGGCAGTGATTGACGGAATCAAAATTGCTCTAGTGCATCTTGATGAATTCAAACAAAGTCTGGGATACTGGGATACAGCGGCGGTGTAGTAGTTGATCTAGCGGTGTTGTAGTAGACCTAAAGGATAGTGATTGGGTCTTTGAGAAACTTGATTGCTATGGTAAATGAGCTATTGTAGAGAGTACAGAAAGGAGCAGCGATGAGTTTACGGACGATGACGTTGAATATTGAAGGCAACAAGCATTTTGATCGATGGTTGCCGGTGGTAAAAGAAAAAAAACCTGAAGTGGTCTGTCTGCAAGAAGTGTTTGAGATAGATTTGCCGCACATACAGCAAGAGCTGGGTATGCAAGCTGTGTTTGCACCAATGCTGCGGTATGAGAGTGAGAACAAGTATGCTATTCCAGCTCGCGGGGTTTGGGGAGTTGCGCTCCTTACTGCTGCCAGCTTAGAGGAAGTTAGGGTGGATTATTATAGTGGCAGTGAAGAGGTACTGTCCTTTGCAGAGCCGAATGACGCATCAAGAGTACTGCTTTCTACTGTAATTCACAAAGGTGCTCAGAATTACACGGTCGGTACCACACATTTTACTTGGTCTTCAAATGGGGAGATTAATGAGGCTCAAGCGAAGGACATTGCAGCTTTAGAAAAACTACTTGAATCGTATGACGAATTGATACTCTGCGGGGACTTCAATGCCCCTCGAGGAAAAGATATTCATAATCGTCTTGCTCAGTTAATGCAATCGGTTGTGCCAGAGAGTGAAACGACGACCATTGATGGTGAGTTTCATTATGCCGGGCGGTTACAATTGGTTGTTGATGATATATTTTTGACTGCAGGCTATCAACTGCAGTCAGTGGAGGTGATAGAAGGGGTAAGTGACCACAAAGCTATCTGGGCAGAAATTACTACTGTAGCGTAACTTAACAGGAGTTACTGTATTGTTCTTCCACTTGTTCTTCCAAAACTGCAGTGACAAATTGATTACCGCGATCTTGATAATTTTTGAACATGCCAAAACTGGCACATCCCGGAGCAAGCAACACCACATCGCCTGCTTTGGCAATGCTTTTGAGCGAGCTAACAGCTTCTTGCATTGATGACTTGCTTATTATTTTGATAGCATTCTTGACATTTTGATTCTCTATAAAATCAGCGATGACCGCACCCATTGGAGGAAATAACACCAGCGTTTTAACCCCACTGCTGATGATGGCTTTGGCAAATGGCTCTAGATCTAAGCCCTTATCGGAACCGCCGGCAACGAGATGTATTGTTTGTGTTGGAAAACTTTGTAGTGCGGCAATGGCAGCTTCGGGGTTGGTGGCTTGTGAGTCGTTAAAATACCGCACTCCGTCAATTTCAGCTACTAAGCTGAGTCGATGGGGTAAGGCTTGAAATGAGTGGATTGCACTGGCCTGAATAGTGGGATCAATTCCGAGTTCGTTGCCAATTGCGAGGGCGGGGAGGATATTAAGTAAATTATGTTCGCCAACCAGCGGCACATCCTTAACAGGAATGACAGGCTGATTCCCCGAGTACAGCAAGTCGTTTGAGCGTGTAGCAACGTATTGTGTGGCTTTTTTGGGACTGAGGCTGACAAGTCGCTTTTTACCTGGAGATCGTTGGGCAAACTCAGCCGCTGTTGCAAATTCTGGATTGTAGATCACCACATCCTCAGCTGCTTGGTAACTGCAAATTGGCGCTTTTGCCTCAAGGTAGCTGTTAAAGTCTGCATAGTAGTCGAGGTGCTCGGGGGTAATATTGAGGATAACGGCAATCTGGGGGCTAATTTTTAATTCTCGCAATTGGTGGCTAGAGAGTTCGAAAACGACAAATCGTAGCGACTCTCGCTGCTCTTTAGACAGTTGATCAATTTCAAGTAGGGTGGTTAGAGGGGGAGTGCCGATATTGCCAGTGATACGGCTAGGAATTTTAGCAACTTGGAGCAGGTGATAGATGAGGCTGGTAGTGGTGCTTTTCCCTTTTGTGCCAGTGATACCAATGATTTTAGCTGCTGGGGCTCGTATGGCCAGTTGTTGGAAGAAAAAATCGGTATTAGAGGTAATGGTGGCGTATTTGGCATGAGCAGTTTGAATAAGAGGGTGTTCGCTGGGAATACCAGGTGTTTTAAAAATAAGCCAAGATTGATCACTGTGTTGCAGTAGTCGTTGCAAATCGCTGGGAGAAATGTATTCTGCCCAATTGTCTGACGAGATTTGTGACTGAAGTGATTCTGGAAGTTGTTCGAATGGTAGGTCGTCGGCGAGGAGGAGCTGCTGCTCTGGGTATTGTTGACGAAGAAACTGATAGCTAGCTTGACCCTCACGAGCGAGACCAAAGATGACTTGCTGTTGGTAGTCTGAAAGTGCTGAAACAGCTGCGTTGCTGCCTGCGTGCATAGGTTGGCTCATGGAGTCTATTGTAGCGTTTTTATGAGGCTTTGCTAGGATAAAATCGAAACCTATATCTTTTATTATGGGTAATAATATTTTTTCAATTATTTGTTGTTTTTTTGAAGATTAAAAACGAATAAAATGCCTAGATATTTTATACTCAATATATAACAAATAGCTTCAATTTCTTGTGTTGCTTATTCATGTTATTAAGATATTTGATACAGCAAAGGCAAGTGCTGTCTCCGAAGATAGCACAAACACGTTTGAGCGAACTGTTTTGGGTGGTCGATAATGCATCCATGATGCGCTAAATAAGCATTTTGAGTCATTCTGCCCAAAAAGTGCTAAAAACTTGTTACAATGCTTGGGGAGAGGTTCGTATACTGGTCAAGGGCATTAGATGAGCGATGTTATAAAAAGCACCTATCAATCAAGTAAATTTGATCATCTCGATCTGTTTGGCAGTTCGTATGATCAACTGCTAACTTTACTACAAGAGCAGATAGATACAGGCATTGAGCCATATTTAGTGATGACGCCCAATCCAGAGCAGGTAATGCTCTCCCGAAAAAACAAGGTCTTTTTAGATCATTTGCAGTCAGCAAACCTCCGTATCCCTGATGGAATTGGGCTCGTGCTCGCTTCGCGCTGGCATTCTTTGTGGAGCGGCGGTCGATCAATTCAGCAACGAATCACTGGCGTAGATGTGATGCAGGATTTACTTGAGTACGCCAAACAGCGATCGAAGCGCGTGCTGATTGTGGGCGGCAAGGATTTTGGATCAGATTCTGGCAAAATACAGATTAAACATGCCACGTATTGGCAGCTAGATATCAGGGAATTTTCAGGACTTGATGCAGGCCCTGATGTTGGTGCGACTAGCCGCTCGACTACTACTACTACTACTTTCACTACTGGAGCTGCCGCTGTGGAATCAGCTGATGAGGTACTGGTTGGGGGTACAGAAGAGGGGAAAGAGCAAGGGCAAGGACAGAAAAAGCATACAAAAGCGGTGGAAATTTTTTGGACACCTGGTTTTGAGGAAGTTCGTCAACAAACTGAAGCAGAGAAAAAACAATTGAAACAGATTATTATGCAAGTACGACCAAGTATAGTTTTTGTGGCTTTTGGCGCACCTGACCAGGAGGCTTGGTTGATAGAGTGGCAGTCAGTTTTGCAGCAGGCCGGTGTTGTATTGGCAATGGTAGTGGGCGGGGCGCCTGATATCTTGCTCGGCAAGATATCACGCGCCCCGAAAACAATGCAGCAGTTGGGTCTTGAATGGCTGTATCGATTATGGCAGCAGCCCTGGCGTTGGCGTAGGCAAGTACGCTTACTTGAATTTATCTGGTATGCGATTCGATCTCCTTGGCTTTGAAATCGACGCCATAATTAGCGGCAGCATACTTGCCTGTCGGAATTAAGCCATTTACTCTTCTGGGGAATCGTTAACTCCCAACAGCCAGAGAACGGATTCTTTTTTGTAGCGGCGATCTCCTCGCGAATTGATACGAATGGCAGGCAATTTACCTCGTTTGCCCCAACGCTTGATAGTTAGTGGGGAAACTCGAAGTAAGTCAGCGACTTCTCGAACAGTCAGCAAGTCTGGCAATTTTTTCATGTCTAATTTATTGGCGTCATCTGCACGACCAGTGCGCCGATCTTCTTCACTCTGAGTAGGCAGAGGGGAATCTGCTTGCTTATCCTGTGACATGCCGGTTGGGGCAGTATTTTGATCATTCATGGAGTGATCCTTTCGCTTTCTTCAAAAGCCCAAGTGGGCAGGTACTACTAGTAGGCATCAGTGAACTAATACCCTCATAACCGGTGAAGAATGAGGCAAAGTTACGCTTTACAGTATTAAAAGTAGCAGAGTGGTGTTAAGTAGGTCAAGGGGTAAAACATGCTTTTTGCATCAAAATAAGCGAATTGCCTACTTATTCACAAATGAGGCTTATAATAATATAGCAGTAACCTATAATGTTATAAACCGAAGAAAGGACAAATTAAAAAAGCTATGATACACTTCTTACAGAAAGGGGATGAAATGGAGAATCCGCAACTCACCAGGTTTCTAAATGCTCAGGCATCAATCACCGGCAGAGAGCCGTTGAGTTCTGCAGATGCTGAGGCGTTTTTTCCTGATGTGCAAGACGATTTGCAAACTGTAATGCATCTATTTGATATTAATGAAATTAATTTCACCAGGGAACAGGCATTCTTATTAAGTGAGTTATTACGAAGTTTGACAGTGCCTTTACCAGCAAATCACGATCCTCGCCAGGATATGAGAACTATTGAAAATGGAGCTACTGAGGCAACTTTGTACAAGATGACTCCGGATTTGCTTCATTTTATCGCTGAGATCTTTAGAGCTGTTGAAAATCAGGAGTATGTAAGTCGCTAAAATTTGTTCATGCAACTGCAACTCACCAAAAACCCCGCCAGTAGCGGGGTTTTCTTATTTTCAAATGTATGAAAAACGGTTTGAGAGAATTACTTCATCTCAACTACACAGCCAGCCTCTTCAAGAGTCTTTTTGGCTGCTTCAGCGTCTTCTTTTTTAGCGCCCTCGAGAACAACTGCGGGTATTTTCTCTACAAAAGCTTTTGCTTCACCCAGACCAAGTTCTGGCTTGAGTGTGCGAACAGCTTTGATAGCGCCGATTTTGTTTGAGCCAGCATCAGTGATGGTCACATCAAACTCGGTTTGCTCTTCAGCTGCTTCTGCTGGAGCAGCTCCTGGAGCAGCTCCTGCCATCATCATTGGAGCAGCTGCGCTAACACCAAATTCATCTTCCAAAGCTGATACCAACTCTGAAACTTGCACGAGAGTCAGTTTTTTAACTGAATCGACAAGACTTTGTACTTCTTTTGAGAGTTCTTTGCTCTCTTTTTGTGTGTCTTCTGACATAGATCCTTTCATAATACTGCGGCTCGTGGCCGATTAATGGACAAATACTAACAATCTTAGGCAGCGGCTGCTGCGGGCTCCTTCTCCGTAATAGCTTTCAAGACTTGCACCAAGTTGCGCTGTCCAGCCTTGAGCACATTGACCATGCCATAGCTTGGACCTTGGAGACGACTGATTAAGGTTGCGATCAGCTCTTCTTTTCCTGGTAGCTCACTCAATTTGATCACTTCAGCTGTTGAGAGGACTTTTTCTTCAAGTAGACCTTGCTTAATGACCAGTTTTTCTTTGTCTTTGTGAAATGTTACCAGTGGCTTGAGGGCGCCGACTTCGTCTTCATAGGAGAAGACCAAAGCTGTCATGCCTTCGAGTGATTCGTTGAGAGCTTCCTGGTTGAGGGCGAGCTTGATGATGGTGTTCTTGGCTACGCGCACTTCACCACCAGCGGCGCTAACAGCGTTGCGCAGCTCGACCTGGTCGTTTACGGTTGTGCCGGCGTAATCGACTAAGGCAATCGACTTGGAGCGGGCTGCTTTTTCCTTCAGTTCTTCAAGAACTGCTTGATTGTGTTGGTTTGGCATAGTGTACTTTCTGTATTTACAAAAATATCAGGTTCATAGACTTTTTACGAAATACGCAAACAGTCACTCTACTACATTGACTCATTTCGCAAAAAGTCTAATGTTTGAGCTGTCCAAAGTGGGAGAAGGGGAAACAAAATGTGCCAAGTAGGCTATTTGGTTTCGTTCCTCGGCGTGACTTAGTGTCTGCTGGTCGTGTGACTCGGGCAAACGGCGCGCTGTCTTTGGACGAGAAGTGTATTATACCACAGGTATGAATGTATTTGTCAGAACCTGAGTTCACCAGTAGTATTTTCTATTAAAAACTCAACTGGGGGTATTTTTTGAGATGAATTCGTGAAATATATCAAGTTTGGTGACCCATTATCGCCTATAAAATACACTGAATATTCCTGGTGGGGGAGCAGCATTATTATTGTCATACTCATCTGGGTGGCAATTCGGATTATATAGAGTCAGACTCATGAAATGATAGTATTTCGTTCCTGGAATCAGACTTATTTCTTTGTTATTAGTATTTCTGATTATGAATTTCCTCATGTCTTCTAGATTAGATTCAAGAATGTCTTCAGGATTGCGTTCTTCTAGATAATTGAGCACAAATGCTTGGTCAGGATGAACATTAGCTATATCGTTAGCTGAGCTATAATCTGGAGAGACAACACAGTCCTGAGTACTTCTATATTTTCTTGACTGAATCCTAGGAGTAAAACTAAAAATCTCCGGTAGTAAATGAATTGGTATTTCGTCGCTTACCTCAAAAGGCGTAATATACTTAATTGTTAATCTGGGGGGTGAAGCACCTGGAGACGTATTTTCTGCACGGGTTATACCTGGATGCAGGACAATTTTTTTAGAGTGAAGCTCAGCTAACGCTATCATTTGGTTGTGCTTATAGTCGTGATACTTTTGCACACCACCAGAAAAAATGAATAGAATTACTGAGCAGGGAAGAATTAGGCCAATTACGACACTGGTTCTTTGAGAGAGTTTCAAAAATTTGAATCCAATCCATATTGACGCTAATACAGCCAGTGATGGCAGAGCTAGCATCATGAAGAGATTGAGTGCAAATGAACAAGAACTATGAATTATCCCGCAGATAGGCAATGTGAGCAGTACTGCAAGTGCGGGCAACGCAAGCGAGATGATTACGAGTAATGCTGATTTCAAGAAGGTTGTTATGCGCATTATGTTGTAGCAACATTTTATACTAATCTGCTCAGATTTTCTTAGGGTATGTTTTTCATGTTTTTAGTACAAATCACGCTCACTTTATTCTCTTCTTGGAGAAATCATCATCAAACAACTCATAATAGTCAGCATAAATATATTTCTGACCATACTCAGAATCACCAAAAGGCTCCAAAATTTTTAACTTCACTAGCCTTTCAATCATGTTATAGGCACCTTGTCTTGAATATTCACTCCACTTTATTACCTCGGCCACACCAACAATTGGTTGGCCAAATAAGTGACGAACAATTTCAAGCGTAGTTGATGCTGTCTGGGCTCCTAATTTCTGAACTTTTTCAAAATCTCTATCTCTTAGATCGGTAATTTTGCCACATGTCTCAATGGACGAGTGGGCTATTTCAATAATTCCTTCTAAAAAGAATTTAAGCCACCCTTCTACATCAGAATCTTCATCATGGTATGCGTTAAGTTTCTGATAGTACAACTTTTGGTGCTTCTTGAAATAGCTGGATAGATATAACACTGGGAGTTCCAGCAATTCAGCATAAAATAGAAACAGGGTTATAAGCATTCGTCCGGTACGACCGTTGCCATCAACAAAAGGGTGGATTGTTTCAAACTGAGCATGCAATAAACCAGCTTTGATTAAACTTGGATAGCTATCATCAGCATGAATAAACTTCTCCAGATCATCAAGTGCCTGACTCATGTCTGTTGGTGTGGGTGGAACAAAAGTGGCATCAGAGGGGCTTTTGCCTCCAATCCAGTTTTGAGTTTTTCTAAACTCACCTGGATAAGCATGATGGGTCGCTCGAGCGCCCTTCATCAACTTGGCATGCATTTCGCGAATATATCTCCATGACAAAGGCAGTTTTTGAATACGCTCAGTGCCATAGTTAACGGCATTGATGTAATGAATAATGTCTTCAACATCGGGTGGAAGCTTGAAACTATCATTAGAGATTGGCGCCACAACGGCATCCTGCATCGTAGCTTGAGTTCCTTCAATTTGACTTGAGTAGGCAGCGTCTTTTTTGACGAACATTAATAAAAAGAAGTCCTTATCGGGGAGTAATTGAGTGATTCCATCAAGCTTGCCAATCTGATGAGTTGCTTCTTCATGAATTTTATACAAGGATGGAGATATTGACTGAAACTCTTTGGGAGGGAAGGGAAATGGAGTAAAAGCTTTGTAGCCTCCTGCTTGCTTGGTATAGCGACCGATTATTGGCTTATTGATATTTTTCATACTAATGTCCATATTTTAGCATTTTTGTTGACATTTGTATACGGGATGTCAACACTCATTTTGCATGCCTGCAAAATGGGTGGAGCTTATTTCTTATTTTACTAAAAGTCTAATTTCCAGTTTTGTGTCTAAAGCCTGGGCAAGTTTTTGTAGCCAACTATAGTTGCTGAAGTGCTTGACCATGCCTTTCCGTGTAAGAAGCTAGAAGATCACAATGATTCTGGCATGATACGTGTTTTGGCAGAAAAGCGAGACTATACTGCTTGTTCAAAGCGAGGTATTCTTTGCAAGGTTATCACTTCGGGGCAACTACAACCAGGTGCAGAGATAAGGATTGAAAACCATGATTGATCAAGACGTACAAAGACCGAGTGTGGGGGTGGGCGTTATTATTATTCGTGATGACACAATTTTGTTGGGAAAACGCAAGAATGCTCATGGGGATGGAACCTGGAATTTTCCTGGAGGTCATCTAGAATGGAATGAAAGCATAGCGGATTGTGCGCATCGTGAGGTTGCTGAGGAAACAGGATTAGAAATCTCCAACCTAATATATGGTCCATACACTAATGATTTATTTCTAGAAGAAAATAAGCATTATTTGACAGCATTTGTTCTCGCGAACTCTAAAACAGGTAGTCCTAAAGTAATGGAGCCAAACAAGTGTGAAAAGTGGGCATGGTGTAAGTGGCACGAGCTACCAAACCCACTTTTTCTTCCTATTCAAAACTTGCAAAAAATTGATTTTTCACCATTTCGATGGAGTGGGTCGAGGATAAGGTAGTGTACTCCACAAGCTGATACATCAAGAAAAAATTTTCCTGAAGAGTGAGTGTGCTTGAATTAAGCTTACACACTTACTGCACATTGCAAAAAAAGCAGAAGTATCTTAAAGTACAGTTACTTATGTTAGTGCAATGTTTCCGCCACAGCTACCTTCCAAAGATGGTCAACCATATTGTGGGTAGTTCGGGGGCAGCGTCGTAACAACAAAGTAAAAAACACAACACGCACACACGCCCCCTCAAAATAGGGGGTTTTTTAATAAAATAGCGTGTGCAAGAAAGGAGTGATGAAATGCCAGAAACGTCTGCGACTTCATCAACACCTATAACCTATAGCAGCAAAGCCCTCAAGGCTCTGCGCGATACCTTGGTTCTCCATCAGGGAATTGTCTGGATTGATCCAGCCACTAATCAATTAGCCGTCAAGCGTATTAATCCAGCTGTTGCAGCTGTTGATCAGGGGGATCAAACGCAACCGCTACAAGCTTGACCTACTCTAGCTTCAACATAGCAAAGCAGTGAAGTCAGTCAATGTACGACAAAGCGGAGAATGAGGGTTTTCTACAGGTCGGTGACAGTGATGCTTTACTGCTTGGCTATGTAAAATTGGATCAATTGTACTGGTTTTCAGGTTGAGTGGAAAGTCCAGTTATTTGCTTGATGCCATATTCATTCTTCAAATACGCTGATTTCTGTATTATAATGACGGTAATGAAATTTCAAACAGCAATTGCCACGACCACTACCACTACCACTACCACTACCACCAATAACGCCTGAGGCGGGGAGGTACGTAGTTGTGCAACCCGCTCCGAGCGGGTTTTTTTGTTTTTAGAGAGTAGTCAGCGTACAATAGACTTGTCGCAAAACCAACCAGTATAGATTAAAATTGCTCACAAAGCTTATTTTGCAACAAGTCTAATACATGCAGAAAGAAAGTATGAATCAGAAATCATCTTCAGCAAGTGCTGAGCAACTAGAGCAGTTAGAGCAGTTGCGGCATTCTGCGGCGCACCTATTGGCTGCCGCTGTTTTGGAATTGCGACCTGAAGCGAAATTGGCAATCGGGCCTGCCACGGATGACGGTTTTTACTATGACTTTGATTTTGGGAACGAGTCTTTGACTGACGCAGATTTCCCAAAATTGGAAAAGAAAATGGCAAAATTGGTGCAAAGCTGGAAGGGGTTTGAGCAAATTGAGGTCAGTGCTGACGAGGCGAGAGCGCGGTTTGCGGGAAACGAGTACAAGTTGGAGCTGATCGAGGAAATTACAG
>JBBDKV010000023.1:0-15046 GCA_040879165.1 Patescibacteria group bacterium
CAAGAATTAAAAGCAATTAAAAGTTAGGGTGGTGCGTTTCGGGTGCGAATTGAGGGTTTGGCAATCAGCTTTGTTTTGAGCTAATAACTTTTCTTAATTGATCAAGTCTAATCTGTTGAAAGTGGGCATACTCTTCACGCAATTCTTTCGACCATGTTAATCGATCCAATGTTGGTACATGCAATGTAGTAGGGTTGAAGGTAACAGTGAGTAAGACTCCTCGGGCAGAAATCGTATCAAGTGTGTCTAATTCAAAAATATCTGGAATCTCATTTGCTACATTTTGTTTTGTCTCAGATGTTGGATAGGTATGCCTGCTCCATAAGTCTGAGTAAGCAATAAGTCTGATAGTACACAGCAGAAGTACATCACTTTTCTCAAAAAGTAGTAATGGAGACAAATACTGTTGTTTTTCTAGCTCATATAGCTCGGGATTTTCTTCAGTTTCGGTAATTGTAACACCATGCACATATCCTAATTTTTCCTCTTTTCCAGATAGATGTCGGATAAGCATGTGGCCCATGGCGCGTGGATTGCCATCTTCAGGAAAATTGCGGCCATAGATGTGTGCTACTTGCTCAGAACGAGATACTTCAGACAGCATGAATTTCTTCCATGAGATTGAGTAGCTTATTTGATAGTCTAAACCGATATCCTATTCTTCTTAAGGTGATGATTTCTACTAGGCGACTGCTACGGATTTTACGTTTAAATCTACTGATTATTAGTTCAATCCTATTCTTCTCAATCAATAAGTTTAGATTATCTGCTACTAGATGATTGCCATCAATTTCGTTTAAAATTCTAAAAATATCCATATGGGTCAGGGTTTGTTCAACAAATTCATTAGAGTTTGTGCGATTAGCAGACGTAATAACGGCAGCAAGCAACGCCATTTCATGTCTACTAAGATTTGCTACCACATGTACCATCTCTGCCATCTCAAAAAGAGAGGCATCACTCGAACCTTCAACATAATAATAACCTCTGGTGTGGGCGTTAGAGTTTGTTACGGGGTGAATTTTTGCAGCTAAACACGGATTTTTTACCTTCATTCTGGAAACTGCTAGATATAGTGGATTTGGATTTTCAACGACTGTTGGCCAGATTGAAGTAAATTCTTCTAGGCTTACTATCTTGGGACTGCTTTGTATGAGGGAATTTAAGATCGTTTCTTCATTGGGAGTAAGCATTAATAATTCAGTTGTACGCCCTGTTGTGACTGCAGGTCTGTCTAGCACAGTAGTTGTAGAAGCCCTCGGTTCTCGGGTCATTACTTGTAGTTCAGTTGGAGCTTGAGCAGTGGCTACTTCAGTCATGGTGTGAGTATCAACTTCTAAAAAATCTAAGTAGATTCTATCCTACACGATCTTTACCTTTACTGCAGGACTCATAGAAGCGGAGAGAGAAGCTTTGCGGACTTTGGGGCCGAGTGCCTCAATTAAAGCATTGAAGTTTTCAACTAAATCTTTTGTTTCCATAGATACCTTGCCAATAGTGACGTGCATCAATGGTTGTTTTCGTTCGGTTTTGATTGTTACAATGCCTTTTTCCAGCTCAGTTTTACGGCGTTTTGGATCATCAGTAACTGTGCCATTTTTGGGATTTGGCATCAGTCCACGAGGACCAAGGACTCGAGCATGTTTGGCGAGCTTGAGCATCATTTCTGGAGCACTGAGTAAAATATCGAATTCAATCTTACCAGCCTCAATGTCATTGAGCAGGTCATCTGAAGCAATCTCTACTCGAGTTGTTTTGCCTGTAGCGTGTGGAAAGGTAAGTTCTATCTGTGCACCAACTTCTCGAACAACCAGGTCTGCAATGATGGTGCCATCGAATGAACTGTACGAGAGTCGCTTGACTAGCTCAATTGCAGCGAAGGGGTCG
This sequence comes from Patescibacteria group bacterium, assembly GCA_040879165.1. GTDB lineage: Bacteria > Patescibacteriota > Microgenomatia > UBA1400 > PJMF01 > JBBDKV01. The sequence goes on from JBBDKV010000023.1 coordinate 1,888, forward strand.
TACAACTTAGTTTTGTCAACATTACTTCGAGTGGTGATGTATTTTTTGCTGCGAACTTTTGTTTTATTGGCTTTAGTTGCAGCAGGAGTTGCTACTTCTACACTGCCATTATCAATAGCATCAGTTGGAGCATCTGTCTCGACGATCTTGACTGTATCGCTGTTAGTTGACATGTCGACGTTGCGTTTAGATCCCATGATTTCCTCTATTCAATATATAGGTGACTACTTGACTTCGACTCCCATACTACGGGCAGTACCAATGACTGTGCTGACTGCATTGTCGATGGAATCAGTGTTTAAGTCGGGAAGTTTTTTTTCTGCAATCTCGCGGGCTTGATTCATGTTCAGCGTACCGATGGTTTGTCGACCAGCTGTGCTACTACCAGCTTTAAGCTTGAGGGTTTGCTTGATCATATCAGCCACAGGTGCTAATTTAAGAACAAAAGTAAAACTACCGTCTTCCATGACAGTAATTTCTGCAGGGACAATTTGGCCTTTTTGATCAGCCGTCTTGTCATTATAATCTTTCAAAAACTGCATCATGTTGATACCAGCTTGACCAAGAATAGGTCCAACTGGAGGTGCTGGAGTTGCAGTGCCTGCCGGAAGATTTAACTTCAGAATTGTTTTAATTTTTTTTGCCATAGTATCTATCTTTAACTAGTCTGAGCACTTGAGAGCGCTCATTGTATCATATGATGGGTTGGTTATTAGACTTTCTTGACTTGTAAGAAGTCCAGTTGAACTGGGGTTTCTCGACCGAAAATGTTGACCAGAACTTCTACCTTACCCTTGTCTTCGTTGATTGTGCTAACTGTGCCTAGGAAGTCGTTGAACGGACCATCAACGATGCGCACAGCTTCGCCTTCGACGTAGTCTGCCTTGTATTGAGGAGCAGCCTGGGTCATATACTTGCGAATAGCCTCAACTTCATGTTTAGGAAGTGGAGTAGGCTTGCTGCCAACTCCTACAAATCCGGTTACTCCCTGAGTGGTACGCACCGCGAGCCATGAGTCATCAATGAGCTCCATCTGAACTAGCATATATCCAGGGAAAATTTTCTCATGGACGGTTTTGCGTTGGCCGCGCTTAATCTGAATTTTTTCTTGAGTAGGAATCAGCACCGAGATAATTTTATCTGTCAGACCGAGAGTTTCAGCCCGCTGCTTCAACGTTTCTGCAACTTTAGCTTCATGACCTGAGTAGGTGTGAACTACGTACCAGCGAGCTTTTTTATTTTCAGTTTCAGAAATAGTGACCACATTTGGGGTGTCAACTTTGACTTCCTGAACTTCGGGAACTTCTGGAGCATCACTGGATTGGGTGGTTGGAGTTGTGTCGTCTTTTGCCATAAATATTGTATGTGTTATTGGAGCAGCGTTTGAGTAAGAATTGCATTGAAAATATAATCAATTCCTCCCAAGTATGCACCGATTACTAAGCTAACGCCAATCACTAAAATAGTCATCTCAATGGTTTGATCTCGACTTGGCCAAGTTACTTGGCGTAGTTCTTGTGTCACTTCACTAAAGTATTTGACTGGACTAAACATAGCACCTATTTGAGTAATGATTGACGACTAGAGGAAGTATTGTACCAGAGAAGTTAAGAAATGAGAATAGCGGAGATTTGAAGTTGTATCTTGGTGCGAAAGAGTGAGTGATCTTGTTTGGAAGCAGGTGTACGTGTTACAGATAGTCATTATTCTCCAGGTTTTTTAACACCTTTTTCCTTTAGTCGATCCAACATTGTGTTTGCGTCTGACTTGTTAGGCGTGGTGATGCCATGACCAGGAAGAGCAGGCGGAGTGGGATTCTCTTTTGGTTGAGTCATGGACGTAGCTGATGGGGAAGGATTGGTTTCTGTTTTGGTTGTGTTAGTTGGACTAGTTGCTGAAGATGAGCTATCAGTTGAGTTGCCAGTAGTAGTGGCGCCAGCTGTGTCCGTAGTTGCCTTCGTCTTCGTATAATTTGCTCGAGCTCGGGCACTGGTTCGAGCTATGATCAACAGAATAATCAAGAACAAAATGATTGCGAGCGCGCCGATCAGGACTGGCATTGACAAAAATGCTGGCAGATTATCTGCACTGAAGCCATTTTGGAAATATGCTAGCAGTTCTTCCCAAGCATTGCTTTCTGGCTCAACTTCAGGAAATACTGTCAGCGGCGTTGGGGTTGGAGTGACTTGTGGAGTGGCTTGTGGTGTCGCAGTTGGAGTTGGTGCGGAAGCAGGGTTGTCTGCGTGCAGCTGTGCACCTTTTTGATAGTCTTGGCTGACTATGCCGGCTGTTGCAGCGGTACAACTCATACTGCTTGGATTGGTTGCTAGGCGACAAGCTCCCTGATAACAGCGCAAATTAACATCACAGTCGTTATTGCTACCGCAGCTTTGATTGCAGCCCTGGACAGGAGCGGCAGTAGTCTGTTCTGAGGCTTGCTGCGTGGCTGTTTGGGAACCCGCTTGGCATTGTGTTGACGTAACATTGGTGGCCAAGCGGCAGCGCTCACCATCAGTGCCCGTATCAAAGCAGCGGTGGTTGACGGGGCAGTCACGGTTGGCTTCGCACCGTTCGTTGCAGGCCGCAAGTGTGGCACCTCCAGTACCGGCCAAGTGATAGGTGAATGAAATCGAGTTGTTGTCGGTGCTTGATTCAGTAATTTGATTGTCTGGGTCGATGGTGAAGTTGAAATTATTTTCTTCCTGGGCCACAAAGGTTGACTCAAAGGCAACGGCGATTTCGTCGTCAGCGCGCAACAGATTCTGATAGGGGAAAGAATTGGTTACTTCTTGGTCATTGGCACGCATTCGAACAGCAAGTTGTTGATTACTAGTGGTGGATGAGTCGTAGGTGTTATTGGCGATTCGTGCCACCGCAGTGAAGAAATAGGTCTCATCAGCTTGTAACTGAGAAAAATTCAGAGGCGAGCGATTCGAGTCATTGGTAAAAATACGTAGATCAGTTTCAAGCTCAGACTCCGAGAAGCGTAGGTCATCCTCCACAGTTGTTTCAGATGCTTCATCGTTATCTGCGTCGTCATTATCTGTAGAATCAGCAGCTGCTTCAACAGTGTATTGAGTAATGGCGATGGTACGAAGTTGGTCGACGATGGGGTTTGAACTAAAGGCTGGGGCGATGGAACGCTCGACGTCAAAATTTAAGGAAACTTCGCCAGTTGAGCGAGGGGTAAATTTCAATTCTAAATAAGGGGCGGCAGTTGTGGTGCTAAAGCCTTGTTCAAGGTTGGTAGTTAAGGCAATCACTTTCACCTTCATGCCATGCTCAACGGCATCAACTTCTTGATACACGTAGGTCAGTTCTGTGTTGAGTCCAGTGATTTCAAGATCTTCAGGTTCAAACGTGTCAGTAATGATATCGAAGATGATCTCAGTGCCGTTAATGGGCTGGCCATTGGTATTAATGGAGTAGGTAAGCGTGGCGGGTTGGTCAACTTGCAGTTGTGCTGGGCTGAGTTGAGTTGAGAGCTGGACCTCACCATCCGCTATCATGGCGTCGCGCCGAACATCCTGAGGTTCTTGCACCGCGCGTTGAGCCATATAGAGGAGGGCGCTAAATAAGAGGACGACGAAAACCATGCCGATGATGGCACCCCACCTGGAAGCTTGACTAGCAAGTTGATTACTCTGCTTTGATCTTGAGGATGAGGTCTTTTTATGGCTGGTGCGTTTGTGTTTTCGTGGCATGTTTGTTTATGTTGTGTCTAGTATGACAAATTTAGTCCCAGTACTCAATGTGCTTTCCCATATGTTCGAGCATGAAGTTGTAGTCGTAGATGCCTACCTCATTGTTAAGAATGAGGTCGCTTTCAATGTAGTAATCGTCATCCTGACTGGTTTGTCCAAAATCTGCAACCAAGACTGAAAAGTCCTTGATATCAACCACCCCATCTGAATGGAGATCTGCTCGAGCTGGGGGAGGTGTAGAAATACTGCGACCATCAGCAAAGCTGAGGTTGTGTAGTATCACCCTGTGTCCGTTGTAGTCTTGAAAAAATGTTGGAAAAGAAGTAGCAGTGAGCTCAGAGCGAACATCAGCACCAACGAAATCAAAAAGTCCAAATACGCTGTTGACTGGAATAGTAATTGGAGCGTCACTTACCATGGTATCGATGAATTCTATCTGAGCCATATACCAGAGCTTATATCTCTCTTGCATATACAGTTTCAGCTCGAGTGGCCGTAAGGAGAGGGAGTCGCGCCAACTGATGGTGATAATTGTGCGGAAATTAGGCTCAATTACTTCTTCAGTGATCGTTGGAGGCTCTTGAGGATCAGGTTGGATGACGCGGCCGTCAGGATCTATTACAGCCATACTACTGAACATCAATATGGAAGTATTATCTGCAAGTGAGGCTGGGGCATAATTGTTCGCACGGTACAAATACCCTGGGTAAAAAAACTTGATGCTATCTTGATCAAGGTACAAACAATCTTGAGCAGTGTGATTGCTCTCGTCATAAGACGTACAATCATAGGCCGTCACGCTGAGACCTGGGGAAAAATCAGGGTCTGTGTTGCTGGCCATTACGTAATCGTCAGTATATCTTATATTTGCTAAGACTGTTTGTTGTGGTTCGAGGACTGCGGTGGTTCCAGTTGTTAGGGGAGTGCCATCGTCGTTGAGCAGTTCAACGTTGATACCTTGGATTTCTGATGCTTGTCCAAAGAGGGAAGTGTCAATGTATCGGTGCTCGGTATCTAAATTAACTATTTTGAGCGTGACGTAGCCGTCAGAGCAAGTTTCGTTATCACAGCTCACTTCAGTAAAATCTGAGTAATTAACTATGACAGATTTATTGGTATTTGGTATCGAAGAAGGCACTCGAGCATCAGAAAAATTGAGCACTTCAGTCATGGTTGCCATAATTAAGATTGGCAGCATGGCTACTAAAAAAAGAATGATGATGAGTGTTGTGGATCTACTGCGTTGGAAGATGTCTGCTTTGAAAATACCTGCCTTGAAAAGAAAAGAAAATCGCTGTTTTTTTGTGGCAGGAGTTTGTGTCATGATGCTAGATGGTATCCTTAAGAGTAGCTCATTTTTACCAGTCATGTCAATCAAGTACTTGTTGTACAGCACTGGTTGCAGAGTGAGTTGGAACCAGTACATGGCTTAGACTTGCTGATGCAGCTGTTGACTGATCATGCTTTCTACCCACTAAGAAGAAAAATCAAAGACAAGTTGGTAAAGATCGTATACAATAGGCTCACACTGAGTGACCTATCGTGGCTCAGATACAAATAGTGCTATGTAATATTGTCGAGCTACAGCAGTACGCTGCTGGGAAAAAGGAGTGCAGATATGAACAACGATAAACGAGTTCGTAAAGCAATCATCACCGATGCTGGTTTTGCCAGCCGCTATCTGCCTATCACCAAGACAGTACCAAAAGGCATGTTGCCCCTGGGTAACAAGCCAATTATGCAGTTCGTAGTAGAGGAGTGTGCCCAAGCAGGCATTGAAGAGATCATTATTGTGGCAACCCCAGAGGGCAAGCCAATTTACGAAGACTACTTTCACAACAGTGTTATTCGCATTAAAAAGCAGCTAGAATCTCAAGGTAAATTGGATCGCTATGAGCCCGTACAACAAGTCTTAGATTTTCCGCAAATTAGTGTCATTGTTCAGGACCCGAGCTTGCCTTATGGCAATGGCTCACCTGTTGCATCAGCACAGAAGTTTGTGGAGGGCGAAGAGGCATTTCTAGTTTTGTACAGTGATGACGTGGTTTTTGGTGATCCTGGTGACGCCCGGGCAATGGTAGAGTTATACGAACAAAACCCAGATGTTGCAGGTGTGATCATGGCTCAAGAAGTTAGTCCTAATGTGGTAGATAAATATGGCATTATTAGTTTTGCTGCAGGAAGTGAGACAAGTTTGGCAAACATTATTGAAAAACCTGAAGTGGGAGCTGCTCCGTCCAATCTGGCTTCATACGGTCGATATTTGTTAAAACCATCAATCTTTGAGCACCTCAATCCACGCAATACTGGCAAAGATAACGAACTTTGGACAGTTGATGCCATTACTAAAATTGCGGAAAATCAGGCAGTTTTGGTAGAGAAAACGAGTGGTTTCTGGCTAACGACAGGTGATCCAGAAAACTACTTCCGTGCCCACCTGGAGTTTGCGGTCAAATATGAGAAATATGGCAGCAAAATTGATGGATGGATGAAAGAAATAGAGGGTAATTAATACGAAACGGTTTTTAATACGCTTGCCACATTCTCCCCAGCGATGATTGAGCTCATCAGTCGAGCAAAAGCTGAACTTTGAATGGATGCGAGTGATTGAGAATTACTGTGTTTTTGATGTTCAAGGTGAGGTGTTGGGTGAATCAGCTTTTCACTGACGGTTGCGATGAGTGAATGCGGAGTATTTGGGGTTTAAGTAAGCCTGAATGCTTGCTTTTTGGTGTATAATAAACTCAGATTTTGATCTTTAACAATCGGGTGTGAGGGGCTAGCTTTTTTCCTCAACACCTCGCGAACGGGTTGATGGGTGTCTCACTGCGCCGTGGTGCAGGGAGCGTCCTACCCACTTATTCTTTGCGGGGAACGGCTGCCTCTCACACTCGGCGGTTAAAATGATATATGTTGTTCTCAGAGTTGAAGTGTGGAGTATTGCTCGCGTTGGTGTTCGCGCTCTAGTTTTTGCGTATTTGCGCAATTTACCTGCCCAGATAGTTCAGTGGCAGAACGCTTTCTTGGTAAGAAAGAGGTCGAGGGTTCGATTCCCTCTCTGGGCTCAGTGATGATTGTTTGAAATTATTTGAGCAAGCAAAGCAGATTGAGTGATGTGTTGGCGCATTTGTTACAATACGCTTAGTTAGTGAAGTACTTCGCCAGGTTACCCAAGCGGTCAACGGGGGCAGACTGTAAATCTGCTGGCTTTCGCCTTCGTAGGTTCGAATCCTACACCTGGCACCATGTCTGTGTTGTTGCGGGCAGAAAAATAGAAAAATTGCCACCTTAGCTCAGTTGGTTAGAGCGGCTGTTTTGTAAACAGCAGGTCTAGGGTTCGAATCCCTAAGGTGGCTCAGAAGTAAAACAAGGCGACTGAAAATGAATGCATTTGAGATAGGCGTATACACAGATTTAGATGATTTGTTTGAGCTCGATGTGAATCGTAAACACGCGGTATATGGCTTGGGACTTATATTTGCTGATGAACTGACAAAAATTATTACAAACTTGCCTGATGCACACTTTGACAATCCGGCATTAGAGTTTGAAGAACCTATTCATCTAACACTTTCTCAAGAAACAGAACATGGAGAAAATGGAGTAGAAGACGAAGGTGACGGTCAGCAGCTAGTTGCGAGAAGTATTGTAGAGCTTAACAGCATCCTTGCGCAACTGAGGGAAATGCGTGAGCAACAAAATGAACAAATGAAAAGCGAACGTAAGACAAACAAAAAAGAAAAAGCGGCAGAGCGACTTGAGGCTGTCAGAAACAATCGGTAAGCTAGAAGCGTAAGAAGCGCATGGTTACAGCCTAAACCCACCTCTAGCAAATTGTAAAAAGTTTGTGTATACTACACGCCTTGTACTACGCGCAATATTGAAAACAGCATATGGCAAAATCAAAAAAAGGTCCTCGACAAATAGTCGGTCTGCAGTGTAAAGCCTGTAAATCTTTTGGCTACATCACCGAGTACAACAAAAATAACGAGCAAATCAAGAAGCAAGCTGATGGAAAACCAACATTTCCGCTTCGTAAGTATTGTTCTGTGTGTCGCTCGCATGAAGATCATGTGATGGCCAAGAAATTGAAGTAACTTTTCTTTTTGAATCTAAACGAGTAACCTGAATTTTTGGGAAACCTAGGATTGGGTGAGTTTTGCGTGGGTCGCGAGAATCTGCTTTGCTCCGTTAAGAAATGATTTGTCGAGTGCGTTAGCGCTGTGCATGGCTTGCTCCATCCAGGATTGCGCACGACCTTTAGCGGAGGAGAGGACATCAAGTTGTGTGACGATATCCTCAAGAACAGCTTTGCGGGCGATATCGCGCTCTTCAAAAACAATCCGCACATGATGCTCCCATTCGCCCCATTCCTGCAGTGTTAGTAGAAAACAGCCCGCAGCTGCCGCGTCGTAGGCCATATCACCCGAAGGTTTGCTGATAAAACCGTCAGCCCACGGAAAGCCATGCTGAATGAGCAACTCATTGGCGTCAATTATTTGCGGATGATAGATGACGCGGAGCTTGGCGTTTTCTTTGGTGAGGGGTTGTATAGTAAGACGATGCTGTTTCGCCTTTTCTTCGATTAACTCAAAAATATCCTTATGGGTTCCAGCGTAGATAATTAGCCGATACTTATTTTTATTCAGTAATGGGAAAATTTGTTGACAAATCAATTCAATTTCAGTCTTGTTAGTGCCGAGTCCACCAGTGGTGATGCATATATTTATGGGTCCCGATCGCCAAGCTTTTTTGGTACGACCTGCGGCAATGATCCGGGGGTCTATGGGTGGACCACTTACATAAATTCTGCTCGCATCAGCCTGAATATTTTGAATAGCTGATTGTTCCAGAAAGTCAAATTTGGTTGATTCATCAAAGACTAAGTAGTGCATGTTTTTTGATTCAGCATGGGTTAAGTAGTCACTACGGACGTGTGGATCGGTGATCATTTGTAAAACAGTGTGACCTTGATCGGCTAGTAAGTTGCCAGCGCTAATGTGAAAAGAGAGGATTGGAGTCCGCACATTTTCGAAGAGGTAGAGGAGCGGCGGCGTGATGGAACTGAGAATTGGGTTTTTTTGCCGCCCGAAGCGATCGATCCAGCTCTTGATGCGGTGCAAGATGGGCCGCCGCGCAATTGTCATCCCTATCCGCTCGGCCACATTGACCGACAACCAGTCCCGACCAGCGACATAATTGGTTGGATCCACCAACCATGCTTTCTGGGGATCAGGCACCGTTTTCCAGGTCTGCATCGCCACGCCGAGCGCCATTGAGTAATGTGCCCGCGACAAGACCACATCTCGATCGGTATTGTTGTTGGGCAGCCCGTGCCATTTCTTGAGATCCTCACGATAGGTGCCAGAGATTGTCACGATCGGCACCTGGGTTGTTTCCAGGTATGTTTTGTCTTTTTCAAAAATGTTAGTCAGTGAGTGGTTAAAAAGTGAGGACATGGGTAGTTTTTGTTTTGTGCTTGCATCTAGTGTAAGGAGGTTTGAGAACAAGGTCTAGTAGGGAAGCGTGGTGAGTAGCGAGCAGCTAGGCTGTGATACAATTCTGACTACAGCACGAGATCTGGTGCTGCGATAGCAAATAGGCCCATGATGTAATGGTAGCATAAAGGTCTCCAAAACCTTTCGTCCAGGTTCGAGCCCTGGTGGGCCTGCAGCGACATATTTTGATATAATAATTTCATGAATATTCCTATTGAAAGACGCGATTGTATGGCCCAGGCAGTTGCTTCTGTTTTAGAGAGACCGGAATTAATCGAATCTCTCAGAATTATTAGAGATGAACAATTGCAGGTAAGGACTGAAGTTCTAAATCTTGAGGACGAGCTTAAAGACCTCAAGGCATTATTTGTAGTGGCAGGAGAAAGTGTACGGCTGCAGCAAATAATAATTCATCAGCTTGCTGAACTTGATGATTTACTTGAGAAAGGAGAAAGGGTCTTAATTGGTTTTCCTAAAGGGCAAACTTCATCTCCACATCTTGTTCATGTTGCAGAACAATATGGGCATCAGGGCATCATTTCTTGGAAAGGTTATAGAAGTAATCAGCAATATTTAGCCTTAGATCAATTGGTAATCTCTCTAATGGAGCAAGGTCATTTGCAATTATTTTTAATCAAATAAGTTCCAATATCTTTCGCTAATCCTCGCAGCAGACACCATATAGCCTTCAGTTAGACTTGAAAAGCACCCATTTCATGTATATAATGAAACCATGCAAACACAAACAACTCAGATTAGAGTGACCCTTCCTGTACAGATGCAAGGCTATTTGCAAACAAAAGCAGATACTTTTGGATTATCGCTTTCTGCGTATGTGCGCAGCTTAATTCTCAATGATGTGCAAGATATCGTGTACCCAATTAGGGCAATGTCACAAGGCTCGCTTGATTTACTTGAGTCAGCTTTAGAGGATGAAAAATCAGGAAATCTTATCGAGTCAAATGATATCGATGGATTACTTGCTGATTAAATTATTCTAATGAAATATGCGCTTTCCTCCCAGTGCTCGAAACAGATACGTAAGATTAAGAGTAGGGATGAGGCTGTATATAAAAAGATTAAAAGCAAACTAATGCTTTTCGCTGAAAATCCCAATCATCAATCATTACGATTGCACAAATTAAGTGGTCTTCAGGCAGATTCTTGGAGTATTTCGATTGATATGTCTTTGAGAATGTTGTTTTATTATCGTAAAAATTCAGCCCAAGCAGATCAAAAACAAATTGTGTTTTACGCTGTGGGAACACATAAAGAGGTCTACAAGTAGGTTCCAACATCCTTCACTAGTCCCTGCAGCAAGAACTCAAACCTAGATTCTCATATAAACTATAATCACTTTATTTTCATCTGTATTCAAATTAGTATTGACATTGTACATATACTAAATGAAACAAAAAAAGAGATATATTTAAAGACAATGTACCCTAGTAGAAAATTAACAAGACGCTATTTGGGAGGAAATAATGAAAAATAAAACACACTTTGACCCTTTTGCCAACTTAGTTTTAGACAAAGAAGAACAGTTGATTGAGGAAGCTCTTGAGAAAGGCGAGTATGAATCTGATCCAAATTTTGAAGATACCAAAAAAATGTTAGAGGAAGCTGCTCAGAGATATCAGGAGCTGAACACTTCTAAACCGATTACAGTGAGAATTAAACAGTTAGACTTGATACGGCTTAAAGCTAAGGCAAAGGCTAAAAATATTCCTTATCAGACATTGTTGGGGGTTTTAATTACTGAGTATGTTGAGGGCAAAACTAACTTGCGTTTGTAAAATAGGTTCAAACATCCTTCACTAGTCACTGCAAGCTCTCAAAAATAGTTCTAAATCATTGACAAAACAATGATTTATTATTAGAATAGTGCAATTATGACTAAAGTTCAATTATCTCTTACCACTCAAGAAGCTACACTTTTGGAAAATTATGGTTCTCAATTTGGCTACAATCTTCCAAAGACCATTCGTTTTTTTATAAGTAAGGCGTCGGAAGAAATTTTAAAAAATGAAGTTCCAACTTTTAAAATGAGTAAGAAAACAGAAGAAAATGGTTTAAAGGCACTTGAAGAACATCATTTAGGAAAAACTCATGAAATGAATGACGTTGATGAGTTTATTAATTCTCTATGACAAAAGTTGTTTATACTGAGTCATTTAAGAAAAAAATATCAAAATTTAAGAATAAAAACCCTCTATTAGACAAAACTTTTAGAAAACAATTTAAAAGGTTTAAAGAAAATCCTTATCATGTGGGATTGCGCTTACATAGATTAAAAGGTGAGAGATCTAGTCAATATGCTATTCGAATAGAAGGAGATTTGCGAGCATTGGCAATTAAGGAGAATGATATTTACATTTTTTTTGATTTAGTTAAACATGATGGATATTAAATGTATGAGTAAAATAAGTTCCAGCATCTTTCACAACCCCTGCAATTCCCTCTTGAGTAAGAAAGGTAGGATTCAGTGGAAAATTGAACTTGTGATATTATATGTTTAATAAGTCTATTGAAAGTGAACAGATAATGCCATCAAAATTTGGATTTGAATCTGAACCAAGTAAATCAGATTTAGAAAAGCAGGCTGAACTTGAACGGAGTGCTGACGAAAAAGCGACTCAGAGATTTGAGGAACAATATGGAGAACTAGTTGAAAGCATCCTCAAAGATTTTTTAGCAACTCATTTGGAAAGACTTGATCTAATAAAGGATTCATCGAGTGCTACATGGTATGCAGGTGAAAAATTAGTTCGCACTGGCTACGGTTTGACATTTGAACCCGATTATCCTATCAGGGCGTATTATAGAGGATATGACAATTCTTTGAAAGTTCACATTGCTCAGGTTAATATTTCTGACGATCAAGTTGAGGAATTAAGTCGTGTATTGTACACTCAGCTAGGAATCGATGTTGAAGTAACAACTTTTGGAACAGCGGGACCTCGTGCACAGGGTATTTTTCGGTATCCTTATTTGATAGGTCGTTAGTTTCCTTATAAACATTCTGGAATACTTTTAGAGAAGACGATGTCGAGTTTGACAATGGCTCACCAGGTATTTTTGGGAGTGGTCCAAAAATTCGAGTTGTTAGCTCTTACTGTACAAAAAAGGACTTTTCTGGTTAAGTAGTGCTATGTCCAAACGAACGCGCCAGATTTATTTCTCAGCCTCTATCAAGGGCGTAGGAGCTGATCCTGAACTTGGATACAAAATCGTTCAGCATCTAATACAGCAAGGGCACGAGGTGTTGAGTGAGCACGTTGGTGGCAGAAATCAAGCTGAGATGGATGAAGTGTTACTGCGCCGCTCAGGTATTGATAAAACTACGCTGGATGCTGAAGCCGCGGCGCACCACATTCGTGCCATCGACATGCAGTGGGTGGATAAGGCCGATACATTGGTGGCGGTAATTACTGGTCCGAGCTTGGGAGTTGGGATGGAAATTGAGCGGGCGTTGTTGAAGCCTGAGCGCGGTCTGCCAGCAACGCAGATAATTTGTTTTGTGCAGGCAGAGTACCTAGACTCTCTGAGTTTGATGATCAGGGGCATTCGGGATGAAAAATTTGAGTTATTGATATATCAAGACTTTGAGGAGATTTGCGAACATCTTGAAAATCGTCTGTAGTCTGCCAATTACACCTTGATTTTTCAACTAAATCAATTTATATCATAGTATATGAAAAGAAGATCGGAAGGGGCTCGGTTTAACCCCAGTCGTTACGATTCAAACGGTAATTTGCGTCCTGAATTTCAAGACGCAGCTGCTTTGAGAGTTACACTCATTGGGTTGTGTGGTGGGAGCCCGCCTGACTGCTTGATTGACAGTAAAGGAAATGTGCATCAGCTTCCCATTGCACCTCGAGAGACATTGCTGTCCGAAGTGCAAAAATTATCTGCAAGTCAAAGATCTCCCAAGGCTAATCCTGATAGAGGTCATGG
>JBBDKV010000024.1:0-12957 GCA_040879165.1 Patescibacteria group bacterium
ACTAGTTCTTCAGGGTCAATATACTGCGCCTTATTTGCGAGCGATACGTCCTGACCTGTTTTTTTTACACCCAGCGTTACAATTTCATCTCGAATAACCACCCGCAGTTTGGGAAAAACTTGCTCATCAGTCCTTGAGGTTTTCCATTCCATGTCGGCAAATTCCTCTCTTGCAGCTGTTTCTGCCATGTACTGCGCAGTTGCTTTAGGATTACCTGCTACAGTGCCATTAATTCCTTCCTCAGAAATTAAAATACGGCCTTTCAAGTCCAGTCGTTTGCAGATCTCACGTTGCCAATCATGGATGGCTTGAGGGTCAGTCAGTGGAATGTATTTGTAGTAGAGAAGTATTTCACAAGCACTCATAGTGATGATATTGTAGCAAAAAATGCTGATTTTGCGTGGATCAGATCTGGAGTGGTGTATTACTTCAACACAATATTATGCGGCTTTGATTCCATAAGAGTAGAGCTAGAAATTTTGATAAAACGAGCTTTCTTACGTAGCTGGGTAAGGTTAGCAGCGCCTAGATAGCCCATGCCTGCTTGCAGACCACCGATAAGCTGGTGAATATGTGCAGACAGGTTTCCCCGATGAGCAACAAGACCCTCGACACCCTCTGCTACTAACTTCTCAGTTTTACCTTTTTGCCACTTTTGACTGTATCTAGCGTCACTGCCTTTTTTCATCGCACCAACTGAGCCCATACCTCGATAGGTTTTGAATAATTTGCCTTGTACTTCAATAATTTCTCCTGGAGACTCGTCAGTACCAGCCAGTAATGAGCCCAGCATCACGGTGTCTGCACCGGCAGCCAGTGCTTTGACAATATCGCCACTGGTTTTGATGCCTCCGTCAGCTATGAGACGTTTGCCAGCCTCTTGTGCTGCCCGGACACACTCTGCAACTGCTGTAAGTTGAGATACGCCCATTCCTGACATGATGCGAGTCGTGCAAATTGAGCCTGGTCCCATGCCAACCTTGATAGCGTCGGCACCCGCCTCATAGAGTGCTTTGGCGCCTTCGTAGGTGGCAACGTTACCAGCGATTATTTCTAAATTGGGATATGTTTGTTTAATTTTTCGGGTAGCTTCAATCACATTTTTTGTATGACCATGTGCTGAATCAATGCAGACTTCTTTAATGCCAGCCTTGTGTAGTGCAGAAACACGCTCGTCGAAATCTTGACCAACTCCCACTGCTGCGCCAACAGCGAAGCCAGCGGCGAGTACTTTGGTGACTTGTTCAGCTTGATCTTCGACTGAAAAATTGCGGTGAATAATGCCGTAGCCACCCAATTTGCCAAGTGCAATAGCCAGCCGAGCTTCACAGACCGTGTCCATTGGAGAGGCGACGATTGGGATTGTAATCGAAATTGTATTAGTGAGCAGTGCCGTCGTGTCAGTATTGGCAGGCACTACCTCTGAGTAATTGGGCAACAACAACACGTCGTCATAAGTAAGATATTCAGGAAGATTGGTGAGATCATGGAGGGTTAACATGATTCAGGTAATGGTACGACATATATATTTAATGTGCAAGTGCTAAGTTGTGTTTTAGTGCCGAAAGATGTGCTATTCTAAAACTGTTTGTATTAAACGGTTTGTAATAAACGATAACACTCAATCAATATGATCTCTGCACCAATTCCTGTCATCAAACCAGAATGGGAGCTCTGGCTCAATAGTGTCACATTTGCGGCTGTGTTGTTTGCACTCATGATGCTGTATATGTACCTGGGAGGGAGTGATTTTGATATGGTTGTGGCGAATCGTGTTGCTGCTGGTGTCTCCCTTGGACTTATTGGCGTCTCTTTTATCTTGAGTGGAGTTTGCTATTTTTGGGATCGTTTTGACTCGATGATTGTGTATCGAAAATATCTGGGCTTGCTCGGTTTTGGCATGGCTTTGACTCACCTTTTTATATCCATGTTTGCCTTGCCAGAGCGTTTCCCGATGAGTGAATGGTTAACTGAGCGGCTGGATACATTTTTGCTTGGTTTAGTAGCAACTATACTTTTCACTGCTATGGCTGCGATTTCCAATCAGTGGGCAGCTAAAAAAGTCGGTGGTCGGTGGTGGCGGCTACTGTTGCGTTGGGGTGGGTATAGTGCGTATATTTTGGTGTTTGCTCATGTGGTATTGCTTAAATATCGCTGGTGGCTTCGTTGGGCAGAAACAGGCGACACTTGGCTACCTCCATTGAGTTTACTTGGCGCACTGTTTATTCTAATAGTGTTGAGCATGCGCGTTGCGCTGTGGTGGTCAGTACGCCAAACTGCAAAAAAAGCCCGTGCTACACAAGAATTGCACAATACTTCTCTGGCAAAATAGCTATGTCTCGTTACAACCGCAACTCAAATTATCGTAGATACCGGCGGCATCGAACTTCACGCTCAATGCTCACTGATGTGTTGCTTGTTGTCGGTTTGCTAGCGGCATTGGGTATTTTCTATTTTGGGTTGAATGTTGAAAATTTGATGCTGTGGATTTTCAGTGCTGCTCTCATTGTGTCTATTGTTGTTGGGTTAGTGGCAGTTGTTTTATGGCGGCGACGCCATCGTTTACGCAGAGCATTGAAGCTTTCAAACATTGATCAAATGCATGGTATCGAATTTGAACACTATCTGAAAGATCTTTTGAAAAGCAGAGGTTATCAAAAAGTGTGGGTGACTCAGGCTCAAGGGGATTTTGGTGCAGATTTGATTGCCGAACAAGATGGTCAGAAAATTGCCATACAAGCTAAACGATCAAAGGGTTGGATAGGGGTTGAGGCGATTTACCAAGTGCTGGGTGGGCGCGAACACTACAAAACTCAGGATACCATGGTTATTACTAATGCAACATTTTCTTACCCTGCCCGAGCGCTGGCTAAAAAAAGTGGCACTGCGTTGATCGATCGGGCTCAGTTGGCACAATGGATTTTGGACTGGCAAAAAGAAGACTGAGGTTAGATACTAGAGTCAATGAGAATGAGCGTCGTCATTAGCAGTGTTATTGTGGTTAGTCTAATCTTGGCAGTTTTAAGTAGGTGGGGAGATACTATGTCTGAGAAAAAACTTGATCCCTTTACGGCAGTGCGTGCTGAGTATGCAGCTCTGCAGGCTCGAGAGGATTTGGCGGTGGCGACAGTAGCAGGCGGCTGCTTTTGGTGCATGGAAGGTCCGTTCGAAGCCATGGACGGAGTTGAGGAAGTTATTGTTGGGTACGCAGGAGGAAGTGTTGAGAATCCAAAGTATGAGCAAGTTATTTCTGGCGAGACAGGACATCGCGAAGCGGTACAAATTTTTTTCAATCCTGAACAGATTAGTTATGCAGAAATTTTAGAACAATACTGGTGGCAGATTGATCCGACTGATGCTGATGGTCAGTTTGCTGATCGAGGGGCGCAGTACACCACTGCTCTTTTTTATCACGACCCTGAACAACAAAAAGAGGCTGAACTACAAATAACAAATTTGAACGAAACTGGGCGATACGATGCACCCATCGTGACCGAGGTGCTGCCGTTTACTAATTTTTACGTTGCAGAGGAATATCATCAAGACTTCTATCAAAAAAGTTCAGAATATTACCAAAACTACAAATCTGGCTCAGGTCGAGCTGAGTATATTGAAGAGATGCAGCGGCGGTATCGACAAGACTAATTGTTTGGGGTACTAGAGATAAAACTTAGAAGGAATACATGAAGAGTGTGATTTCTAGCAAGCGAATCATAATAAGTTCAATTGTCACTGATTGCCTAGACATTATACTGAACACCATAGTTGCATTGGTGACCGGAAGTGTGGTAATGGTAGCTGAGGCTATACAAGGTGTAGCCAACTTAATTTGTGACAGCTTGTTGTTTGTCGGTGTCATGAAAGCAACGAGAAAAGCTGACGCCTCGCATCCATTTGGATATGGCAAGGAACTCTATTTTTGGACATTAATGGCAGCTATTGTCATGCTGGTGTTTACAGCAACTATTAGTATTTCTATTGGATGGCTGCAGTTTGTTGGCAATACAGTCTTAACTGATTTATGGTTGGCGTATGCCCTATTATCGATAGCAGTCGTATCAAACGGTTACTCCCTCTTCGCCAGTTTTCGTAAATTATCAGCTAAGCGTGGTCAACGGTCAATGTTTCAAGTAATTTGGGATTCGCCATTTGTGGCAGCAAAAGTACGGTTTTTATTAAACTCAATTGGTGTTGGGGCGGCAGTAATTGGTTTAGTTTCTTTAGCATTGTCTGGATATTTGAACTCTGCTCGCTTTGATGGTTTGGGCGCAATGATAATTGGTGTGTTGATTGCAGGCTCAGCTGTATTTTTAATTTGGGGAGTGCAGGGTTTGCTTGTGGGCAAGAGTGCGGGCGGTGTGTTGCATCGGAGAATTAATAAAATTATTGAGGCAAATGAAGAGGTGCGATCTGTGCTTGATTTGAAGACAATGCTGATTGGCCCTGAACAGATTTTAGTGAACGTGGCAATACATGCTAAAAATAATTTGAACACTGATCAACTAGAGAAGCTCGTTGACACAATTGAAGTTCAGCTGCAAGGACAAATTCCGATGATTACTCATGTGCAGGTTGAGCTAGAGCGGCCAGACCCTGATGCTAAAAAATAACAATGATGTCAAAACCAGATGAACATGCGGCGAACGGAAAACATGTGCCTCAACAATCCACTGCTAGTCGATTGGCAATTTTAGATTTCAAGCAGTATCGCTGGTATGAAGTGATACTCTTATTGCCTGTCATTCTTGTAGCAATACAAGGCGGATTGATTGGAACTGGATTAGGGGTGCTCAGTCTAGAATTTGCTCTTAAATGGATGCGCAATGCACGTTCAGTTTGGTTAGGAATTGTCGGTGCTTTGGGAATTTCTGCTGTATTTTTGGCCGTTTATGGGGCGCTGGTATATGTGGTGCTTGAATGGGCGCGTAGTACACTTGCCAATGTCTAGTCTGTCTTGCAGCATTGCAGCAGGTTCAAAGGAGTGCGTCATCAACTAAGTCAGCTTGTTCAGGAGCACCAACGATACTCAAGATTCTCTCTACGCCACCGCCAACCCAAGTTTCAGCTGCAAGTTGTTGTTGATTAACGAGTACAAAAGTGTGTTGCGTTACCACTCCGTAGCGGTCTTTGAGATCAGTTTCAGTATCATAATCTGCGTGTAAAATGAGCACGTCTTCTGGCAGTGCTCTGCCGTTAATCAGAATGTCTTGTTCAGCCTCACGACAGGTTGGACACCAACTTGCTTTGAAAAAGAGGATTACTCGTTGTTGGTTTTCTAATGCTTGTGTAAGTGCGTCTTGGGAATATGGCTGGTAGTTTTCTGGGGCTTCAGTGGTTTCTTCAGTTGTAGTTTGGACAACAGGCTCTGTTTCAGGTTGTGCTCCAAACCACTGACAGCCCGAAATCATGACCATTGTGAGAGTGAGAATAAGTAAAAATTTCATATCTATGGTTATACAATTATTGGCAGTTTTCGCACAAGCCGTATATAGCAGTATGATGATGATCGACTTTTTTTTGCGCAGCTAGTTCAGGCATAGTTATGGTTACGCAAGGAATTTTTTCACAGCTTTGGCATGCTTCGCAAATAAAGTGATCATGATGATCTGATCGCAGTTCATAACTGGGCACATCACCATGAATTAACTGCTTGCAAAGGATGCCTTTTTCTAGCAATTTCTCAATGGCTCGGTAAACAGTCGTTTTATTGACCGCTGCATCTTGTTTTTCCAGAGTTTCAACCAGTTGTGGGGCAGTTAACAAATGAGACCGTTGCAGAATTTCAATGATTGCTTGTTGGGTTTTAGGTTGTCGAGCCATGCCTATACTATATCATGAGTAGACTACGATTTTTTGGTAGAGGATAGTTTGTTAGCAAAGGTGGCATTAGACAAGTCGCTGCCGTTGAGATCCTTCTTTGTGGCTTGATAGACTTGGAGGACTGAGGTAAGTAAAATCATAATCACAGGGCCGTAAATAACGCCTAGAATGCCAAAGGTCTTTAGTCCACCCAGCACACCAATGAGAATCAATGCGTCATGCAAATGTGCCTGTTTAGAGACTAATCTTGGTCGCAATACATAATCAATGTTGCTGATGATTATCAAGGTCACAATTAAAATGGTAATTCCCGCAACGATATTGCCGCCCAGCAGATAGAGCACGCCAGCTGGTAGGAGAACTGTGCTTGCACCGACAATTGGAATAATACCCAAGAACGTCATGAGCATTACCCAGAAAATAACATAGGGTGCACCGAAAAAACTGAGCAATAGACCGCCAAATAGTGCTTGAACCACAGCTATGACAAACGTGCCCTTAATCATTGATTTAGCCATAGCTAACGCCTTGGTGATGAATAGTCGATCGATGTCGTCACTGAGCGGGCTAATTCCAATCAGCGCTTTGGGAATTTTAGATTGAATGGGAATTAAAAAATACAACAAAAAAAGATAGACAAAGACCTGCGCCAGGACTTCTATGGTGTTGGCTCCTGTGCGCACGAGTGTATTGAGAATGGCGTGAGCGGCATTCGACGCAGCATTATTAATAGCTGTCTGAGCCTCCAGCTCAGTAACTTGATAGTGACTCAAGCCAAAGAGTACTAAATTCTCATTAATCAGCTCAACTCCGTTTTCTAGATTGATATCTCTACTAGCCGTGACTGTTCGCAGATCGTTATTAAACTGAATAACTTGCTGAACAGTCAGTTGTGTCAGGAGAATAATGGGTAGTAAAAAACTTACGAAAATCACTACCATAGTAAGTGGCGTGGCGATTCTCGGTCGTTTGCCAGTCCAGCGGAAAAAAAATTGATACAGTGGGTGAAAAATTAAGGCAGTAAGAAAGGCAAACGTGATAGCGCTGAGAATGGGAGCAATGATCAACGCACTGAGAATAGTTATGATGATTAAGAGTGTAATAAAAAAATAGCGTGCGCCAGGTGAGTTGAGATGCATCACCCGTATTATTGTCTGAGAATGATGATACGTCAATCTTAATTTGGAGGGGAGGTATCAAAATTTTTCACGACTTATACTATATCAAATTAAAATGATACACTCTAATTTTTATACATAGATTTTGTTTTGACAGCGGTGTGTTTGCCGTTTATAACAGGTAACAAAGCACAGCTTGTGATTGTTGCAACACAAAGAGGAATCTATGGCAGATATTTTTCAAAAAGCACTCACCTTTCACAAAAAACATCAGGGAAAATTACGTACCGAATTAGTACAGCCGCTAGAGTCTATGGATGATTTGGCTTTGGCATATACTCCTGGAGTTGCTGAGCCGTGTCGCCGAATAGCTGAGGATGAGTCGCTTTCATACGACTACACTTGGAGAGGTCGCACGGTAGCTGTGGTTAGTGATGGATCAGCCGTGCTTGGGCTTGGAAATATTGGTGGTGCCGCTTCGTTGCCAGTGATGGAGGGTAAGGCAGTGCTGTTGAAGCGTTTTGGTGACGTAGACGCGGTGCCGTTAGTGCTCAATACACAAGATCCTGAAAAAATTATTGCGTTTGTGAGGCAACTTGCGCCTAGTTTTGCCGGTATTAATTTAGAAGATATTGCTGCGCCGCACTGCTTTCACATCGAAGCTGCTTTGCAGGATATTGGCATTCCCGTTTTTCATGATGACCAGCACGGTACAGCGATCGTCGTCAGTGCGGCACTACACAACGCAGCAAAAGTGCTTGGTAAAAAATGGTCTGAGTTGCGGGTTGTTGTGGTTGGAGCTGGAGCTGCAGGTACAGCGGTGACTAATATGTTGTTGGGGTTGGAGTGGACGACTGAGGGTTTAGAGCGAGCTGATGTTGATCAGACAGTTGGAGATGTAATTATGGTGGATAGTACAGGGGCGATTGTTGAAGGTCGCTCAGATCTGTCGGGATATAAAAAGGATTTGTCGAAGTGTACGAATCTCGGCCATACAGGCGGCACGTTGAGCAAGGTTATTGCGGATGCTGATGTGGTAATTGGTGTCTCTGGTCCGGGGGTGATTACCCAAAAAATGATTTCTTCTATGGCTGCAGATGCGATCGTCTTTGCCCTTGCCAATCCAACTCCTGAGATTATGCCGGATGAGGCGCGCGCAGCTGGGGCAGCTATTGTGGCAACGGGGCGGAGCGATTTTGCTAATCAAATCAATAATGTGCTGGCATTTCCTGGTATTTTCAAAGCGGTGATTGAAGGGCGGTTGCAGCGCATCGAGCCTGCTATGAAACTGGCGGCAGCGCAAGTCTTGGCCGAAACGGTGACAAAACCGACAGCAGAAAAAATTATTCCCACCGTTTTTGAGCCTCAGTTGGCTGAAAAAATTGCCAAGGGAATTTTGGCTCGCGCTACTGGCTAGTTCCCACCACTTGCGCAGCTGGGTATAATGAACGTCAGGTATTTGGCTAGAAACGGAAGTACTATGCGTGAACAGATTTTTTTTCAACCATTTTGGCAATGGAGTATTTTTCAAAACACCTTGGAAGAGTACGTTATTGCTGCATTGTTATTTATAGTCTTTTTTGTTGGTCTGAAAATACTTCGTTCAGTTGTCTTTACTCAGTTGCGTAAGTTAGTTAAAAAAACTGACATACGATTTTTGCACTTTTTAGTTGAGGGTTTGTACAAACTTCACCCCTGGTTTTTGAGTTTTCTGGCCATTTACGCTGCGGTAAGCACATTGCAGTTGTATTCAGCGTTGCAACAGGCATTGGATTGGATCTTGGTGATTTGGGTGGGTATCCAAGCTGTGAAAATTTTGCAAAATGCCGTTGATCAAGTGGTAGAAAACGTTGCTTCAAAACAAGATGATGCAGAAAGTGAAACTGCGCTGGGTCACCTAGCAATGGTGGGCAAAATAGTGCTGTGGATTATTGCGGTGCTGATGATTCTTTCTAATATGGGGATTGAGATAACTTCTCTCATTGCCGGTTTGGGAATTGGTGGAATTGCCATTGCGTTTGCTGTGCAGAATATTTTGAGCGACCTGTTCGGCTCATTTGCAATTTTCTTTGACAAACCATTTGTCAAAGGTGATTTTATTGTGATAGGCGAAAATTCTGGTACTGTCGAGAAGGTAGGAATCAAAACCACACGCATCCGGGCACTGCAGGGTGAAGAGGTGATTATCTCAAATAAAGAACTGACTTCAGCAAGGATCCAAAACTTCAAGCGCTTAACGCGTCGACGCATTGCTTTTGACTTTGGAATTATCTATGAATCAAAAAATGCAGCATTACGTAAAATTCCTACAATAACTGAAAAAATCATCACGGATGTTGAGCAAACTGATTTTAGTCGCACGCACTTCAAGTCTTTTGGTGATTCAGCGCTCATTTTTGAGACTGTTTATTTTGTAGATGCTCCTGATTACAAAACATACATGGATGCTCAGCAGGAAATAAATTTCCAGCTGAAGGAGGCGCTTGAGAAGAACAAGACGCCGATGGCGTATCCAACTCAGACGCTGTATATGCAGAAGGTGAGTTGAGGTTGTGCGAGAGCTCTCTTAGCATGTTATAAAAAGAAGCACTAGGTAAACTTGAATACAAAGGTTAATTACTATGTACGATCATGACAGCGTGTAGTAGAGTACAAAAAATTCCATTTTGATAAAAAACAACTAGGTGACAAGTGATACTTTGAGATGCTCTGCTCTCTCGAATTAAAAGCAAAGTCAACTAGAGAGGTTGAGAATAGTAGAACTTGGTGAGGCAAAGATAAAAAAGTAGATCCCCCAGACCCTTTAAGCGTCTGGGGGATAGGGATCGTCTTAGTTGTGAAGCACAGCTGGGATATAGAGTATGGGTCTGAGTCGACCCGCTTTGATTACATATTCTGCCCCCGAGAGGTTTAAGAAAACTGCCTCAAAGGGTATGTTGAACGGCAGTCTATTCGTGCCAACGCCAACCAGAAGTATGTTAACCTGGTCTGTTGCAGGGGAAGTGAATGAAATGTAGGGCTCAGTTTGCACTATATTGCATTCACAAATCACGTTTCGTAATTCAAGCCACTCACCAATGTAGATACTTCCGGAGAGTGCGTTGTTGACATTAGTGCCAGTGTAGTTGAATGACAAGTGAATATTAACTTTGTCACCCGAACGATATTCAATTTCGGTTGGCATTTCAACTTGCCACGGAGAAACTACACTTAGATCAATTTCAAAATATTTACGCTTCACAGCGATCATATTTTGAGGATCAATGTGACTGGTCTGTTCTATTGCGAAGATTAGTTTATCAGTTCCAACATTGCAGTTATTGAAGGTGAAACCGACAACGTGTATATCTTCTGGCAGAATTTCTCCGGCTGTGATATACGTACCACTCAGTTCTTCAAGGCACTCGAAGCCTAACTTATTATACAGGTAAACTTTATAGCCGAGCGTCTCATCAGTAGGGTTAAATATTGACATTGAAACAGATGTATTCATATCTGTTTCCAGATCGAGTGCAACATCATCCTCTGATATTTCCAAATTCCAGATGTTCTCTGCCCTTGTGATAGCAGGGAAAGAAAAGAACAGTATGCCTGCAACAAAAATTGAAATAACCCAATTCACTTTATTTTTCTCCTTAGACAGCCCCAGCAGACCGGCTGGGCGGAAGGCACCAAGTTTTCCCACGGTGGGATACGGCGCCTTTCTCGACCTACTTTTATAAGCTGAGAAAGACACCGCATCGCCATAAAACTAAGACGATGTTAAAGAACATGCAATTGAATGTGTGCTATACACATTTATTACACATTAAGGAGTGCATTATACTACGACATGTCAAAATAGTAAAATTATAGGTCTATTCAAGCGTGCCCGATGCATCACCAGAAAAGTACTCGTCCCAAATCCCGAATCATCAAGCGCCCACTACTCCCCACAATGTTCCTCAAAGGCCCAACGGTCAAAAATTCGACTCAAAGCCCCGATCCTCAATTCCAAACTCAAAATAACGCGCAACTGCTTGCCTTATTTTTCCGTAAGCTCAGCTAAGTCATTCAAGATCTGCTCAGCATGCTGTGCAGGCTTCACGGCAGGATACATTTTGGCTATTTTGCCACTGGGATCAATCAAAAAAGAAGCCCGAACAATACCTAAAAATGACTTGCCAAACATGCTTTTTTCGCTTAACACCCCGTATGCTTTGCAGACAGTCGCGTTTTCATCAGCCAGCAGTGGAAACGGCAGCTGGTATTTATCTGCAAATTTGGCGTGACTTTTGACCGAATCTTTACTGATGCCAAAAACCTGTAGCTTGTTATCCTGAAATGCCTGCCAAGTATCTCGAATACCGCAAGCTTGTTGTGTGCAGCCTGGCGTGTCGTCTTTAGGATAAAAATAGAGCAGCACCCAAGAACCTTGATGAGTGGTGAGTTGATGCTGTACGCCTTCTTGATCGGGGAGGGTAAAATCGGGCGCTGTGTCACCAATTGATATATTTGCCATACTTCCTTTCAGTTTGATAGTTTTCTCCATTCTAGCCTAGATTGCAATAGTTCTGATATACTGACTTTTTAAGTACCAAGTATCGCAGAGATATTATGAATCAATCAAACCTAGATCCTCAACAATCCGGCACTGCTCAAAAACCAGGAGATACAGCGCAAGCGAATCCTCAGCAGGGAATGCAGTCAAGTCCGCAGTCAAGTCAAAATACTGATCCAACTGCTCAAAGTTCTACTGAACCTGCTGTCAGTCCTGCCCAAAATCAGTCTTCCGCGCCAGGAGCAGCCACAGATTCAGCATCAGGCGCGGTCAACCCACAAGCTGGCCCTAACGTAGCCACCGATCCTGCAGCTGCTGATCCAACCACGACAACTGCTGAAACTCCACCGGTTATCACGCCACAACAACCGGCACAACAATCTTCGGCACCACAACAAGCTGGTGGTTCGAAGAAGCTGCCATTACTATTGGGTGTGTTAGTCATCATACTTCTAGTCGCCGCAGCAGGCTGGTGGTACGTTAATCAGCAGTCGACAACCGAACCGGTTGTTGTTGAGCAGGAAGCAGTGCCAACTGAAACACCTATGATGGAAGCAACACCAATGCCAGAATTTGATGAAGCTGTTGCCCCTCCAGCAACGGGAGCAACTGAAACTGGTCAGGCGACAGAGAGTGCTGACGCCGATACAGAGGCAGAAGTGCGAACCATCACCATCGAAGCAGGCAGCTACTACTATGAACCTGCAGAAATTAGGGTTCAACAAGGAGAAACTGTCAGGCTCGAGCTTACCAGTTCTGATATGGTACACAATTTAATAATTGATGAGTTGGACATATCTATTCCAATGACTAATGCTGGTGAAACAAATTCAGTTGAGTTTACGGCAGATCAACCAGGTACATACACCTACTTCTGTGGAGTTGATGGACACCGGGAGGCAGGTCAGATTGGGCAGTTGATAATCGAGTAGTGGCACCATTCTTGCTAACTATTCTTGTCAACGTCAAAACAAATCTTGCCAGCAAAGGTATTACACACTAAGCAGCACTTGGAGTCCGAGAATCATGCTTAAGACCACAATGCTCATCTGCAGCATCGGAGCAAAATCGGAGGAGGTAACTTTTGGTTGAAAAATCAGTTGTGCGGTTTGAGTGAGTGTTCTAAATAATAGAAAAACCGTCACTACCGCTATGAGCTGTGTAATGAGGGTAAGGGGTTGCGTGATTGAGATTCGCAGTACAAAGTTTTGACGTAATATCTCGAGCAGTGTTTGAAAGCTGTATACTTGCAAACCAACAAGCAGCCAGCCATGAATTTCAGGATATTTTTGCACGAGTGTCCTTTTGACCACTAGATTTTGTAGGTTTTAATTGGCCAATCCATACTGATACAGCCCCAGCTGAGGCACTGGTATACAGTAGTGCAGCTGTGATGACTTGGTGCGTGTTCTGGGTACAAATTGCCCCGACCGCGCAAACAGGAATTGGAATCATTGAGCAGATTGAGCACATAGCTTG
>JBBDKV010000025.1:0-12324 GCA_040879165.1 Patescibacteria group bacterium
AAAAAGGGAGCCTTATGAACGCTACTCAATTCAAAATTAATCAATTACGCATGACAAATATCCAAAAACTGCTTGAAGGTTTGGTCGTATTATTAGGCGCAATTTTTATAACTGCACTTCTTCCGCAGTTGTTATTCAAGTATCTGTATGCTGACGCAGCTTTGACAGAAACTCCAATGTTGCTCGAGTACATGTCTGATGTCGTCTTTGGCTTTGGTATGGCGTACTTAGTCTACATCATTGCAGGCGCATTCAATCGTGGCAAACAAATTGTTCAACTTGAGCGTCAAATGATGACTGGTGACGATTCTGACAATACAATTCAGGACGAAACTGAGCTCAAAGAACTTGAAGCACTGGTAGACGAAGCGCTGGCGTCACAAAAAGATACGCCAAAAAGCACTGCTACCAAGCGTAAGAAATCCACTCGCAAAACAAGCAAAAAATAAAGGACTTGCTCATGCAGCCTGCTCGTATTGGCATTGATTGTCGACTCGGAGGTCTCAGGCACGCAGGAATTGGTCGGTATATCGTGGAATTAGTGAGCCGTCTGGTAACAGACGGCTCTTTTTCTTGGGTGCTTTTTTGTACTGATCAGGAACAGGTGACAGAAATTCTCGGCAACAAACCTCCCTCAAACGTCAAAGTTGTGCTCGCTCCGATCCCACACTACACAGTGCAAGAACAACTCAAAATGCCCAGAATTTTTAACAAAGAACAACTGGACTTACTCCACATTCCCCACTTTAACGCTCCAATACTTTATACTGGCCCGTACGTCTTGACCGTTCACGACTTGCTCTGGCACGAACATCGTGGAGCACAAGTCACCACTCTTTCTTGGTATAGCTACTGGTTTAAATATATTGCCTACCGCGTGATCACTCGCACCGCTATTTATCAAGCGCAGCATATTTGCGTGCCATCACAGACAGTCGCCCAAGCAGTCAGCAATCACTACGCCTTTGCTAAAGACAAACTAACTGTTACTAAAGAAGGCATAGCGACAGCTCTCAAAAGTCAAGTGGAACTCGTCAAAAAACTACCACGGAAACAACACCACTTACTATATGTTGGTTCACTCTATCCACACAAAAATATCGCCCGAGTTATCGACGCGCTCCACCAACTACCCAAGTACCACCTGACTATTGTTTCGTCACGCTCAGCTTTTCGCGACCAGGTAGCAGCAAGTGTCAGCAAGCAGTTGCGTAATCGGGTGAGCTTTATTGATGCCACCTCAGACGCCAAACTGGCCCAACAGTACGCAACTGCCAGTGCCTTAGTACAGCCCTCATTTTCTGAAGGATTTGGTCTGACAGGCCTAGAGGCGATGGCATTTAATACTCCTGTTATTGCCTCAGACATTGCCATTTTTAGAGAAATTTATGGCTCGGCTGCGCTCTATTTTTCACCCTCATTCACTCCTAGTCTTGTAAAGACAATAAAACAACTAGAAGATACATCAACTCAACAGGCAGTACTAAAAGCAAGCAAGCATGTACGAGCCCAATACAGCTGGGATGAGACAACGCAAAAAACCAAAGCAATTTTTATTCAACTACTCAAAAAATAAAGAAATGCCATCATGAACCAACCTTCGGTTGATTTCTCTCAGCTCCCAATTGCTATAGTCTATGATCAGGCGACAACTGCTCATGGTGGAGCAGAATTAGTGCTGCGCCAACTCAAACAATTATTTCCCAATGCCACGCTTTTTACCACTGTTCATAACGCTACAGCTGCTGCCTGGACAAACAATTGGACTATCAAGACCTCTGGCTTACAAACACTCTACCGACTCCTTCCTAAACATGAGTGGTTGACTCCGTTCATGCCACTAGCGATCGAGAACCTATCCACTCAACTAACAGAACACCGCGTTATTATTTCAGTCTCTGCGGGCGCTGCAAAAGGAGTGATTACTCGACCGGAGCAACTCCACCTCTGCTACTTACTCACTCCAACCAGATACCTATATATTGAATCAGATCAATATCTTAATGCCTATGGTGCTCACACCTTAGCTCGTGGACTAGGTATTGCGCAACCACTGCTCAGGTACTTGCGCCGTTGGGATATCATCGCCGCCCAAAGACCAGACAAAATAATCACCATCTCAAATTTAGTTAGCCAGCGCACCCAAAATATCTACCGCAGAAGCGCAGATGCTTTGATCTACCCACCAATTCCAGAAACAGTATCTGCACAGCAAGAACCACTGCCAATAGAAAATTACAATCTCTGCATCTCAAGACTTGTTTGGTACAAGAGAGTTGACCTCGCCATTAAAGCGTCTCTAGTCCGAAGGGAAACGCTCTGTATTGCGGGAGAAGGGTCTCACGAGAAACAACTTTCCAGCATTGCACAAGATAAAGCCTATCGCAGAAACCCAAGTGAAAGCATTGCACAGGCCATGAAAAATATGACAAAACAAAACAAGCTGATCTGTTTTCTCGGATCAGTGACCGCGGTAGAAAAATCTACCTTGTTCGCCCACGCTAAGTCACTGATTATGCCTGGACTTGAAGATTTCGGCTTAACTGCAATTGAGGCTGCCCAACAGGGCGTACCAAGTCTTATTCGTCAGGGAAGTGGGGTGAGCGAGGTCTTATTACAGAAAACGCACGCCCAACACATTCAAACTGACACAACCTCGGCTGTTGCTCAGGCTCTAGAGGAAATCTCACAGCATCCGCCATCAAAAAAACAACTCACGCAACTTGCTAAGGACTACACTGCCCAGGCTTTTAGAATCCAATTTCAAAAAACTGTATCTAATTTCTGGACAACACACCACTCTGTATAGAAAGAATTATAAGCACGTCCAGTCAACACCGGCGAACAACACCAACTAGAGAGTGTCAACGCAGACTGCAATCTGGTACAATTTGATCCATAATACCCAGTTAGGAGCTCACATGTCACATCTTGATAGTACTTTTGCCATAGTTCTTGCAGGTGGTGGAGGAACTCGACTTTGGCCAAAATCTCGTGAAAAAACACCCAAGCAGTTTCTTAAACTCCTCGGCTCCGAGACCATGATGCAGCTCACTGTTAATCGAATTAACAAGCTGATTCCCTGGGAACGAATTATTGTTGTGACCAATGAACTCTATCAAAAAGAAGTTGCCAAACAGCTTCCCAAGTTACCAAAAACCAATATTATCGCCGAGCCAGCAAAACGTGATACAGCGCTTGCCATGCTCGCCGGGGCAATTGTTGCAAAAAAACATAATCCCGATGCTGTGGTAATTAACTGCGCCTCAGATCATATAGTACATGACGACGCTGAGTTCTTACGAGTCATGACGGCAGCCAGTAAAGTTGCCAATGAGCACAAATACCTGGTTTCAGTCGGCATTACGCCCACACGACCCGCCACCGGCTTTGGCTATATTCGTATCGGTTCCGATTTAGGCAAGATTGATACTGGACTAACCCTGTTTAAAGTGGAAAGTTTCACTGAGAAACCAAATCGAGCTACTGCCCAAGCTTTTATTTCCACCGGTAGATATTTTTGGAATGCTAACATGTATGTCTGGTCAGCAGATAACCTCATTACAGCATTCGAAAAACATATGCCAGAAATGATGGAACTTGTCCAACCACTGCTCTCAGGCACTATTGAATCATTTCATAAAAAATTACCAGCAATATATGAGGCCGCACCAGCCATAGCTATTGACTACGCTATCTCAGAAAAAGCTGATAATTTAACGCTTATACCAGGTGACTTCGGCTGGAATGACGTTGGCGACTGGAAAGTGGTGCACGAACTGGGTGTCAAAGATCAAGATAATAATGTCATAATTAGCGACCAATCCACGCAACAAGTGTTGACACATAAGTCTCAGAACAACCTCATTCACACCAACGGCAAGCTGATCGCGCTCGCTGGTGTCAACGATATGGTCATCGTTGATACAGAGGAAATTTTGATGATTGTGCCAAAAAATGAAAGTCAAGACGTCAAAAAACTTGTGGAGCGTCTAAAAGAGGAAAAGAAGAAACAATATCTCTAAATGTATGCTGAAATATTATCAACAAAAGCGAATACTAGATCTTGCAGTGGCTACCGGACTTATTTTTGTCTTTTTACCATTTTGGTTAGTTGTGCCAATCCTCATCTACCTTGATTCTGGCTTCCCGATTCTGTTCAAGCATCGCAGAGTAGGCCTCAATGGAAAGGAGTTTGAACTGTACAAATTTCGTTCCATGGTTCCGAATGCAGATGATATTTTGCACAAACATGATCCGGCTCTTCTAGAACGTTTCAAAGCAGCGGATTGGAAAATTCAAGATGATCCGCGCATTACTCGACTGGGAAAAATTTTACGCTCGCTCACTATTGATGAGTTTCCTCAGCTATACAATGTAATAAAAGGAAACATGAGCATGATCGGACCGCGTGCCTATGTCAAAAAAGAACTGGATGAACAGACCAAGCGCTATCCAGAAACCAAGAAGTTTGTCGCGCAAATACTCTCGGTTAAACCAGGCATCACTGGACCTTGGCAAACATCTGGTAGGAATGAAGTGCCATTTCGACATCGTGCCAAAATGGACGCCGAATATGCCAAAAAGAGGTCAATGCTACACGATATCTCAATCTTGCTAAAGACCCCACAAGCCATGATCTCAAAATGGTAATTTCCTCAAGACTCAGAGCAAAAAAGTATGATATACTACCGTTTATGCCCAACCAAGAACTAACTGCAGAACCTCAACCTGACACAACAGTACATACCCCGGAATCATCCGAGCAATCGGCTGCAGCTCCATCACGCATGAAAACAAACTCAAGTAGCTCCATTAAACAATGGTGGGGCAGGCAAAATAAAAAAGTATGGCTGATTAGCAGCCTATCTGTTTTTGGCGTACTGCTTGTAGTAGTCGGCGTACTAGTCTTTGCCACCTACACAACAGCCAAAACACTGCAAGCGCAGGCAGTAACTGCTCAAGCTACAGCCAGAACTGCCTATGATCAGTTCAAAGCACAAGATCTACCAGGAGTTAAATCTCAATTAGAACAGCTTGATCAACAACTAGTGGATATGAGGGCAATCTATGCCAGATTGGGTTTTTATCGCTACATTCCCATCGCTCGAAACTATTACAAGGATGGCAGCTACGTATTTGCAGCTGGCGAGTCTAGTTTAGAAGCTGGTCATAAAATGGTTGCTGCCGTAGAGCCCTATGCTGATGTCCTCGGTTTTACTGGTGAGGAGGAAACAGAACTCGGCACAACTGAAGATCGAGTTTGTCTAGTACTCCAGACACTACAACATATCTCTCCAGAACTTGACGAAATTACAGCAGATTTATCTGAGGCTGAGATGTATCTCTCTCAAATTGACGCATCTCGGTACCCAGAGAGCTTCAGGGGAAGAGAAATTCGGGGGCAAATTATACAAGTTCAGGAATTAAGTGCGGCAGCAATTGATGGACTTACCGAATTTAGACCCGTCATAGAGCAGCTTCCCTCCATTGCTGGCGCAACCGAAGAATCTCGACGCTACCTGGTTTTGTTTCAAAATGATAACGAACTTCGTCCTACTGGTGGATTTTTAACTGCCTACGCCATCATTAATGTCGAAAATGGCAAAGTTACACCAGAAAAATCTGACGACATTTATGATCTCGATCAGCGTTTTAACGAGCGACTTCCAATTCCAGACGCACTTGGTCGCTATCTAACAACTGAGCAATATTGGAATCTGCGTGATATGAATATCTCTCCTGACTTCAAAACTTCGATGGACACATTCTTTAGTTACTACCAAGATGTTCCTGGAGAACCAGAAGATGTAGACGGCATTATTGCCATTGATACTGAGTTTTTGACCCGCTTAGTAGCTGCTCTCGGACCAGTTGAGGTTCCGGGCTATGGTGTCTTTTCCGCAGAAATTGATGAGCGCTGCGACTGTCCACAAATTATCTATGTGCTCTCAGAGATTATCACTCGACCTACGCCGTACATTCGAGAAGATCGCAAGGGAATTATTGGCCCCATGATGCAAGCCATCCTAGCTAAAACCTACGCCGCACCAAAAGTACAACTGCCTGAGCTGATTGGCATTGGCTACGAAGCAGTGCAGAATCGGCACATCCAGCTTTACTTTCTAGATGAAGAAAATCAACGCGTTGCAGAAGTAGTTAATGCCGCCGGGAGAATGAAGCCTCCTGAAGAAAACGAAGACTTTTTTGCTGTGATCAATGCCAACCTAGGCGGAGCGAAATCTAACTTATTTGTTGAGTACAGTATGGATCAAACGGTCAGCGCTCCAGAAAATGGCAGAATTACCAAAACCGTCGATATCACCTATCGCAACACGAGGCCTGGCGATAACTGCAATCTTAAGGCAGGTCTGTTATGCCTAAACTCAACCCTACGCGACTGGACTCGTTTCTATCTTCCCGAAGGCTCTGAACTTGTCTCAGCCAATGGCTTTACGCAGGAGCCTCAGGTGTATGACGAGGCTGGATTCACCGTAATTGATAGCTTTTTCATACTCGAGCCGAATGGTTCTTCTCGAGTAAGCATAACCTACACCGTTCCATACACTGATCCCGAAACCTATCGGCTCAAATTATGGAAGCAAGGTGGAGTCGCCCAGTATGAAGTACTGATGGACGTCACCGGTGGTCAAGAATTACTTGAGGTTGTTAAAGATACAGAGTATCAAACAGTTTTCTAACCGTTATCTCAATTGTTTGCAACCATTTCCCCAAGGACTTGTCGAGAGCCTGAACTGTGTGTATAGTGATGTGGTATGGCTCGAAACTCCCTCAGTTGTTCAGCATTGGTTATTAAACACTGGAATACCGGCGAGACCGATCGGTTTGTGACATTACTCACACAGGAGGAGGGTAAATTTGTAGCTGTTGCCAAAGGCATTCGAAAAACTAGTTCGAGCAGAAGCAGCGCGCTTGAACCTGGTAACATCGTTAAGTGTACCATTGTTTCCACAAAATCATTGCCAATACTTTCTCAAGCAATACTGCTTACAGATGTTGGTAGATGTAGAGAATCATTGATCCTTGTTCGCAAACTCTACCAATTGTTGGAGATTTTTGATAGATTGTTTGTAGAAGAAGAGCTCGAGACCGCAGCCTACCGTCAAGTGCAACGATTACACGCTGGAGTAACTAAGCACCAAATGCCGGTCAGCTGGATTCGCTCAGAATTGAGTGAGTTGATCAGTCAGTTGGGCTTTGACACCGCTGTAGAAAAAGAGCGTTCGGTATTGGAATTCATCTCAGAACTCACGGGCAAGCCACTGCGCAGCTATGAGTACCTACTTGTCAAAAGTGCCTAGAAACCATATAATTTGGTTGTTTGTTGAGAAGCGAAGATCGACTTTGGCCATCGGGAGCTTTGAAACAAGCAATAAAGAGTGGGCAGATGGTAGCAGAAGCTACTTTGTCAACTAGGGTGGAACCGCCCCTTTGGGTCCCTAGCCAATCGGCTAGGTTTTTTGTTTCTAGAACACTCAAACCTGACCTTGATCAAAAGTGCAAGTAGCACCAGTAGTATGTAGTCAGGAGAGAGCATGTCCACCACTCAACCATCTTTAGACACCATTGTAGCCCTGGCCAAGCGTCGTGGCTTCGTTTTTCCTACCTCCAGCATTTACGGCGGTCTAGCCAACTCCTATGATTATGGACCTGCTGGAACAGAAGTGTTGCGCGCAATTAGAGATTCCTGGTGGCGATTCTTTATCACCAGTCGAGAAGATATGGTGGGGATTGATTCGCAAATTCTGCTACACCCAAAAACTTGGGTGGCTTCTGGACACGTCACTGCATTCAACGATCCATTGGTTGAGGACTGCGTAACGCACAAACGCTACCGAGCCGATCACTTGATTGAAGAATGGGCAGAGCGGAGCACGGAAAACCGAGAAAAAATCTCTGGAGAACTTGAAGATTTGAAGATTGAAGACATGGCTCAGTTGCTCGCCGATGAAAAGATCCTGAGTCCTGAAGGAAACCCACTAACTGAGCCAAAACTCTTTAATCTGTTATTTGAAACTGCGATCGGATCTGTATCTGGTGAAAAATCTGTCGTATATATACGTGGAGAAACAGCTCAAGGTATCTTTACTAACTTTCACCACATTCTCGACTCAACCCGAATACAACTGCCTTTTGGAGTAGGACAGATCGGGAAAAGTTTTCGCAATGAAGTGACGACCGGTCAATTTGTGTTCAGAACACTGGAGTTCGAGCAAGCCGAGATAGAGTACTTCTTTAATCCTGCTGAGACTGCCTGGGAGCCACTGTTTGCTACGTGGAAGGAACAACTGTGGAAATTTGTCACCGAAGTGCTTGGCATCAACCCTGACAGACTGCGCTGGCGCGATCATACTGATACCGAACGTAGCCATTATAGCAAGGCTACCGTCGACCTTGAGTACCATTATCCATTTGGCTGGAAAGAACTCTGGGGGCTTGCGTATCGGACAGACTACGACCTCAAACAACATATGGAACACTCTGGTGAATCACTAGAGGTGATTAACTCTCAGACTGGTGAAAAAACTATTCCCCATGTTATTGAGCCAGCTGTAGGTATCAATCGACTATTTTTAATGGTCCTTCTTGACGCCTACCGCGAAGATACTGAAAAAAACAGAGTGCTCCTG
This sequence comes from Patescibacteria group bacterium, assembly GCA_040879165.1. Classification (GTDB taxonomy): domain Bacteria; phylum Patescibacteriota; class Microgenomatia; order UBA1400; family PJMF01; genus JBBDKV01. Next base: position 8,652 of record JBBDKV010000025.1, read on the forward strand.
AGTCTGCCTAACCAGCTGGCTCCCTATCAGGTTGCCATTTTTCCCTTGGTCAAAAACAAACCTGAACTTGTTGATGCGGCACGCACTATCTACGAAGCAGTCAAGCAGCAGTATCGTGTAGCCTGGGATGATCGAGGTAATATTGGAAAACGCTACCTGGCTCAAGACGAAATTGGCACCCCGTTCTGCATTACAGTCGACTATCAATCACTAGAAGATGATACGGTGACGATTCGTAACCGCGACACAGCAGATCAGGAACGAATCGCTGTTGCCAATGTAGTAGATTATTTGAGTAAAAAGTAAGTGCCGCTTTGACACCACTTTTGATATACTGATTGGCACTACACAGAAATGATCGTCTTGAGTAGACTAAGAGTCTGGCTAGAGGAGTTGTATGAACAAAAAAATGATAATCATTGTACTGAGTGTTTTGATCGGTATTTCCGCACTTGCTGCTGGAGCCTATTGGTTTCTAACCGGTAGCAATGATCAACTAGCTGAGGATGAAGCTCCCACAAAAAGAAGAATTGAAGAACCAGAAAACGTCATTCCAGTTAGCCAACGACCAGTTATTAGTGTTCGCCCTGAAGCAGATGGAAGACACGTTATAATCAGCATCGAAGCAGTCAAAAAACCTGCTACTGAAGCGGAGTATATTCTCGAATACCAGACCGGAACACTGGTTCAAGCTCAACAAGGTCTCATTTCTATACCGAGCGCTCCAGTAACCGAGCGTATTTTGATGGGCAGCTGCAGTGCTGGCGGTGCCTGCACGTATCATGAAGATATCCAAGGGGGACCACTACGTACTCGCTTTGATGGTGGTGGTGGTGAAGCATATGCGCTACAATCCGACTGGCGTTACTTTGACAATGCAGACCAAGAATCCGCTTTCAGCTCTCGTGATGTTCTATTTCAGATTGAGTCAGATGACCTAGCTTCACAACGCTACCTGATCATTTTCAACGGCTCAGGCTATCCAGCAGGACTTGAAGAATATGGCGAAGTTGTTTCTGACCCGTACCACCTCAACGTCAGCGGAACTCTCAGTGGAGAAGGCACTCTGACGATGCGCGCCCGAGAAGAAGGTAACCTCAAGATTATGGGTTGGGATGGTTCAGACTGGGCTGAGTTTGAGGGAGAAGTCGACGGACGGATGATCACTGCTGAAGTACCGCTGCTGCCATTCTATATTGTGGTCAGGTAGCACTTCAAGTCAAATGTTCTCACACAAAAATCTTTAGATCACCCTAAATCAAACAAAAATTACTTTTACCACTTTGCTATCGTCAGACTAACGCAACACACAGCGGGTGAGTCAGGGTGGGGCAACAGCTATTGGGTATCAGTAGACTGAGTATTTGAGCCGGCTCGTAGTTCTTGAACTTCAATTTCTAGGTTGGTAACACTTGTTTGCAAATGTTGAACCTGCTGAACCAGTAGCGCAATCTGCACCCTCTGTTGTTCAACCGTGTAACCAAGTCTGGCCTCAGGCGACAGCTGCATGCCCACTTTACTACCCTCGGGATCGCCTAAAGAAACATCAGAAGGCACTTCTTCAGCATTATTTAAAGCTTCTTCCAGCCTTGGCGAAAAATTCCTCCCAAATTTACCGCGATTTCTTTCACTCATTTTACCCACCTTCCTTTTAAAACTACATCAAAATTGTAGCACACCTTTATTTATTCGCCTTTTCTTTGTCTTTACTTTCGTACCCCAGTCTGCGATTATAATAACCAGTAATGGAAAGAAATGGGAAATAGGCTTCTAATAAATGTTACTTGGTAAATTTTATCACACATTAGAAGCCAATGGCCGAATTTCACTTCCAAAAAAACTTAGGGACGCTCACTTAGAGTGGGTGGTCACTAGAGGATTAGACGGTGGCTTGTTCCTGATTGGCAGTGAACAATTCATCAAAGAGCTGGACAGCATTGCCCAGAGCACCTTAACACACCAAGCACACCGAGACTTTATTCGTTTAATGACAAATGAAGCAGTAGAAGTGAAGCCAGATAGCATTGGTCGAGTACAACTGCCTGAGTACTTGATCGAGTTTGCACAGCTAAAGAAAGAAGTAGTGATCGTAGGCAGTCTGACCAGAATTGAAATTTGGGATCGAGACCGCTATCACTTGTACATAGGACAGCAAGAAAATAACGCCAATGCACTCGCAGACACCATTGCCAAAACAGAAGACTAGCGAGCATGTTTCAGTCATGCCACAGGAAGTGCTTCAATTTTTGAATCCTCAACCAGAGTGCTGGTATCTTGATGCTACTTTTGGAAGTGGCGGACATACCGCCCTGCTTCTAAAGGCAGGAGCAAGAGTCATAGCGCTGGATTGGGACTTGAAAGCGATCACTGCTGGACAGGATCGCTTCAGGGAACAGATCGAGGCTGGACAATTGCTTCTGATACATGCTCCGTTTAGCCAGCTTACCGACACGCTCACAAGGCTGAAAAAAGAGCAAAAAATGACAGAACAAGTGTCAGGCTGCCTTTTTGATTTTGGCACAAGCACCATGCAGCTACTATCACATGAGCGAGGCTTCACTTTTCACAAAGATGGACCACTTGATATGCGCATGGACACCAGACTAGGAGTTACCGCTGCAGACTTACTGGCAGCGCTTCCAGAAAAGCAACTAGCCCAGTTATTCAAAGATTTTGGGGGAGAAGAGCAAGCTGGAAGCATTGCCAAAGCAATTAAACTTCAAAAAAATGCGCCAACCACTACTACAGAACTTGTCAAAATAATCGAATCAGTCAAGCGTCGTCAACGCTCGCACTTACACCCGGCAACCAAAGTTTTCCAAGCTTTACGAATTGCTGTAAATACAGAGCTAGACGAAATCGCAACTGCATTGCCTCAAGCGCTGCAGTCGCTCAAACCAACCGGTGTTTTGGTGACAATTGCCTTTCACGAAGGAGAAGATCGTATCGTCAAACACACCCTTCGAGACTGGGAGGCAGCTGGAGAGGGAGTGAGCATTACCAAAAAGCCACACACACCAAATCCAGAAGAAGTACAAATCAACCCGAGAGCTCGCAGCGCAAAACTAAGAGCTTTCCAGAAAAATTAATATGAAAACAGTAGCCATCGCACTCTACATCCTCTTAGGCTCCGCCCTGATGACCAAAGTAGCAACCACTGTCTATCAGCTTGGAAGCGTCATGCATCACAATGCTATAGTGGCTCAATTACAAACAAACCAACAAGCACTAACGACTCAAAAACAAGAGCTTGAAACTCAGCTAGCTGGACGGACCTCATTGTCTTCCGTACTCGCGTCAAGCAACGAACAATTTACTGCTATCAGCAATCCAATCGTGATTAGTGGCTCAACACAACTAGCATCTCAGTTATAATCGCTAAAACATGGTTAATGCACTTCGCTCCAGACATAAAAAGCCAGAATCAGACAATTCTTGGCGCGCTACCACTGTCCTGTTGATCATCATTGTGCTATTTCTTGGAATACTGGCTAGGCTGTATTACTGGCAAATTGTACGGGGCAGCGAACTCTCTGCAGAAGCAGATCAGCAGTACCAACGCACCAGAACAATTTCGGGAGAGCGTGGTCAAATTTTTTTTGCAGATGGTCAAATTTTGGTTGGCAACACCCAAGTACATGAATTGATAGTACAGCCACACTTACTTGAGGAT
>JBBDKV010000026.1:0-11794 GCA_040879165.1 Patescibacteria group bacterium
ACCTCCTAGACGAGTATTTTACTCGCTAGTGGTGCGTTTCGTTTGCGAACTGAGGTATCTTGTATTATCTAAAGAGTCATTTATTATAATAATTTTGATCTATTTTAATAAGCTTATAATATTGATTATATTCATAATTTATGTTAAACTTAGTAGTACTTATTTAGATAGGTAACACCTTACTAAAGCAGTTTGGCAAGCACTTCCTAGATAAGATTGTACATTAAAAGATTGTTAGAGACTCCAGCTGGGCGGCATTTTGGACATTATTAGTGTTTAGAATGCTGTTCAGTTGGAACAGCATATTCATTCATAGGAGGATAACATGTTTGGTAAAAAAACAGCTTCAAAAAAGAGAAGCTCAGAAGCAGCGAGGAAGAAGCCTCGCAAGCAACTGAAAAGTTCCCCCCGAGCACTCATGGTTACACCATGGGGGCTTGGAATAGATGAATACAGCACTAGTAAGAAAGGGCTGAAGCCGTAAGAAATCTCTCACAATTGAATAACAGATAGTTTGGGGTACTTGCGCTGTTTATAGGTTGAAAGATCTAAAAACAAGCAGTATCCCAAGCTAGTTCTTTTCTCAAATAGATATATCACAAAATTGCAGGTCAGATCCAAACTCTCCTCACCCTTTTTATGTTGAGACATGCATCTTTGGACATAGGTCATAAGTTTCTATAATTTCTTCTGGTGTGTAGCCATCTAAGCTTTTGTTTGATTTTAATAAATTAGGTGTGTTTGATAAGATACAAATCTCCCTAAGAAAAAATTTAAACCTATGCTGGCTAATAAATCAATTTCTCATTTCTTCTACGTAGAGGAGCTTTATGCAAAGAGATGCTCGTTCATCCACCCCCTAGTCCGTGCACCGACCTGTTGGGGTAGCTTTTGCATTCTAAGTCTTACTTAGATCCATTTACCAATCTTTTTTTCACTTTATACCACCAATAAATAGGACGTCTTGCCTGGAGTTTAAAAAACTTTATTTTTCTACATCTCTCTTAGTCAATCTTTCTCTGTCTTTGCGACTTAGTTTGTACTCACAATGATTTTCAGATCTTTAAGAAATGAAACAATATTGAACATGGCTAGGAAAATAGAGAGAAACGGCAAGGAGATTGTAAACTATGGAAGAAGTACAATTTCAACCGGAGTATTTTTATATAGCCGCAAGCGTATCATTCTGGAATAAAAAGCAAAACAGCCACCCTATCCAGGGTGGCTGTAGTTAATTCAATATACATATCTCTAGGGCGCAAGGTACTCAGAAAAAAGAGTAATTGCACCAAAGTGGTGTGTAATTGAGTATAAGTGAAGAAAGCGTTAGCGTGTGATGATCGGGATGAATAACCGAGGGCTTGGTTGTTCATCGGTTGGAGGTGGAGCAGTATCATCTACTTGAGTCTTGACTGTTAGTAGTGATTTCTCACTCCAGTCACTTTCTACTCCGGTTCGAATAGCTTTAACTCTCCAGTTATAGCTACCTTCCTGCTGAGGAGTAAAAGTGTACTCTGGAATGTCAAGCGTGTGGCTTGATGCAGTTGAGTCAAGTATGATTTCCAACAGGTATTCATCCGCACCATGAACTGAGTTCCACTTCAATACGATGGGCTTGTTAGGATCGAATATCCCACCGCTTGGCAGTAGGTTGGTGGGAGTTGTTGGTTTCACAATGATGGGTTGAGCTGCTTGACAGGTGGAGTTATTAAATACCTCAACCGAACTGACAGTATTACTGATAATACTATCAGTAGGCTCGTAGGTATCGATACCAAAATCCCACATGTCACGGGCAATGCAGTGACTGTTACCTTGCCACCCAGAAGTATCATAGATCATCATGCTCCAACCTTGCGCTACGCGCACAGAGCTCGCAAGGTCATTGAATGGCCCGCCGTACCCAAGTTCATACTTGCCCGCCTCATTGAACTTCTGCTCGGTGCCGCCACAATTGATATAATCAAACAACACAACTCCGTCGTAGACAATATTAGCATCACAACCACCATGTTGGGGAAATTCTTTTCCACAAGTCCGGTCATTGTAAACGCGAATAGCACTGATTGAGTTGTCAAGCTTGAGACTTTGAGTTGCATAGTAGTTCTCATAACCAGCATCCCAGATATCTGTTGTTACGCAGTAGGCGTGCCCATCAGATGAATTGTGGTTTTCGAAGACTTCTACGCTCCAGTTTGGTGCAATCACTATTGCACTTGTTAGGTCGTTGAAATCTGCCAGTGCGTAGATGCCGGCGGAATCGAACTCACGCTTGTCTCCACGGCAATCTTTCTCAGCAAATATACGAACGCCAGTCGTTGGAGCTAACTCACCGCAGTCAGGTGATCGGTGTAGGTTCACGGCAATAGCAATGTCATCAACAAGTGCGTTGAATGTTATAGCTTCGCCGGAGTAGGGATATGCATGCACAGCTGATGAGCTACCGTTCACGCAGGGTGCCACATTCTCAGTACCGTCTCCAAATACAAAACTGACCTGCGTTCCAGAACAATTGGTAACGTTGAATGTAGCTTTGTTGATCTGTTCAGGATCGAGTGAGTAACTAACAGACATTTCAAGATTTGTGGTTGTACCACTGACCGTGAAAATCATGTCAGCAAACGCACTGGTTACACCATTGACGTCTCCGAGCACTCTGAAGGTATACTGGCCTTTTTCTAATGTGCCAACAGACCATTCATTGCGTGACAATTTTCCAGATGGCAAAAAGAAGCCATTCGGTCCCCATAACTCAGCCCAGTACCCGCCCGCATAATTATTTTCCCACCTGAATAGCGAGTAGTCGGTATCCATGATGAGAGAATCTGCTTTGGGAAAGATAATGGTTGGAGTGGGAACGCCGCCACAGTTTGAGCCATCATTGAAGATTTCCACAGCACTAACGTTGTTAAAGGTATTCGTTAGGTTATCCCACCAATAGATGTCATGACTCATGTCCCATTTGGTGTGATTAACACAAACAAAGTTACCTTCTTTTGACTGATTCTCATACAGTCTTGCAGACTTGCCATCTGGTACGTAGATAGAACTTGTTAGATCATCGAAATCGTCTAACAAATAAAATCCAGGCGCACTAAACGACTTATCCCTACCAAGACAGTGAGTATAGTCAAAAAGTGTGATGTCATTGGTTGTCACACCATCGCAACCTGCTTGAGGGAGAGTTCTGCCACAGTTCGGCATGTTCCAGACTCTGACATTTGAGAGAGTGTTATCCATCGCAATGGGTTTGAGCCAGAAGTTATCGTAACTTAAATCCCATTTTGATTCAGAAACACAGGTGGTTAAGCCATCAACGTTGTTGATGTTCTCAAACAACTCAGCACTCCAGCCTGGCTTTATATATAGCGATGATGCTTTATCATTAAACTGCGAGAGATTGAACCATCCAGGTTCTGTTAACTGAACAGATTCACCTTGGCAATAGCGTAAGTCGTAGAGACCGACGCCATTGTATGTTGGGTCATTACAATCGCACTCGACTATTGCAGTCACTTGGCGAGAATTATAAGACTCAGCTCGATTATTGTATGCTGAAACAGCAAAGGTGTAGTTTTCACCACACGACACATCGTTGAGCGTCCAGGCTCTGATCCAAGTAGTATCTAAACCAAGGCTGCTAGCATTACTCCGTGCTTGATCCTCAGAAAGTGTTGCCACTCTCTGCCATTCCCCGTTTTTGAACATGTTGATGTGATATCCATCTCTATCGGGACTACTCTTCACCCAAGTGATGGAGATTGAACCTCGTTTGGCTTCATGAATCCAAAGCTCAGGAGGTGTGCTGGGCCTCAAATTGCATTCAGATCTCGTAAAAAATCTCATGGAACTGATTTGATTAGCAACGGTCACACCATTGTCAAACGTATCGTCCCACAGATTTGAATCTGAACGTGTAAAACACTTTACGCCACCTTGGAGATTGTCGTGTTCGTATACAGCTACACCTCGATTAGTGTTTACCTCTAATGACTGAATGTCATCATTCATGGATGGGTCTGTTACTGAATGGACGCTATTTATCCAGTAGTAGTTCTCATCGCCACTGAACTTTATGCTTAGGCTCCAATTCCAAAAGTCTTTGTCTGTCCAAAATCTCGCAAACCAATCACTAAGAGGTTCTCGTTCTGGCTGTCCCGTGGATGTACAGACATCGCTGTTGAATACAGCAATGCTGTCTATCCGAACATGCCATTCGGAAAAATCCTGCATGTTGTGGTGAGAGAAATTGAAACATTGTTGTTTCCCATCCCTATCTACTAGAACATAGCTCCAGCCACTTGGAGCACTTATTGACCGATATTCTCGATCTTCAATGTCCCAGTGACCTGGCTCCAATTCGTAGTAGACATTTTTGTAGTGTGTTTCGATAAATACTACAACGTGTTGGGATGGGTTCTGCGGATTACTTTCTGGAGGAGGGGCGGGTGTTACTACAGGTTGTGTAGGAGCGGTTTGTCCTCCAGTTCCTGGTTCAGAATCAGCGCCACCCTCATAGACATAGCTAAGAACTTTGCCATTGCAGGTAGTATCACTATACAGTCTGGCATAGCCAATATTGTTTGCAACACGGCTGCCATTTGGATAGTAATCTTTCTCTAAGTCCCATGCGCTGCGATTGAAGCAGACGCCGCTACTGCCATCGAGTGGTCGTACGTATACAGAGCCACTTCCTACATATATTGACTGAACTTGAGTTAAGCCAACATCGTAGTCACCAACTTGATTTAAGAATCTTGCACTCCCATTTTGGCAATACTTGCCTCTAAGGAAGTCAATTCCTGAATATGACTTGTCATTGCAGGCGGGGTCGGGGACATGCGCGCCGTAGACAGTGTTATTATCCCACCAAGTCACCTTTTTCATGGTGACTACCCTTTGGTCTTTATTCTCAGCACTATTGTAGTACTCCAAATGTAGATGAGCACCACTTGAACGACCCGTACTTCCCATAAAACCGATTAGCTGGCCTTTAGTAACACTATCACCATGTTTCACTACAAAAGTTGCGTCATTCTGCTCATGCTTTACACGTGCTTTACCACCTTCCCATGTTACAGATTGCGTTGAGAAACCTGAGAGATGCGCGTATCGCGAGTACCATCCATCCTTATGTTCAAGGACTACAGTATTACCATATCCAGAACTATCCCAGCCAGAAAAGACAACTGTCCCAGCAGCCATAGCATACACTGGATCATCCCACGCACCTCGATTTAGTGCCCCAACATCAATTGAATACTCAGGGTTATGATCTTTATTGGGTCCCTGATTGAGAGGATGGTTCTTTGCAACCGGTGATTGAAAACTTTTTACTGAAAAAGATTCACTTGACTGAGCATTGGCTACTCCTACGGACAGCATCAAAACAAAAGCTACAACACAGATGACCCGCATTAACGTATACATTAGATTTCCTCACTGTTCTAGAAAAAACGACGGATAGGTGTAAACAAGATTTAAAGGAACAAGCCTAATTCTCAACAAAAACATAAACACCCATTTTGTACCTCAACAAGATGCAAAATGGATGCTTATATATTGAAGAAAAAAAGATGTTAAATTAAATCAGTGTTCTCAAGAATTGAGTAAAAAATATCTTTACGATAATCAATAATCACTTTTCGCTTTTCAGCTGAAAATTCATAGAAAGTGAAGTATGTCAAGTCAATGTATTCTGATTCTGTTTCAATAGCTGCTCTATATCCATAGGTAGCCTGTGATTCGTGATAATTAATAAATGAGTAAACATTCCACTTATTCACATCTTGTAGTCTTGTATACACCTGATCGCTATCAAAAAATTCATTCTGATAGTCATCTCCAAAAGCTTCAAATTTTTCTTTGTCACTATATTTTGAATATCTATGAGACTCACCTACTTTAAGATTTTTTAAGTAAGGATATATTTGAGACTCATATATAAATTCATAGCTATTTGGCTCAATCTTATTCTTTTCAGTTACGCTGAAACTTAAGGCATACCTTGGAGTGTATTCTCCTTCGTCCGCATATAAATCTGCGTAAGTTTGCCACAACATACTAATCTGGTTACTCTGAATAGAATTACTTAAAAACATTGGTTTGAATTCAACTGGAAGTCGCATGGAAATGCCATACCCTTCATCCTCTTCAATATAAGTTTCACCACTAAAAGAGGTGATGGGATTAGTATGAGAACCAATTTGCTCAACATATCCATACGGTGAGGGTGGATTAACCTCACTGGGTTGAGTTCTCTCCCACCTAAAGTAGGTAACACCAGCCACACTAAGTAGAATTACAATAAATAATGCCAATGATACATATGATTTTTTCATCAAAGTATTATATCATATAATGATATATATTAATAATATAGGCTTACTTTCTTCACTTGTTAAAGAGCAATGCAGAAACACATGTTCCTGAATTACATTTCGTAATAAATAAAACTATAGCTAACTAATCTGTAAAAGATTTGAAGCATCAGTGTTAATTTATTGAAACCCAATATTCTAACATAATCCCATAGTAAATAAAATCAGCTGCAGGTTTTTGTTCGTCGTAGGCACTCAGGGCCATAATCGAATTGATGCATTGGATAGCATTTCCCTTTGCCAAGAAGTGCAGAGCTACCAATTATGTTAGTCAGTGCATTGGTGAATATTTGTAATTACATACAAATGAACCAACCCACCCCCTCATACAAGCACCATCCCACCATGGGAGCTTTTGCATTCTAAGTCTTACTTAGGTCTATTTACCAATCTTTTTTCCACTTTATACCCCCCAATAGTACGTCCTGCCTGAGGTTCGAGCTCAGCCAACTGCTATAATCACCGTATGCCTATCAGAGACAGAATCAACAAAGTAAAACACTTACAGCATAAACATTTCATCTGTGTTTTAGAAAACCCAAGAATGGTTTTGAATGTTGGGTCAGCTATTAGGAACATTTCAGCTTTTGGAGCAACAAAATTATACGTAATTGGCGGAGATAAAAATATTTTAGCTGATTTTGAAACAGCTCGTGCGAATAAGCGTCTGACAAAAATAAGTGTCGGTACCAATAAATGAGTATTTGTTAAATATTTTGATACCACCAAGGAATGCATCGATCATTTAAAGAAGAATTTGTACGTGTCAGTCGCAACATCATCGCATCAAAAGGGCATGAAAAACGTTGATTTATATGACGGAGATTTTACTAAAAATAGATTAGCCGTCTGGTTTGGAAATGAGGCACGAGGCATTTCAGATGAAGCACTAGAAAATGCAGCGGAGTGTATTCAAATTCCTATGGGAGGAATTGTTGAAAGCTTAAACTTAGGAACCAGCACAGGTATTGTCCTGAGTTATGTAGGGTATCAGAGACTAAAATACTTCTTTGAGAAGAAAAAAGCAAAATTCAAAAATAATGCTATTGCTCGGGAAAAGATGAACTCATGGCGAAATTTTATTGACTCTCACCATGAACAATAAGTTTGAATATAATCTACACAGGAGCACTAAGCAAACATATCTCACCATGGTGGACAAAGACACTCAAAAAGAATATTACAGTGATTAACAATTAGCGTAAATATGAGCAAACAATCGCAAAAACCATCTAAGGATCTCCAAATTGATTCCTTTGAACGTGAGTCAGATTTTCTGCTGTATACCACTCCCAATGGCAAGGTGAGATTAGAGATTTTTATTAAGGACGAAAACATTTGGCTTTCTCAGGAAAAGATCGCTCAGCTGTTTGGTGTTCAGCGACCTGCCGTTACCAAGCATCTACAGAACATTTTTAAAAACGGCGAGCTTGAGGAAAAATCAGTAAGTTCCATTTTGGAACATACTGCCGCTGATGGCAAAACGTATCAAACCAAATTTTATAACCTTGATGCCATTATCTCGGTAGGATATCGAGTTAATTCTGCTCAGGCTACTCATTTCCGTATTTGGGCAACAGAACGACTAAAGGAGTACATCATCAAGGGCTTCACAATGGATGATGAGCGACTCAAGGATCCTCGCAAAATATTCGGCAAAGACTATTTTAAAGAACTTCTTGACAGGATTCGCTCGATCCGCGCCAGCGAGAGACGAATTTACCAACAAATTACTGACATTTTTGCCGAGTGTAGTATTGACTACAACCCCCAGTCACAAACGACTAAGGATTTTTTTGCCACGATCCAGAACAAATTTCAGTATGCTATTACTGGTCATACAGCCGCAGAGATAATTAATGAACGAGCAGATCGCAAGCAACCACACATGGGTTTAACCACCTGGAAGCATGCTCCGACGGGCAGGATACTTTCAGCGGATGTGACGGTAGCTAAAAACTATTTGCCTGAAGATCAAATTAAAAAACTCGAGAGAACCGTGACTGGATTTTTTGATTACATCGAAAATCTAATCGAGAACCGGCAAGCTTTTACCATGGAAGAGTTTGCTGAAAGTGTTAATAAATTCCTAACCTTTAATGAATATAAAATTTTGGATGGTAAGGGAAAGATTTCAAAAAACAGTGCAGATAAGAAAGCGTTGGCTGAATACGAGGTGTTTAACAAGACGCAGCGAATAGAATCTGACTTTGATCGGGTGGTGAAGGGGTTGGTTAAAGGAGACGGTAAGACTGGAGCTACATTAAAGAAGAAGTAGCTCAGACACCCTTACTTAATAGAAACTCCGCAACGACCTCCTCAACTCACCGCCTTAAAAAAATCAATTCTGCCTTCACCCTCAACGTAGTAGTCAGGAATCTCAGCGACTTTTTTATATCCATTGCGCTCATAAAAAGTTCTGGCAGGAGCATATGAATCGATGTCGCAAGAAAGCACATGTATGTATCTGCCGCCAACTTCTTTTACAAACTTTTCAACCTCAGCGAGCATTGCATTTGCAATACCTTGTTGCCTATAATCTCGATGCACCGCTAAATAGTCCTCGTCCATAACATACCCGCCACTTCCATACTTATTTTCTCTAACACCCATCGCAGCAATTATATTGCCTTCCACCTCAACGTACCAATAGCGATGATGGTCGTTTTTTAAACTATCTAAAGGAGCTTCCATAACCAACGCCTTCTCCTCTGGAGCCCAAGTTTGATCGAAAGCAGCTTTGCTTGTAAGAAACTCTCCAACTCTCTCAGCGGTTTGCTCATCTTGAAGAATTTGTATTTTGAATTTCACACCACTATTCTACTACAGGTAGTAGTGGAAACAGAAGGAAAGATAACCAACACACTCCCACCTTCCCCACCCCCTCACCACTAGTCTATAATCCACTTATGACCAAAGTCCTCCAACAACTCCTCTCATTTCGCGAAGCAAGAGACTGGAAACAATTTCACAGTCCAGAAAATATCGCAAAATCCATAGTGCTGGAAGCAGCTGAGGTTCTCGAAGTATTTCAATGGAAAAAGTCAGCAACACTCACAAAAAATGAAAAAAAGCAGCTGGCTGAGGAAATGGCAGATGTATATAATTGGCTCCAATTGTTAGCCCATGATCTAGATATTGATCTAGAAACCGAAGCCCTAAAAAAAATCAAGAAAAATCAAGAAAAATATCCCGTTGAAAAATCTCGCGGCAAAGCCAAGAAATACACCGAGCTATGATCGTCTACCAAGCCCCTAAAAAACAATTTGTCTATGACGCTGCCAATGGCATCGAGGATATTGTTCGCGATAATTTGCTGCAAAATCTCAACATTAATATTCAACGCGAGGGCAGTGAGTACAATTCCTGGAGAAATTCTTTAGGCAATGCCATGTATCACGTCATGAACACTGATCAAATTCCTGATGACGCAATGGTGGCAGTCGAGTACTCCATTCCCAGAACAAAAAAGAGAATTGATGTAATTGTGTCCGGTCTTGATGACCAGATGCAGGAAAAAGTGGTCATTATAGAGCTCAAACAATGGACTGATATTGAATTAACTGATAAAGATGCCATTGTTCGCACGCCAATGCGGGGCAGAACCACTGATCAAGTGCATCCATCCTATCAAGCGTGGTCGTACGTCACCCTTTTTCGCAACTTTAATGAAACAGTCTATACCGAGCGCATTGATTTATTTGCCTGTGCCTACCTGCATAATTTATCTGAAGAGGCAGTAATTAGAGATCAGTTTTATGCAGAACATCTTGAGCAAGCACCTGTTTTTTGCAAAGGCGAAAAGGAAAAATTACAAGATTTTATTGCTCGATATGTCAAGCATGGCGACTCAAAAGACATTTTGTACCGCATAGAAAATGGCAATGTAAGGCCAAGTAAAGAATTGGCTGATAAGCTTGCGTCAATGATGCAAGGAAACCAAGAATTCATTCTTATTGATAATCAAAAACTGGTCTACGAAGACGCGCTCTCACTGATCAAAAAAGTAGGGAGTGATCAAAAGCACGTCTTGATCGTGGAGGGCGGTCCAGGAACGGGCAAGTCTGTGGTTGCCATACATCTTTTGGTGGAGGCAGTAGCAGGGAAAAGAAAAAACGCCCAGTATGTCACTAAAAATGCTGCTCCTCGAGCAGTCTATCAATCCAAACTGAGTGGCACAATGAAAAAAAGCGAAATTGCCGCACTCTTTCAAAATTCCGGAGCCTACGTTAATAGTCAAAAAAATGAGTTCGATGCATTAATTGTGGACGAAGCACATCGCTTAAACGAAAAAAGTGGCGTTTTTAAAAATCTGGGTGAAAATCAAATCAAAGAAATCATCCATGCGGCAAATGTAAGTATTTTCTTTATCGATGAGGATCAGCGTGTAACCTGGCAAGATATCGGTGCTACCACTGAGATCGAACGCTGCGCTCAAGAACAGGGAGCAAGCATCCACTACGGCAAACTCGAATCACAGTTTCGTTGCAACGGCTCTGATGGCTTTTTGGCATGGGTTGATAATGCGCTACAAATTCGTGACACAGCCAATACTACGCTTGAGGGAGCAAATTATGACTTCAAAGTTGTTGATTCACCCAATCAGCTCAAAGATCTCATTTTTGAAAAGAATGCAGAGAAAAATAAAGCCCGTTTAGTAGCTGGCTACTGCTGGGACTGGGTCAGTAAGAAAGATAAAAAGCTGCCCGACATCACTTTTCCCGAACATGATTTTGCGATGCAGTGGAACCTAGATACTGACGGATTACTCTGGGTGATTTCACCAAACTCAGTTCATCAAATTGGCTGCATTCATACCAGCCAAGGGCTTGATCTAGATTACGTCGGCGTCATCATTGGCCCTGATCTGATAGTAAGAAATGGTGCAGTGCAAACCCATCCTGACCAGCGAGCCAAAACCGACAAATCACTCAACGGCTACAAAAGAGACTTGAAGGCTGGCATAGAAGGCACAGAGAAAAAAGCAGACGCCATCATAAAAAACACCTACAGAACACTACTCACCAGAGGACTTAAAGGCTGCTATTTATATTGTGAAGATGTTGAGACGCGGGAGTATTTTAGACAGTTGGTGGGGTGAGATATGATCATATTAGCTTGATTCTCGCCCCCATTCCCCACTTGCAAACTGAGCAACTTTTCCCCATACTAGAGGAACAGTAAACAATTATCTCGCCATGATTGACTCAACCAAACTACTCATTGTTCTTTCTGATGTTGCCTATATCGCAGAACTTCTGGAAGGTAAAAAACAATACACCTTCTCACTCCAGAACTGCAAGCAGGTCAACGGTACTTTCATGACCAAAAAAGGTCCAGACAACGAAGCCGTCGCCAAATTATTCTCAAAACTAGAAGCAGGAGAAAAGTACCACCTCGTCCTTCCTGATGAG
>JBBDKV010000027.1:0-18272 GCA_040879165.1 Patescibacteria group bacterium
TCTGGAGAGGTGACTCTGGTTCTGAGTCTGAGACAGTGACTATTAATCCTGATGGTAATGTGGGGATTGGGACGACGGGACCGCTCAGAAGAGCTCACATTCATGATGGAAGCGCGAGCGACACGGTTCTTGCTATTACCAATAGCACTAATAACAATTCAGCCCTATTGTTAGTAGCAGCTGACAATTCTACCGTGATATCCTCGAGAGCTAATAGTGGGGACACCACTGCCAGACGTTTAGACTTCATGATTGGAGGTATTACTAGAGCAAGATTTGAAAGCACAAATGGTAATTTTGGAGTGGGACAGTTGAATCCGCAACAAAGACTGGATGTTGGTGGTCGAATTCGCATGGGAACGGTTAGTTCTGTGAGCACGAGTGATACCATTTGTTATAATGCTTCAGGAGATTTAGGATCGTGCAGCTCCTCGATAAGATATAAAGAAAATATAGTAGATTTTGGCTCTGTTCTTGAAGAAATTTTACAACTACGACCCATCGTCTATGATTGGAAATCAACTGGCGAGACTGATATTGGATTTATAGCCGAAGAAGTACATGCTGTTAATCCTAACTATACATTCAATAATCAGGATGGGGTAATTGAAGGCGTGCGTTATTCAAATATGGTGGCACTATTAACCAAAGCAATTCAGGAACAGCAAGCCATGATTGCTTCCAACTCTTCAAAGTTGTCTGCAAATAAAACGCAACTTTCCTCCCACGCCCACCTCCACTCTGACGGCGCGCTTGTTCTCAATTCTCAGGGAGAGTACCAGGTCACATCTACTTCTGGCTCCCTACTAGAATCTATTATCTCAGCCGCCAAAACTACCTCTGCCCGCCTGACTGCTGGCATTACCAACACTAGAGAGTTGATTGTCCAACAATCTGCTACTATTACTAATCTTGATGTTACTAATACTTTAAGAATTAATGGACAAAAGATTGGTGAGTACGTGGCTGGAATTGTGCAGAGTGAGATGGAGGGGTATGAGGCAAGTGGGTCGGGGCAGGTGGCTGAAAGTCAGGGGTCAGAGTCCGCAACACCAGAAGACTCAGACGCAACCACTGTTGCCCCAACCATTGCTATCACCCCAGAGGAATTCAACCAATTATTGCTTGAAAGCGAAGGCTACCTCACCCAACAAACCAACCAAACTGCCATAGAAGCTCAAGTTGCAACTGTCATAGAACAGCAATCAATACTTGCAACACTGACTAACCAGGTGGCGGAACTCCAGACATCTCTGACACTGCTTGTGACTGAGTTTAACCTCCTCAAAACTGTTGCTTCCTGGACAAACAACACCTTTGAAGTCTTTGGCAGCTTTATAGCCAATGGCCCCAGTATTTTCCGCAACAGCGTGGCATTTGAAGCCCCAGTGCTCTTTGGCTCGGATTCAAGTGGCATTCTGACCATTCCCAGTGGCACGCTCAAGCTCCGCGTCAACTTTAACGCCGCATTCCCCGAGGCACCGCTGGTGTACCTCAGCTTCCTCAACAATCAGTCGCTCAATTACTTTATTGAAGATAAAGACGAACGCGGCTTCACTTTAGTGCTACAACAAGCGCCTGAGCAGGACACCAGTGTTCAATGGCTGGCTCTTCTCTCTGGAGAAGGCGCTGGTCCAAGTGTCAATATTCTGGAGCAAGCATACAGTACCATCCCCAAAGAAGATTCAGAATCCGATACCAGCTACCAAACTGACTCAACTGAGCCTGAGCCAAGCCCAACTCCGGCTCCGAGTTCCAGTCCTGATCCCGAGCAAACACCTGAACCACCTCCAGGAATAACTAACTTGAGTGCTGAGCTACAGAATGATCCCAACAGCACAGGTTCTGCAGATCCTGCCACGGAAAACACCGACGAAGACTCTGAAATAGCGGCAGAAGGTGGCGAGGATGAAGAAGGAGGCAGTTCTGCTCTGGGTCAAATGATGAATTAATACAGTATCAAACTCAACCCAACCTAAACCTCGACCACTCGAGCATATCTAAAGTGTCGAATCGGTGAGCGCAAATGCTTGCACGTATACAGAATCAAATCTGCATCATAATCGGAAATCAGCGTCCCCTCTTCTCCATCATAGATTTCGTAGATCCACTTGCGTTGTTCGTAGACTATCTCAATTCGATCGCCGGGCTCTGTTTCAGTCAGCAAATAAAACGAATTATACTTCCAGTAATCATTTTGCCACCACCAATCCCAACCAAAACGATGGGCAGCTGCAATAATAGGCATATCTTGACTACCTGGCCGACCAAAGTCTGGCACCATCCAAACTCCCGTATCCAGTGCTTCATCGGGATTCTCGGTAGGCTGGAGCTGCGTGTAAACACCAATCAGCGGAATACTAATCCAAGCTCCCTCTGGGAGGTTGGGGTTAAAATCAGGCATGTATGGTTCTTCAGCTTCGACAACTTCTTCAGCTCCAGGTTGCTCATACTCCCGAGCAGCCTCAGAAACTTCGTCATATGCTGTTGGGGTAGATGAAAATACACGATAATACAGGTCTGGTAAAATCACTGCTCCCAGCACTGAAAAACAAACTATCATTACCAAAGTCAAGGTAAAACGCAACGCACTTCTGCCCCACCCCAACTGCTCACCTGATTCCAACGGACTGGATTGTGACGAATGCACGCCAGCTCTCTCGACTACAGACTGCTTGCGCTCTAGCACCCGTTGCTGAGTTGGAAAGTGAGCAATCTGCTGCAAATGCTGTGAAGGCGGCACTCCAAGAGGTTGTGATGCTAAACTTGCCTCTACCTGGCTTTCAGAAGCTGGTTTTGACTTTTTTCTCGCCACTGGCAGACCTAGCAGCGTATGTCTCGTTCGAGCAAACTGACGGCGTAGAAAGGCTGATTGCGTCATTAAAGCAATGGGCATAATGGTCAATTTTGAGCAGCTGCGCACCTTAAAACGTAGTTAGAATAATAATTATGCACTGATTCAAAAATTGGATTGGATTATAGCGCGAAACCGCCAAGAATGCAATGTTATAGGACAAAAATCATGCCAGTTTGTTGTAAAGTCGCTTACTCACCAATGTTCAGAGAACCACGCTTAGTTCCTTATTGACCAAAACAGCCTCATTTAATACAACGTAGTCATGCAAAACAATGCCATACCCTCAGAGGTGTACACTCCTGACCAGGTTGCAAAAATTCTACAACTATCAAAAAATACCGTCTACGAATTGATTCATAACGGTGAAATTGTTGCCAAGAAACTCGGGAAGGTCTATCGAATTCCAGCCAGCTCGCTCTCCTTTTTGTTTACTGGCATAGATTCCGACCTACATCAAGCCCAGCAGCTTGACGAAAAAAACCTCTCACCTGCACTTAAAAAACTAAAAACCATTCGCAAAAAAATATGGATAAAATCCCAATCTATCTAGATAGCGTGACTAACGAGGAAAACTCTCATGTGGTTGCAGGAGCAAACATCCTAAATGAGCAGTTTCTTATCACGTACAACCTCAAGCATTGAGGCAGAAACAAGATCAAAAACCATTTAAACAGCATTGTCATGCAACCAGGAATGTTTTTACAGTACCTTCGCAGCCTCAAACAATGAACTCAGCACGTAGCTTTACAACAAAAAAGTGCTTAGTGGAAGCTCGGCTGCCTGCCCAACTGCCGAACCTCCGCCAAACACTTTAGTATTTGATCTATTTTGTTTTCTTAAACACTATAAAGTGCGTGTTTACTTTGATGGCTCGTCTTGGTAATCTTATAGGCACTTGAGTGTTCATCCGTCTTGATAGATGGACCTCTTTTAGAAAAAGGCATTGTTACTCGTGGTCTGTCCAGCGGTAATAATGCTTTTTTTGTTTTTAGAGCCACTACCCCACTTCATTCAAAAGAACCAATTTTCACCAATCTTCAAAGCCATTAGCTTGCTGCGCACTTTGTATTGAATTACTCGAAGTATAACTCTCAGATCCCTCAATTGTCAACCTATAGTTAAATGAACCTGCATTATTAAATATCTTATAATTTTTATATAAAACAAATTATTGACTAGTATTATCAACTTATTCACATAGTATACTATCTAAAAATGAGTTGTGAATAACATCGGGCTGACGTTGATTTGTCTGGCAGTGTATACTTGTTACTATCATGAGTGCCCCACATATTGTTTGCGATATTCGCACCAGCAAATCAGTGGCTACGCCAAACCAAGCGGTTAGTCAACTTTTCGCCGCCCTTCCTCATCTTCGTAATCAGTGGTGGCACCAGGCGCTTGGACATGATGAGCAGATTAGCTTTGAGTTTCTGCATTGGAAACAAACGCTTTTCACCCTTTCTTCATACCCTGAGCGTTTGCATCAGTATATGCAGAGCGTCTTTGCCGCTGCCTATCCCCAGGCGGTACTATCCCCCCTTCCCAATGATCCGCTGGCAGAAATTGTAGAAGCTACTACCAGCATGCCCAAGCACGGCGGCTTTCTAAGATTACAGCGCAATGAACAGCTACCGCTAAAAACATTCAGTGAGCTTTCAGAGGCGGACGCGCTGACACCGCTATTTTCGACTTTTTCTGGATTGCAGGATGCTGACATCGCGTTGGTGCAGTTTTGTGTAGGCCAAGACTCTCGCTCGCTTTTTTCTGATCTCTTTACTAGTTTTTCGGTCAGCAATTCGTCGCTACCAGAAGAAAAGGTACCTGATAAATCAAGCAATCAATCTCTCAAAGCCTCTATTCGTGTGCTGGCGATTGGCCCAGATAGCAGCCGCGCCAACCAAATGCTTTCCAGCATTGAAGCGGCGTTTCAACCAGTTGGCAAACCTGACGGCAACGAACTTGGCCTCTCTCGTCCACTGCTTGGTCAGGGTGGATTCATCAAGGGCTTGCTAGGGCGAAAATTACATCGGCCACAACGCTTTACAATAGATGAGCTTGCAACCATTTGTCACTTCCCCAATGAAGTTCACGCCAACATTCCCAATATTGCTTGGGGAAGAAAGCTCCTCGGAGAGCCGCCCGCTGAGTTGCCTATTGTTTCAAGCGACTCACCCAATGAACTAAAGCAAACGATCAATGTTTTCGCCCGCACCACCTTCAAAAATCAGCCAGTGGTGTATGGACTAGCTAAGCCTGATCGACGTCGTCATTTTTACGTCATCGGCAAAACTGGCACTGGAAAATCGACCATGCTTGCCAACATGGCGATTAATGATCTAAAAAACAACGAGGGAATCTGCGTCATTGATCCACATGGCGATTTGATTGACATTTTACTCAACTACATCCCCAAACATCGCATTAATGACGTCGTCTATTTTGACCCAGGAGCTACCGGCAGAACCGTCAAACTAAATCTATTTGAAGGCAACACTGTCGCGCATCGGGAGTTAATTGCCTCTGGCATTGTCTCAGTTTTTCACAAACTCTATGCCTACTCCTGGGGTCCGCGTCTGGAATATATTCTCAGAAACACCCTTTTAACTCTCTTGCACAGCCCAACCGCTCGCCTCTCAGACGTCACTGATCTATTAACAGACAAAAAATTCCGAATGAAAGTGCTCGAAAGCCTGAATGATCCTATCTTGCGTAATTTTTGGGAGAATGAATTTGACAAAATGCCCGACCGACAGCGCACCGAAGCAGTGGCTCCAATTCTCAATAAAGTGGGACAATTCGTCACTTCTCCAATCGTCAGAGATGTGGTCAACGCTCGCAAAAGCTCTTTCTCCATCGAGGAAGCCATGAATTCAGGCAAAATAATTCTCGCCAATTTGTCTCAAGGCAAACTCGGGGAAGACAACGCTACGCTCCTTGGCGCCATGTTGATCACCAAAATTCAACTGGCAGCTATGGCACGCGTTCATGCTCCAGAAGAAGATCGCCGAGATTTCTATCTCTATGTCGACGAATTTCAAAATTTTGCCACAGAGTCATTTAACAAAATTCTCTCCGAAGCCCGCAAGTACCGACTCAACTTGACACTCGCCAACCAATACATTGCCCAGGTACCTGAAGAAGTCCAGAAGGCAATTTTCGGTAATTGCGGCTCAATTGCTTCGTTCGTGATGGGCGCGGAAGACGCTGAGCTATTTTCCCGAGAGTTCAATCACCAATACACCACTGATGAACTAGTTTCTCTGGGAAAGCATCAGATTATTAATAAAATTACCATCGACAACGTAGTGTCAAACCCATTTCCAGCCAATACTCTCCCTTTAGCAAAAAGCAGTAATAGTAGTCGAGAAAAAGTAATCGCAGTCAGTCGCGAGCGCTACTCTCGAGAAAAATAGTCTACTTCAATATAGCGAATTTTTGCAACGCTTCCTTGAGTGAAGGAAACTCCTCTTTTGAAATAATCTGAGTATAGCCAAGTCGCTTAGCCTCCTTGACCCTGCGCTCATAGTAGCTAACATGACGCAACTCTCCCAACAATCCAACCTCACCGATACAAACTGCCTTGGCTGGCAAGGCTTTATCACCCATGGAACTAGCAACGGCAACCGCAATTCCCAAATCTAGACTTGGTTCAGCCGAGCGAAAACCACCCGCCAAACTAACATACACATCATAGTGGTCCAGGGGGATGCGGCAATACTTCTGTAATACTGCGGTAATAATGTGCAGCCGCTGCTGCTCTATTCCCCGACCCACTCGGCGCGGCATAGCCATTTGAGTACTGACCGCCAGTGCCTGCACCTCAAGCAGCAGCGGCCGAGTCCCCTCCATCACACAGACAGTAGCAGAACCAGTGACGGGGTTTTGTTCGTGTTCAAGAAATAGTTGTGACGGGTTTTCTACGGACTCAAAGCCAAACTCAGTCAGTTGGAAAACACCAACCTCATCCGTCGCACCAAAACGATTCTTAATGGCTCGCACCAACCGCAACTCCCCTCCCCGCTCACCACTAAGCTCCAAAACTGCATCCACAATGTGTTCAAGAACTTTTGGCCCCGCGAGCTGACCTTCTTTTGTAACGTGCCCCACAATCCATGTTGTGACTCCTAGTTCCTTTGCAACCTGCGTTAATCGTTCAGCACTTTCTCGCACCTGCCCCACACTTCCGGCTATTCCAGACAAATCTGACGTCTTCATGGTCTGGATGCTGTCAATTATCACTAATTTTGGCCTAGACGAACGTATGGTA
Source organism: Patescibacteria group bacterium (assembly GCA_040879165.1). Classification (GTDB taxonomy): domain Bacteria; phylum Patescibacteriota; class Microgenomatia; order UBA1400; family PJMF01; genus JBBDKV01. The sequence goes on from JBBDKV010000027.1 coordinate 7,128, forward strand.
GCAATGATGCGATCAACGTCAGTGCTGGGCACAAATTGTAGCTGATCCAACACTCTTTGCTTCTCAATCTGCTTTTTTTCAGCTTGCTTTTTACTAGAATCAATTTGCTCATTATCTAAAATTCGATTGATTCGCAGTGCTATTTGGCTTGGACTTTCTTCACCACAAACATACAAAACTTGCGCTCGCGACGAACCCTTAGCTGATGAGCCAGCTGCTGTTTGCGCTCGCGCTGCATATAGAGCCACCTGCGTCAACACAGTGGACTTACCAATTCCCGGCTCGCCACCAATGAGTAGAACGCTACCCTCCACAGTGCCAATACTTTTCTGCGAACTGCCCAGTACCCGATCCAACTCAGTGAGTCCAGTGCTCGTCCGCAGCTGATCAGTCATTGCTTCCTGAACTGCGGCAACAGAAATTGGTTCAATTGATTCAGCCACTTGTCCTCCACCGCCAAAACTGCTTTTACCAGTTGTTGATTCCTGAATTTCTTCAACCAAGCTATTCCACGCTCCACAACTACCACACTGACCAGCCCACCTTGGTGTCTGCTGACCACATTGCTGACAAATATATACAGTCTTACTTTTTGCCATTATGTTTTAATTCCTTTTTATGTACCGTGCTCATTCCGCCCTCCAACCGCTGCCGATCTGCACGCTGGCTGCGTTGCCGACTTTCCAGCAAAAGCGTTGTGGAAATTGCCGGATTGTGTTCTCTCACTATCATCACTCTACCACCAATTTCTTGCATTAAGCGTTGCTTCTTATCTATATGCTTAGTATGAGCTGAAACTGCTAAAATGTCTGGTCGCAGCTGAGCCAACAACAAACGATGATCGTCTGGAGAAGAAAACAGTTCGGGCAATACAAAAATCTCATCGGCGATTGCTAATTTTTGTAACTGCTCAACACGTATGGCGGCAGGATGTATGGGCCTGCCCTCCCCCTTAATTTGCCTTACCCGCAGATCACTTTCCACGCCAACTACTAAGTACCCCAACTTTTTAGCATCTCGTAAAAATGCACGATGTTCCTGATGTACAATATCAAATACTCCCGTCACCAGCACTTTTTCGACACCATTTTTCATAGACCACCCCTGTCAACTACGTCTTGACCAACACCTAATGAACGCAACTGCCTGCGCCACCCATCCATGATCATTCCCCGAGTATCGCGTGGATGAAAAAAGGCAGCAGTGTAGCTAACTTTCTCTCGAGTTTGATGTGTTTTCATGTACCAGCGCTGAGCAACATATGCCAAAATATGCAGTGGCATCACAACAGGTCTGGCTGCAAAAATCAGCCAATCCCAGCTCCAGAGTTGACGATCCGCTTGCTGCGCAGCAGCAAGCGCAAACCACCGAGGGAAAATGTGACAAATCCAGGTGTTGGCAGTAAAAAAGCGCTGCTTGATGTCACCTCTCGCCACCAACCATCGTGTTTGCAGCGACTCGTAAGCCAGATACCTTGTCCTCATTGTGTGATTAATTTCCAAATCTGATTCGTCGAGCCACAAATTAAAACACCAACTATTTGGCTCTTCGTGATTCCACGATCTACGCTTGCCAAAAAGCAACGCAATAAACAGCAAAAATGGACGAACCAACCATAGTGTATGTGACTTAGTGATAACCAGCAAATCAACATCGTGTTCGTCACTTGCGTTATTGACAGCTGCTGAGCCCGTCACAACCAAGCCATCTACGCAAGGCAAAATCGAGCAAATTGTCAACAGTGGGCGCAACTCAGCTAGTTTTGACTGAGTAATCAACGCTCGCCGAACGCGCAGCGATACCTGTCGAGCACCACCGGCCAGCACCCAATACTTCCCAACCCGCTTTACCACTCCATCAGCAGCCAACTGCTTCAACACCCTCAAGACCTCTAAAAATAACACCCTACTCTTCCCCGGCAACTGCCTCCCCAATCGTGAGCAGTCTATCCGCAACCAAATTTCAGAGCTAGTTATAGGAAAATCAAACTGACCAGAATATGCGATTGCCAATACAACCTGCCGCGTAAGTTCGTGCATGGCTGTCATTATAATCATCAAAAAGCAAAAAGCTACTCAGCGGTAACGCCATACTGACGCAAAACCTGCTGCACACCTTGTTCTAGAGTTGGCATAACATCATCAACTGACTCGCCTTCTATCATTGCAGTAACCGCATCTTCATAATACCCAATAATTTGATCGTTGATCCCCGCATCATGCGTGCTTGAACTCATGTGCCAACCCTGAGCGTATCGAGCATCTTGAACGTACGCCCCCATGTATGGATCTGAGGCTATTTCATCAGCCAAATCAACCCGCGAGTAAATCTCGCCAAATGGCCTCACCTCGGCCTGTTGATCGTGGAGTCTTTTTTGTACATCAGCTGAACTTAAATACTTGAGAAATTTCCAAGCCTCCTCTTTATCAGTACTAAAATTACTCACTCCTTCTGCCCAGTAATTTCCCCATGTTATGCGCTCATCGGTAAGCTGCGGCAGGGGCACTGTACGAAATTGGAGATTGGGGTTCATTGTTTTTACCTCATGCACTCTCCAGGATGGCGCAAACATCATGGCAACATCTCCCCGAGCAAAGGCCACACTCGAGTTGGGCTGAGTATCGTTCCAAACACGATCACTCCTCACAAACAACGTATAAAACTGCAAAGCATCTCTGGTCGCTGGCGAGTTTGGCTCAAAAAGACTCGCATCATTTTGAAGCAGCAGCACTGCCAAAATATCAGAAAAGTGTTCGGTGTTTGAGGCATTACCCATAGCAATACCTGCCCGCTCAATTCCCGCTTCTGATCGAATTGTCAATTGATTAGCCAATGTTCGCAGCTCTGTCCAAGTTGTAGGAGGGTCAACCACCGCTGTAGAAAAAATCTCAGTATTGTAATACAAAGCCAGACCGTCATACATCAAGGGAATGCCCACTATTTGACTACTTCTATTCTGCAACTGATTAACAGCAATGGGATAGAAAGTCTGGGAAAACTCCGGCGCCGTCATCACTGCACTCGGCATGGGAGCTAGCTCATCATGAATCATCGGCACCCAAGTTGCGTGGTATCTAAAAATATCTGGTCCGTTGCCAGAAACTAAGGCATTACGCAAACGCTCTCGATAATCCTGATGGGATTGGCGACTATACGAAATAGACACTCCAGCATTTTGCTGCTGATATTCCTCAATAACCTCCTCCATCACCACAGTAGGCTCCCACAACCCCCAATATTCTAGACTGACTTCCTGTCCGACGGGCACCTGAGCGCCACTTGCTGGTTGATCGCCATTGTCGCTGACGCTAGTGGTGGTTCCGCCACCCATAAAACGCATGGCGACAAAAATAATCACAGCCAACAAAATCAGCCCACCAATCACAAAGGGCAAAAATCGCAAAATTGATTTTTTAGGTTCTGCTGCAGTTGGACTGGGCGGCGGCGGCGGAGCCCCGTTTTTTGCGGCGGCGGGGGCAGTTTTCGCGCCAGCGCCTTGCGTCGGAGATTGTTGAGTAGCAGCAGGTATTGGTTTTGAACCAACCGCCGCCGCCCCCTTCGGCAAGGTATTACTTGCCATTGATTCTAAAGCAGTGAGAGTTTGAGGTGGGTGCTGTACTGAGGACGATGCCGGTGGTGTCTGGGCTGGCGAAAAAGACTGACCAGCTCCCCGTCCAGCAACTGGTGGTTGCGATGCGTTGGAAGTTTGAGCTGACCCCTGCTGAGCTGGCTGGGATTGAGCTTGAGATTGTTGTTGTGCTTGCAAAACTGGCGGCGGCGCAACTGGCTCCTGACGCGTTGTTGGTGGTGGAGCTTGCCTTCCACCAATCACAGGAGACTGGGGAACAACTGGAGGGGTTGTTGCGGGCTGAGCTGCCTGAGCAGATTGAGTGGACTGATTGGGTTGAGCTGCCCGACTAGGCTGAGCGGACTGGCTGGCTTGAGAAGGTTGACTAGGTTGAGGCTGCGACGAAGCGGCTGCCTGAGACTTTACCTGCTGACTCTGACCAGGATTAATAGTTACTGGAGCTGCTGGTTTGGGCAAAGGATTATTGGGCATAGGGCATAGACACTACTTACCTGTTAGACTCAGCACACAATGGTAGTGAGAAACACTATCTCATCAGAGCTTGATACAACTATAGTAGTATATATATTGTACTTCACGAAGCGTCACTTTGTCGCGTATAATCAAATAGATCACAGTACCTCAAGACTTCGTCTATCTATCAGAAATCAGGCAAATCCTCTATAGTTAAACACATGTCTAAAAAAATGACTGGAAAAAAGAAACAGGTACGTCAAGCCTTTTTACTCACAAAAACCAGACTTGTTGTCACCATTGTAGTGGCAACTATTGCAGCAGCAATCGCTTGCTTTGTTGTGTGGTACATCACTTTTGCTCGCACTCACCTCCCCCCAAACATTGTCATTAATGAAGTCAATCTTGGTTGGCAATCCTACGCCGATGCTCAAAAAATTCTTGACGAACAACTCGGATCCCCTCCAGCGCACACAGTGCAATTTATTGCTGACGATATCAGCATCGCCTCTAGCTCCAGTGAATTAGGAGCACACTACGCTATCGAAGAAACTCTAAATCACTTCAGAGCGGCGAGCCTAGAATCTTCCCTGCAAGCAAGGCTACAATGGCTACTTACCCAACTCTTCACAGAAACCAAGACAACAGTTTCCCTGCAATATGACTTAGCACAACTACAAAACACTTTGTCACTGCTAAACAAACAGGTGGCATACCCCGCCATTTACCCAGAGGCAACTCTAGCAAACACTGGCAATCCTGAGAGTCTCAGTATTATCGCGGGCGAACGCGGGCGAGAGGTTGAAGTAGATACAACACTGAACACACTTTCTGGCGCCGAATTAGCTGAGTTGATGCAGGTCGAAGCCAGCATGGCCAGCACCGGAGCCCAACTCAACGAAACCGAACAGCTTGCAGCTAGAGAACGTGCGGCGCACTACGTCGGGCAACAAATTGTGTTGAGCGGTGGCAGAAGAACCTTCACTCTTTCAGATCAAGAGCTACTGCCCCTCTTACAATTTCCCTCAGGATATAATCTTGAGAAAATAGAGGAGCGTGTCACCGCCTGGCAGGAGTCGCTTTCAAGACCAGCACAAGAACCAGTATTTACATATGACCCAGAGAGCCTCGAGGTTAGTGAGTTCATCCCGCCTCATGATGGTCTACAACTCAAGGTAGCTGACGCCACAGACCTCTTGATCGCGCGACTTGACCTACTTGCAGAAGCTGCGGAAATGGCGGCAAATTCCGAGGCTGACTCAGAAACCACAGAAACACCTGCGCCAGAAACCTCAGAACTAGCCGAACAGGCAAAGCAAGAAATCGCACTCCCTCTCGAGCGAACCAAGCCAACCAAAAGTCTAGCTGACACAAATGATCTGGGAATTACTGAGTCAATTGGTTTTGGTGAAAGTCACTACAAAGGCTCAATTCCTAACCGAGTTCACAACGTTGACTTAAGTACAAATCGAATTTCTGGTCAAATTATTCCACCAGGAGTTGAATACTCCTTCAACCAAGCACTCGGTCCAGTCAGCTCCAGCACTGGCTATCGCTCTGCCTACGTCATTAAAAATGGTATGACCACCCTAGGAGATGGCGGCGGCGTCTGCCAAACAAGCACCACGCTTTTTCGCGTAATTCTTGACGCCGGATTAGAAGTCACTCGGCGCCTGCCTCACAGCTATCGAGTTAGCTATTACGAACAAGATCAAAAACCAGGGATAGACGCAACTGTCTACTCTGGCGAAACCGACCTACGCTTCAAAAATGACACAGACCACCATATCTTGCTTTATGGAGAAGCTGATAGTCAAAATCTCTACATGTTTTTCGAAATGTACGGCACCTCAGATGGCAGAACGACAGAGATAGTAGATCACCGTACTTGGAATGCTCGCCCAGCACCGCCGCCACAATACATCCCAGACCCGTCACTTGAACCAGGACAGCTCAGGCAGGTTGATTGGGCAGCAGCTGGCATACAAGCCAGCTTTACCAACGTGATTAGGGATGCTGAAGGAAACGAAATTCGCCGAGACACCTACAATTCAAATTACCGCCCCTGGGCAGCCAAGTTCTTGCGAGGAGAATAGGGTGGAGATTTTTCTCGACCAAAACATACTAAATCCCAGTTAAATCCAGGAGTTCAGGAGTTATTGATTATTCTTCTGACCACCCTGTTTATTTTTGTGGCTCATCTTGCTTATCTGGCTCGCCGTGTCTACTTATGTCAACATCTCCTCTAACTTCCTCGTCATCCGTACCCCACTGTCCCCATTTTTCATCTTGGCTATCGTCTGTTTTATTCTTAACTTGTGCCGAATCCTCAGCAACACCACTTTCTCTATTTGGCATAGTACCCCCCCTGTTAGTATTAGTAATAGATACTATTCTAGATACCAACTCCTTATTTTTCAACACCCTTACCCATTCCCTCTATGGCTCGAAGTAGTTCTATAGGTAGGGCGAAAACCACCGTATTTGACTTGTCTGCTGCAACTTCATTGATTGAATTAAGAGTGCGCAAGTGAAGAGCGCCGGGAGCGTGCCCCAATAACTCTGCTGCCTGCATCAGGTTTTCTGCAGCCAACTTTTCACCCTCAGATGAAATTACTTTTGCTCTTTTCTCTCGATCAGCCTCGGCCTGGCGAGCCATGGTGCGAACCATACTCTCTGGCAACTCAATGTCTTTTAATTCAACCGCCTCAATGACCACTCCCCATTCGTCAGTAGCCACATCTACAGATTTGAGAATCCTATCGGCAATCTCCTCGCGCTGAGCCAGCAGTTCATCGAGCGTAACTTCTCCAATCACCCGACGCATGGTCGTCTGAGAGAGTTGAGAAACTGCCCAATAGACATGCTCGACTTCGTTGACCGATTTGGCAGGATCGTTAACCTTATAATAGATGACAGCATTGGTTTTGCAGGACACGTTGTCTTTGGTAATCGTTTCTTGCTTTGGCACGTCGACCGCCTTGGTTCTGATATCGACCTTGACCATTGATTGAAAAATGGGAATAACAATTCTCCACCCCGGACTCAGCACACCAACAAATCTTCCCATGGTGTACAAAACACCACGCTCATATTGATAAATCTGCTTTAGAGAAATAAGAACAAGAATGACCAGAACACCAAAAAACCAAAGCATATCAACCCTTCTATTTTATAGTTGAAAGTATATCACGAGCTGAATACATATACTAAATACATATTTGTTACATACATAAATAAAATAGCAAGTTTCAGGTATAATACATACTATTATGGATTCGAAATACACGTACACAGAGATTGAGCCAAAAATTCTTCAGTTGTGGGACACGCTACAAATCGCCAACCCGGATGCTCGCAAGCGCACAAAATCAACCAAGAGTTTTTCAATTATCATGCCCCCACCCAATGCCAACGATCCCATTCATATCGGACACGCTATGTTTGTGGCCATAGAAGATACCCTTACCCGGTATCATCGCATGCTTGGAGAGGACACTCTTTGGTTGCCCGGAACTGATCATGCCGGCATCGAAACACAGTATGTGTTTGAAAAAAAACTCGCCAAGCAAAAACAGAGTCGGTTCGATTTTGATCGAGAAACGCTGTATCAGAAAATCTTTGAGTACGTGCAAGAAAACTCTGATATTGCCGTTTCGCAAATCAAACGATTGGGAGCCAGCGCCGACTGGACGCGGTTTAAGTTCACACTAGACGAAGACGTTGTTTCAAACGTACTGGAAACATTTAAGTCACTGCACAAAAATGGATTGGTGTACAGGGATTTACAACTTGTTAACTACTGCACCAAGTGCGGTACTAGTTACTCAGACCTGGAGATTAATCACGAGGATCGAACCACCCCACTCTACTATATTAAGTATCGATTCCAAGATACTCCCCAAAAAACAATCAGCATCGCTACCGTCAGACCAGAGCCAATTTTTGCTGACACGCATTTGGCTGTACATCCAAATGATCACGACAAAAAGCATTTGATTGGCAAAGTCGTACTCAATCCCCTCACCGACCAGCCAATGCCTATCATTGGTGACTCATTTGTCGATCCAGAATTTGGCACTGGCGTCGTCAAACTAACTCCAGCTCACGATCCCAATGATTTTGCAGTAGCCAAAGCTCACAACTTGCCAATTGTGCCCGCGATTTCAAATCGTGGCAAAATTCTTGAAAATGGTGGAAAATATGCCGGACTTTCCGCGACAAAAGCGCGTGAGCAAGTAATAATTGATCTACAAAAAAAGCAATTAATTGAGAAAATTGACGAAAAATATTCTAATCGAATAAGCACTTGTTATCGCTGTGGTCGAGTAATTGAACCACTTCCACTACCACAATTTTTTGTTCGTGTGAAAAGCGGCAAACAAAATTTGGTTAAGAACATAGAAAAAATGTTGGACGACAATGACACTAGTATCCACGGAGCGGGACGAGAAAAAATCCTCAGAAATTGGCTTTCCTCGCTAAAAGACTGGAATATTAGTCGGCAAATTGTTTGGGGAATTCGCATTCCTGTGTGGTACAAAATAGACGGATATGAAGATCAAATTACCGCCACTTTTCTGGAGAAAAGTGGAAAGACAAACACCGGAACACTTGCTGAATTGCTCAAAAATCACACCTTAGAGGAAATTAAAGCAGGACTGCAAACCACCACCGCCGAAGCAGCAGTGCCGTACATACTTTCAATCACTCCCCCCACCGAGGCTCAGCACTACTTTCCTGAAACAGATACCTTTGACACTTGGTTTTCCTCTTCTCAGTGGCCGGTCGTGACGCTACAAACCAACCAACCCGACGACTTCAAGCGCTTCTATCCAACAACAGTCATGGAAACTGGCTACGACATCTTGCTCTTTTGGGTAATGAGAATGATGCTGATGGGCTCGTATCTAACTGACACCACCCCTTTCAAACACGTATACCTGCATGGCTTAATTCGTGACGACAAGGGTCAAAAAATGAGTAAAAGCAAGGGAAATGTAATTAATCCCCTGACCGTCGTCGATGAATTTGGCGCCGATGCGCTGCGTATGGCTCTTGTCATCCGCTCAACTCCTGGAATAGACAAATCTATTGGCAAAAGTGATTTCAAAGCTGCGCGCAATCTAACCAATAAAGTTTGGAACGCCAGTCGCTTTATTATCAGCCGCAGCCAAGACCAATCACTCTCTCACACCGACCTTGCACTCCCTGCCGATACTCAAGAAAGTGAGTTTTTTACCCAACTTAACCAGACCATAACGGACGTCTCAACACAACTCGACAAACTACAAATTGGCTTAGCTGCCGACACGCTCTACTCTGCTTTTTGGCATTGGTACTGTGACGAATGCATTGAGCACGTTAAGCTCAACAAGCTCTCGACACAGGAGGCAGCAATTGGTTTAATACAATTTCTCAAGCTCCTTCATCCCTTTACGCCATTTGTGACCGAAGCAGTTTGGCAAGAACTGCGGGCAGCCAATCTAGTGACCGACGACTGCCTGGCACTTTCCACCTGGCCAACAACAAATCCAACTGACTAGTCTTTAAGAACTTGATATACTGGAGAAATGTTTTTTTTCAAACTAAAGTTACTTTTTTCACTGATGTTGTTTCTAAGCGCCCTAGCCTGGGAGTATTTCGTCACTGTGCGTACCGTCGTCTTGTATTCTGTCGTTACCATCGTAGTCTGCTGGTCGTTTTTGACTACTATCACGAGCTTCCAAACCACCCAATCGACTATTCTCTACCCTGTAGTACTGCAAGCCACACCAGAGGAAAATCAACAACTACTCACAGAGGATGAAATTCGAGAATTACTACAGACCTACCATCTCGCACTTGAAGTACAACCACATCATCGAGATGTATTGATCAACACCGCCCTACTCTACCAAGCACTCGGCGAAGTTGAACACAGCCAAAAATATTGGCAACAAGCACTACTGCTTGATCCAAATCACTCCATTTTTACTCAAGAATTATAAAAGGTTATTACTCGCCTGCCGAAGCATTTTCTTTAGATTCAGATTCTGCTCCACCATCTTCGTCATCAGTTGCACCTTCAGTAGCTTCGTCAGCTTCTTCTCCCTCAGGAGTTTCTTCTTCAACTTCTTCCTTGACCTCTTGAACAACCACGAGTGGCTCTTCAAGCTCTTCTTCGGTGAGAATAACACTCACTTTGTCGCGGTCGTATATGGCATCCGCAAGATGTAGGGTTTGACCAATTTCAGTAAGTGTAGAAACATCTAAGGTAATGCTGTCTGGAATATCAGCTGGCAGCGCCTCAACCTCAAGAATATCTTTGACTTGCACCAGGTTTGCTCCAGGCACATCAAACTCACCTTCGATTTCGACCGCTACCTCTGCAGTTACTTTTTCTTTCAGATTAACTCGCTTGAATGATACGTGCAACGGATTCCCCTGGACTGGATGATTTTGAATTTCTTCAATCAAAACTGGAATATCTTGTGTGTCATCTAGTTTTAGATACAATAGCGCCGCATCAGAACCTGCCGCGACCAATCGCTGTAACTCAATTTGTGGAAAGGAAACCAAAACAGTTTCTTTGCCCTCACCATAGACATTGGCGGGCACCAAACCGTTCGCCCTTAATTCGGCTAAATTGCTTGATCTATCCGCTCTTTTCAGCACGTGAATGATATGGGTTGATGTATCTGTCATATTTATTTATATACTACTTATACATTGACACCACATAGCGACTAAATGGTGCGTCAACATGGGGTTAGATACCCATTACAATTTGTTTTCTCTGTTTTGTTTATATGATGTTTTCTCAATGCGAGTGCAATGAATCCACCAACGTATTTAGAACTACATTATATCACGAGTTTTTTTTCAACGCGCAAGAACGCGGGGAGTGGGCAAATACGATGTAGGTAAGTCTGCCGAGAACAACGCTCAATTCACTCGAAATGCTTGGCTGACTAGGTTAAAAAAAGGGAGGGTGGTTGGAGCTGACTTGGCAGTTGAAGGGGAGGGCAGTGCTTAAAAAGGGCAATGCTAGTGGCTCTGCAACTGAACGCCGAAAATCGCGTGACCCTGATCTTCTTTGACAAAAACCAAGTCTTCACCAC
>JBBDKV010000027.1:18282-63792 GCA_040879165.1 Patescibacteria group bacterium
TCACCACGAATGTCTGGTTGTGGGGCAATTAAAATTGGTGAGTAAGCGGGTGGGGGAGTGATGCGAAAGCGATATGATTCATTTTCAATACCCGGCTGTTGCTGCTCAAAAAGTGCATAGGCGAATCGATCGCCGTCATGAGATTGACGCGGGGTGGTGAACCGCAATACAACGGGTAGGGTAGAGTCGACTGGAACTTCGATATAAAAACCAACAACTTGTCTGTCGTGTTCTTGACTACTATCAAGATCAGCGCTTGTGAGCGTTTGTTCACCCACTTGCAGAGTGTCAATGACTGCGTTTTTAGGAAGATAGAGGCGAACATACGATCGATAAGGACCTTTTGGCCAAGAATTTGTCTGAGCAGTGTTGGTGTAATTAATTGAGCGCTCATGAAGTACTGATTGTTGCTGCATGCTAACCACATGCTCAATAGCTCGTTCAAGATAAAAGTTGGCTTTATTAACGCCAACATTTGCTTCAAACTGTGCAACCACTTCGATTTGGCAATGAGACTTACTCAGTTGAGTTGGACATTGTGGGTTGAGAATGCCGCCGGTCCAGCCCAGTCCCAGAAATGCTTCGCGCTCGCTAGCTCGTTTGGGCACAAAGAGCATTGATTGCTCTTCAAAATTAACCCGCATCGCCTGAAGAATGAGGTGGGTTTTATCGACCGGGGTTTGCTGAATTTTTTGAAGCAGTTTTTCAAAAACCAATTGTCTATAATCTTTTTTATCCGATTCATCAAGCAAAATTACTTCTGAATTAAATTCAATGCGCTCAGCAAGCGTGCGATGGGTCACCACTTCTGAATACTCAGGCACATCGAGGGGCCCGAGATATTCGAGAAATCGAGCTAATCCCGCAACATCGATTGTCATCACGCCGTCGACATCCCGATTCTGACTTTTCTCCAAAAACCAAGTGATTTGCTCAGCCGTCTTGGGAAAGTGTGGATCCCAATTACTATCGTGAAATAACAACTGCTCCTCACCAAAAAATCGACGAATCGCTTCTGGAGCCTCGACCGTTCCAGGCAAACCCCTGTCAACCTGATAATTATTGAGCACCTCATAGCCCACCAATCCATCCTGAGACAGCGTGATTAGGGCCACTGCTTCGATAAAGCCACCCGTTGGGCGAATTTCTTGATTATTTTGAAAGACTAAGGCATACGTTCGCTGCTCATTGGCTGCCAATAGGTCTGGTAGCACCCCAGAAAGCTGCTGTAAAACTATCATACTACTCCTTCGCTCCTCGGCAACTTCGTTCACTTTTTCTAGTAATTGAGTTAATTCACCATCCCCACCATCATCTTCGGACCACAAACCACTCATGGAAAATAAGTCGGTCAGTCGCTGGGTGTTTTCATGCGCCGTCACGCTGTCAATTGCCAAATTTGGGGCAACGGACGCAACCTGTGTGTCTTTAGAGATTAAAATAGAACCAACCAGATTTTGAGTCATTGAGCGCGATCGTTCAAAAACCTGATGCGATTGTTCGATCGCGTCCGCCAATAAGACCAGAGATTGCGCATCTTCAATCGCTGGCAAACTCAAAACAACACCATACGCATCTGCCTGTAGCGAAACGATGTTTTTGAGTGGACCAAAGCGTGGCTGCTCGGTGGTTTTTTGCTGGGCTGCCGAAACCACTAATTCAGCATTTTGCCTCACCTCTCGACCAAAAAGTGTCACAGATGTCATAAAGACAATAATGAGAAACAAAATACCGAGCCCCATACCCGTAAAGGTAAGTCCGCCATAAAATAGCGCGGTTCGCTTTTTAGTTTTTTTTATAATTTTATTTCGCTCTTTAGTCGCGGATTCAGTTCGAGTATGTTTGGTGGTTAAGTGAGAGGTAGAGAACAGCCGAACAACCTCCTGATTGAGATTAAAGGCATTTTCCGCCTTTTTAGCAGCTGGTTTTTCTATAGTTTTTTGCTCTGGTGCTACTTGTGGTTCAAGCTCCACCTGTGTTTCCTGAGCCGGTTGTGATTGTTGAGGGGACTGTGCCTCCCGTGCCGACTGCGCTTCCAATCCTGACTGTGACCGCTGAGAAGGACGTACCTCCCGCGCCACTTGTGGCTGCTGAGGTGGTGATTGAGCTTGGGTCTGATCTTGAGGAAACTGAGCTTTTTGAAGCGGTTGCGGCTCATGAGCAGTAGAAGGAATTTGAGCAGTAGCAAGAACTTGAGTAGCTTCTTGTTGACCTACCTGATTCGCCGACTGAGTCACATTTTGTACCGACTGAGCTATTTCCTGCGTCGAACTCTTATTCGCATCTTGTTCCAAGCCATTGTCCACATCTTGCACTCTGCCGTCCGAGGAAATCTGATCTACTTGATTATTCACTTGGTTGGCTGGGGGAGGCGAATTTTGTCGTAAAGCTGCTTGCCAAGAAAACTGGAATAGTGGTCTGTTGGGACTAGAAAAACTATCTACAAACTCATTGAGCGCTGGCTCCACCGCCTCAGCCACGATATTTTCGGTGGCAGAGAAGGGGATTGGACTCGCACTTAAACCATTGGTTGTTTGGAGAGAAATTGGCTCAAAATAGATTGACTGATATCGCTCCTTGATCAGCTGTGCAAGCACCTTTCCATCGAGAGCCTGTCCTCTAATCACGTAACTACCTCGGGAGGGTTGTAAAAAATAACCAACCACTCGCGCTAAACCCTGCTGCAGAGCAAATGGATACCAAGTTGTTTTTGGCGCATACAGCTTTCCTGCTTGAATATCTTGAGATAAAAAAGAGGGGAGAGTAGTCTGAAATTGAGCGATGGGCGCAACAGCGTCTTGAAGAAAAATCCACTGCGAACCTGATAAATAGCGATTTAATACAGCAATTGTTGATTTTTGATTGTCGAGATAGGTGGAAAGGAAGGGAATTTCGCCTGGGAAATCTTCCACATACTGACTAATAACCGGCATAACGAGTGTTATTTTTTGCTGAAAAGATTCTAAAAAAGTTAGTGTTTTTTGTTGTTCTAACACACTGGTGTTTACAAACCACTCGGGGGAAATCAACCAACAAATTTTATAGACATCAGTAAAATCCTCTTCTGAAAAAGCCTGGTCGACTGCCGCGTCTAAAGACAGTCGCCGCAACTGCACCGACTTCCCCTGAATTTCTTTTTCCAGAGTAGAAACCACTCCTTCATTGTGGTGAAGGAGCAACACCGTCGGCTGGTCAGCAATTAATTCTGTTCGCATACGTAGGTTAAGTACATCTTAAAAAATTGGCTCTAAAAAAATAAGCAAGAAAAGTATAGCTTAGTCCTCGCTTAGCAATAGCGCGTCACCACCTTCATTGTAGGCAAGTTTGACGAGCAAGTATAGGTTTGACTGAACGAGGCGTAGCGTCGTATTTTTATTGGCTTGAATTATTTTGAGTAATGAGGGGGATTACGCAGCATCAAGCGCAGCGTTAACGAGAGAATCTGAAACAGCGTTTTCAGCTCGAGGAATATGGGAAATAGTGTGACTACAAGATAGTTTTGCCAATGACTTCCAAGCTTTCTCAGCAAGCGACTTCATTCGCGGCTCCTTAATTTTCCAGTGTTTTAGTAGCTGCTCAACCACCAACTTGGAGTCCAACTGCCAACGCACTTCACTGACCTGATTACTCTGAGAAAACTCAACAAGCCAATCCACAGAGTGAATGAACGCCTGATATTCTGCCTCGTTATTGGTGGCTACACCGATGGATTCTGCATGAGTATATAACTCCTTTCCTTGGCTAAACACAACAACACCTATTGCTGCTGCACCAGGGTTTCCTCGAGATCCGCCGTCGGTATAAATTATTAGCTGCATACAATTATTCTGTTTCTAGTGCTTCCGCAGTGTCCTTAAAGCGAATGGTTAATCGACGATCACGTCCTTCGCCAACCGATACGCTCTCAAGAACTCCATCGGCATCCAACTCTCCAACTGCCGTATGAACAACAAACCGCTCATGCGCTGGCAAATATGAATGAAACACATGAGATTCTCCTGTTTCCAATACTCGCTCGACAATGGATTGTGTAATTTCACCCAGTCTCTCTGTTCGATCCTCGCGATATTGATTAATATTTACCACCAACCGCTTGTCTTTAAACTCTTCCTGAAACACCAATCGAGCAATTCGTTGAATTGCCTCAAGACTATCTCCATGATGTCCAATAAACCTCCCTGATTCCTGCTCAGGAATTTGCAAGGATACATAAAAGGTTCCGTCATCTTCTGACGTCGTCACTGAAACCTCACCACTCTCGACACCACAGTGTTCGGCAAGCTGTGATAAAAATGTTATTATGTCCATACTTCCTTTCTAATACGAGTCATATGATTATTTACTGCGTGACTGAAGGTATACAACGGCGCGCTTCGAATAGGTGGCAATACCACCCCATCCAGAAATTTTCCATTGCTGAAAGACGCTTGCAACCGTAGTGATCGTCCAATATAGCGCGAGTCCAGAAGGGAACTGCGCTGCCAAAATAACCGTCATGACCGGCAAGATGTACAACATTTGTTGTTGCATTGAGGCGGCCATCTCAGCAAAGCCTTCTTCTTTTTTATTAGCTTCTTGGACGGCTTTCTTTTTACTCTTATTGGGAATAATATCTCGCTTCTCACTTCCTGGAGCAATCATGATTGAGAGCACCATTTGCGAAGCTCCTGCTATTAGTGGCAGGACATATGTTGAGTCGGGGAGTCCAAGATTGAGATAGAAAAAGTGGGGATCAATGTTTACGCCATTAACCTCAGTTTGAGAGAGAAAGTCAATAAGCACTGTGTACAAAAGTATCAACACCCCCAACTGCACAATTTGCGGCAAACAACCTGCGAGGGGATTAACATTATATTTCTTATACAATTCAAGCTGAGCTGCCTGGAGTTTTTCCTTGTTTTTACCGTGTTTTTCCTTCAGTTTTTTAATTTCTGGTTGCAACTCACGCATTCGATTGCTGGCGCGGAGTGAGGACATTGTGAGCGGGTAGAGGACTAAGCGAATTAGGAGGGTAAATAAAATAATCGCCCAACCCAAGTTTCCACTCATTTGGTAGAGAAAAACTAAAATCTCAGTGACTGCTCCCGTAACTGCTTCCATAATTACTTTCCTGTTTGTTTACGCATTGTATTGCGCCGACTAATAACCCAGACACCACTATCTACCAACAACGCATTATTCGCCAAATACCCGACAGTCCACCCAATATAATTCCTTTTTTGAGGATTTGGTCGTGCATATTTCTACCACAAGTGGGATTGTGTTTACAGTGGTGCATGTAGCCAAATACCGAAAAGAGAAGTTGCTTGCGTAGTTCATAGGAAAATACATATACTTTGGTAAAAACTGAGTCTTTCATGAGTACTAATATTGTTGCACTATTCTGCGAAAAGTATTGAGCAACTGCTCTTCAAACCTATCTGCGACTAGTAGTTTTGGTTGAGTTATGATTATCGCTAATCCCACTTCAAATGTTTGTAACTCTTCCCAATTCTGCTCGAGTATTTGATATACTCGCCGCCGTATTGTATTGCGAAAGCTGGCTTTTGGCGCAACTTTTTTAGAAACTATTACCACGCACTGCGTGCTCCCCTGTGGTTGATAATATACTACACAACCAAATCCTTTTACTGAGGTTGCAGTTCTAAAAAAATCAGGATTCTTTCTGAGTGGTAGCTTGTGCTGTTTTTTCAGCATAAACTTTTTTTTTAAGCTGCTAGCAATAAAAAGGTAAGAAAAACCAAACTACTAGGCTCGAGCAACCACCACCGTGGCTTTACTCCTACCTTTTGCTCGGCGACGTTTTAAAACGTTTCTTCCTGCAGCAGTCATCATTCTACTCAAAAAGCCATGCTTGCGAGCTCTACTTCGTTTTTTAGGACTCCATGTTCGTTTTGACATAAGAACGGTAGTATACCAGACAATGCCGCAGAAGTCTTATTTTGTTTTTATGCTTAAAAAAACTACTGATTTAATCGAAATGGCATAATTACGTATTGATACCCAGGACTCTTTTCTGTGACCAACAGTGCTGGTTTCAACTCTCCACTGATTTTTAATCGAACCGTTTGAGATTTATAGAGCTGTAAAAAATCCAGAACATACTTGGCATTAAAGGCTATCACACCCTTTTCACCAGAAAATGAATGATCTCCTATCTCACCCTCAAAAGAACCAATAGCCGGAGAGCTCGCGCTGATTACCAATTGTTCGGAAGCATATGCAATTTGAATAATGCTCGAACTATCTCGGGCAAAAATCATCGCTCTCTTTACTTGATCAGCTAACACATCACTCTCAACCGCTACTTCTGCAACAAATTCAGTGGGTAGGATTTGTGAATAGGGTGGAAACTCTCCCTCAATAAGCCGTGCAAATACCTCAACAGCTCCTATTGAAAAAAAGAGTTGTTTTAACTCGGTAGATACTGAACAGGAAATTTCTTCAACCTCAAGTTGTTCAGCGATATTTTTAACCTCTACCAAAACTTTTGCTGGAACCAGGAGTGAAAATCCCTCACCCTCACCCGACTTTGGGGAGTTTTTAATCTCTAGTGTTTCTATCGCCAATCTAAATCCATCTGTAGCTACTGCCTTGAGTTGTTTATCTGAGAACTCCATTAAAACACTGGTTAGAACTGGCCTAGTCTGATCAGTTGAGGCGCTTGGAACTATGTTGGTTACAATTTTAGAAAGATCCTTTGTTAAAAGAGTAATCTCATTTCCTTCTACCTCTGGAAACGGCGGATATTCTTCACTATTTTGCGACTGAAGCGAAGCTTTTCCTGCCGAAGATTGAATGCGAGCTGTTGATTCAGAGTGTTCTATTTTCATAGACCCGACTGGTAAAGAAAAAATAATATCCCGCAACTGCTTTCCTGGAAGAACGATTACTCCTTTTTCCTCTGTTGTGGTTGGAAAGGTGGTTCGAATGCCGAAATATAAGTCAGTAGCAGCAATTGTGGTTTTGTTTTCTCCTGCGGTTAGTAGGACTGAGGTTAAAATCGGCAGAGATGGGCGGGATGGAATCGCTTTTTGAACGTGCGCCAATGATTGTTTGAGATTTTCTTGTAAAACTGAAATTTTCATATCTCTTTTCTCTTTCTGGCTCTCTTTCTCTCTATAATAATAAATTAGTTGTAATAGTAGTAGGTGCAGATACAATCGTGGGTAAACGCGCTTCTGTAGTCTAGTGCGTAGGAGTGGATTGAGTGTGAACCAACCAGTCCTGTTGTTTGTTGATAAGAATTGTGAATCAGTTGTTAGTTTGTGTGGGAGTTTCTAAGCTTCTACACATTTTGCATTTTTACTTCACAACTGATCTACGCTCCGCTCACAAGTTATTGACAGACTTATCCACAATTGTGAATATATAACCAAGGTTATCGAGAAATAGCGCTCAGCGTTGTTCTCAGAGCAGAGATATCTTGTTGTAGCGAATCATCACTGGAGAGTGATATATCAACCTTTTTTACCGCATGAATAACGCTGGTATGATCTCTTCCGGCAAACCACCTACCAATTTCTGTGAGTGGGAGTGATAGTTCTTTTTTGAGTAAATACATACAGACATGTCGAGGTATGACAAGACTTTTAATACGACTATGACCTTTAAGTGAGGATTGTTTGATTTTATAGTGATTGGCGACTGTTTTTATGACATCTCCAGGAGAAACTTTGATTTTGGGTCGTTTTGTTTCAATTTCAACCCTCAGGATGTCCTCGATAAGCTCTGGCGTAATATCTCTCCCTTTTAATTCGACCTCGGAGCGAATGCTGGTGATAATGCCTTCGATTTTTCGCGCACTTTCAACTCGAGAGGAAATAAGTTTGGCAATATCGATGGTAATCGGCATTCCTTGAGCCTTGGCTTTGACGAGGACAATTGCCGTTCTCAGCTCAAAGCTGGGTTGTTGAATGTCGATCATCAAGCCCGCTTCAAAACGAGATCTTAGGCGGTCCTCAAGCAGGGTGATTTCATGGGGTGGTCTGTCAGAAGTCAGAACCACCTGACTGTTTTGTTTGGTGAGGGCGTTGAAGGTGTGAAAAAATTCTTCTTGCACTGCATTTTTGCCAGCTATAAACTGAACGTCGTCGATTAGCATTACGTGGCAGTTGCGATAGCGCTCCTTGAAGTTGCGCGCTTTTTTTGTCTGGATGGCGTGAACAATGTCATTAGTGAATTCCTCACCAGTGCAATAAATAATCCGCTGCATGGGATTTTGCTTCAGAATGTTGTGTCCAATGGCGTGCATGAGGTGGGTTTTTCCGACACCAACTCCGCCGTACAGGAATAGTGGGTTATATGACTGTCCGGGCCGATTTGAGACAGCTGTGGCGGCTGCGTGAGCCATTTCGTTGGTGGTGGACACGGCAAAGGTTTCAAAAGTGTAGTCTGTTCTTAGTCCAGTGCTACGGGCTTGCGATTCGTAGCGATCAACTGCGACGCTTGTTATAGTACTTTCGCTAAATAAGTCTTCGACGCGCGGCGATTGGTTGTTGGGCTGATGTTGGTAAAAGTCAAAAGCGCCGTGTCGCTGCTGATTAGACCGCGAAGCGGTGGTTTCGTCTGACTGATTTGAGTTTGTGTTTGTATTTGAACCATGGTGTCTAGAAGGAGTGGTGTTACTACCAGTGCTTGTGTTGCTTGTTGGTGCTTTGGGTTGGCTAACAAAAGGATCACCCACCTGATATCGAACTTCACAAGTCTTATCGAGTACGTTGTCTAAAATCTGTTTGATCTGGACGTGAAGGTTTTTTTTGAGATTGGTGGAGTGAAAAGCTGTGGGGCTTGTGATAATCACTTCGACTTTTTCAGGATTAAGGTGAGTTATTTGAGTGATTGGGTTAGAAAGAATCCAGGTGTTATATACAGCAGGACTCAGTTGTTCCTGAATATGAAGACAATATTGTTTCCAAATATTTTTAACTTCTTGATTATCAGACACCTGACTCATTTTTAGCCTATACATCGTACTAAATATTACTCATGCGTGAAAATTGCTGTTGGGCAGTGCTTTACTTATACACAAAGTTATTCACAAAAAGCAAGCGGGAGTTTTTAGGATGGATTGGATTAATTGTTGGCTTTTGGTGGCTGTTGGTAGGAGCGAAAAACGCCCTATATCGTGCTCAATTTCAGATCGTGCTCAATTTCACTCGGCTGAGATTGAGCGAGTGGTTATTTGGGAGGGGTGTAGTTATCAATAGATTGTGGTTGGTATTGTGGTCGATCGGGCACTGGTTCGGACTGCTTGTTTGCGGGCGCTTGAGAGGTGGTTGTGTCTTGTTCTTCAGTTGGAGTTGTTGGGGTAGTGTCCTCGCCGACAGCAGACTCTTGAGTGCTTGGCCCTTGAGAATTTGCTTCTTGTGGAGTAGTTGCTTGAGGAGCAATGGTTGCCGAAGGAACGTTTGGTTTGTCCAGGTTGGCGAGCACTTCTGCGTCTTTACTGCTTTGTAGTGCTTCACTTGCGTCCTCAGCCTTTTGGGTCTGCTGGCGCTTGAACAGTTCTTCTGGGTTGGTGGTAATTAATCCATGCTCCTCTTCGCTCGCAACAACTCTCAGTGCTACGTGGTTCTGACCTGCAAAGAAAATGCCCTCTCCAACATCTGCGGTTACCAACAACTGCCTTTCTCCTTGAGAAAGATAAAAGGTTTCAGCTAGGACAGGAACTGAGGCAGTCGACTGCTTCATGAGAAACTGAATAGAGGCGTTGGTTACAATCGCCTTGCCGTGGTCGGTGTGCAGAAAGTCTTCAACGTCTTGAGTAATAGTGGTTACTCCGAGGTAGTATTTACGAGCGCGCTTGACCATCGAGAAAATAAATGACGCCGAGTCGGGATGCTTCATAAAGTACCAGGCTTCGTCAATAATTAAAAGGCGACGCTTGAGTGTCTTGCGCACTCTGGTCCAAATAAAGTCGAGAATGACGTACATGGCAATAGGGCGCATTTCCTCTTCCATTTCTTTGACAGAAAAAACGGTGATTTGGTTGGTGATATCAATGTTTGATTTTTGGTCAAATATGCCCCGGAACGAGCCCGTAATATATTTTTCTAATCGAGCAGAAATGTCGTTGGCGTCGTCGCTTTCCATACCAATCAGGGCTTTATAGACATCTTCCATGAGCGGCGGTTCATTAATTTGTGTAGCTGGGTCAGGGGTGATGCCCTTGGCTTTATAGGCAGCAACTAAGGCTCGGTCAAGTAAGGCCTCTTGTTGAGCGGTCATTTCTCCCAGCATCACTTTGAGTAGTCCATGAAGGGCGATGATTTTCTGACCCAATTCATTTTCACCCTCTTCATAGATATTTGATAAATCAAATGGATTAATTTTGGCGTGGGAGCCAAAAGTGAAATTGATGTACTCGCCACCAACAGCTTTTGACATCTCTTCGTACTCATGCTCGGGGTCCATGACAATGACTTCGGCGCCGAACATCATTTGGCGCAAGATTTCTAGCTTTACGGTGTAGGATTTTCCTGCTCCAGATTTAGCAAAAACAACCATATTCGCATTTTCCATCTTGAATCGGTCAAAAATCACCAAAGAGTCATTGTGCTCGTTGATGCCATACATAATGCCGGTTTCCATCGTCAGCTCAGAGGAGGTGAATGGAAAGGTGGTGGCTAAAGAGGTGGTGTCCATGTTGCGAGTAATTGAAAGCTTGTCGGTGCCCATTGGAAGCGTGGTTTTGAAGCCCTCGTCCATTTGGAGTGTAGATTTTTTAGATACGATCAGAAGGGAGCCAAGAGTGGATTGAACGTTTTTTGTCACTTTGTCTAACTGATCTTTGTCGGTGGCTTGAATGGTGATGTAGAGACCAAATTGGAAAAAGCGCTCTGAGCCCTTGGCAAGCTCTTCACGGATGAAACGGGCGTCCTCGAGTTTGACCTCGGTGTTGATATTGCTAATTTTGCCAGAGCGCAGGTCTGATTGAATCTCAGCTTCCATTTCTGTAATTTTTCGCTTCAGATTGTCCAGTATTTCAGCCGAGTCAACTGGGTAGATAAACATGGCTACGCTCATTTGGTGGGGGTAGTTGATTAAGGGCGAGAGCCAGTTGGCAGGTACGGTGCGAGGGTAGCCAGCTACAAATAACGTGCGGGTATAGGTGGAGTTAATTTTTTGATACGTAAAATCAACCTCAATTGCTTCGGGAGCAATAATGTCTTGAATAGTGACGAGGCCTCGAGAAAACTCCTTGACTTTTTCAAGGTTTTGTTCTTCTTGCAGCTTGGCTTGCTCTTCTGGGGTCAGCTTGGGCTGTTTCTTTTTACCGAATGGCAGTAGGTCAGAAATGGGCATTGTTACTATTGTAGCGAAAAGTCAGTCTGTCAGCTACCACCCCTTTGCGGAAAGGGGTGGTAGCTGAGTTGTTGAGTACCGAGTTAAAGAGAAGGAATGTTTGGTGGCGTTGATGAGCCACCGCCGGATTGCGAGCTACCATCAGGTTGCGAGCCACCTGGTTTCTGAGTAGCGTTGCTTTGATCTGTGCCGTCTGGATTTGTTGGAGCGGGTTCAGGAGGCGTGGTTGCACCAGTTGCTTCAGCAGGACTTGGTTGTTGTGGAGCGACGGGGGTCTGTCCTTGGGCTGGGCCAGGTTGATTGGCTAACTTCTCTATTTGTTTCTGAGCGTTCGCAGCTTCTGGGTCTATTTTTTGGTCTATATTTGTGGCTGCTGCTCCTGTGCTCTCAGTTGGATTTTGAGTGCCGGGAGCTTCTGGAGGCGAACTAGGGGGTGCTTCGTTTCCAACAGTGCCACCAGTGGTTGGCGGGGTTGCCAGTGGAGCGGTGTTAGGTGCTTGGGATTCAGGTGACGCTGGTGTCGTAGGCGCGACCGGCGGTGTTTGTGGTTCGACAGCGCTTTCTGGAGAAGTTTGGTTGGGTGCTGGAGCGTTCCCCATCTGGCCCGGACTTCCTTCCATGGTTTGTGCCGAAGTTGGTGGCGTGGCAGGTTGCTGTTGCTGCTGCTGCTGTTGTTGTTGTTGTTGAGCGGTTTGAGCATCTGGAGTAGGTGGTGTGGTGGCAGCCTGTCCTTCTGGAGCACCTGGTGCTTGATTGCCGCCCATAGGAGTTTCGGGAGTTGTGGGAGGTGCTTGGATGTCTGATGTTGCTGGCGCTTGTGGGGCGGCATTGGGATTTTCTGCGGTTTGGTTTGGCGTCACCGGTTGTTGCGCGGCTCCCTCTGGAGAGTTCTGTGGAGTAGCTCCTTCTGGAGAACCTGGTTGGTTGGGGTTGATAGGATCATTCATACTGTTTCCTTGCATGCTAGCTTGTACGAGTGGGCTGGTATAACTATTACTTTCCGCAATTTGTTGTCCTTCAACTGCTTCCGGGTTGTATCGAACGTAGAAGAGTTGAATGATTTCTTGCGTGTTCAGCTGTCTAGAGAATAACCCAATACGGGCGAATTGGGCAATAAGGTGATCGCGTTTTGGCTCAAGCAGATTTTGGGCTTTCTCGAGTATGATGGATCGCTCGACGTTTGAAATATCCAATTTTGTTTTGCCGGGGAGCACGGTTGAGGCTCCCATTAGACCCAGCTCGACAGAGTTGGCGGGGATAGCAACATAAAACTTTTTGTCCAAAACATTTCTCTCTTGAATCAGGTTGGCGACAAACTCTCGATATTGACGAATTCTTCGTCGCATTGTGTCTGAAGCGGCAGTTTCTTCCTGATCTTGCAGGAGGTGAAGGTACGCGGTGACATCTTTGGTTGTCGAGTTGATGATAACTTGAATAGGGTAGTTTAGTGAATTAAGCAGTCCTGCGTAGGCATACATTACTGCGTCTTGCTCTTCTTCAGCCAACAGGCCGAAGTTCATGGCGTTGACGGTCATAAGCACTGAAACCGTGCCGTCTTTCATGATCACAAAATTATTGGTAATGTCGTAAATATCCAAGAACTGCTGGGTGGTTGATGAGATAATATTGGCCATGGGCAGAGCTGCTTGCGAGTTTTGAATACAATCTTGAACCGGAACCCGCAAGTTGCTACGTGATTCATCTTAGCTGGTTTTGAGGGTCGCTGCAAGGATAAGCAGGTGTGCGCGGTGGCACGCTGTGTCGCTGTTAGGTGCTAATAATCTCGAGTGGTTCAACGATTTTGCCCTTTAACTCAATGCTTTGGGGTCGAAAGGTGTAGCCGTCTTTGTCAGCAGCAATAGTGTATGTGTTGTTTTTAAGCGGGGTAGTTACAAAAAACTGACCAAGCGCGTTGGTTCTCACTGCGCGAACCACTTGCCCGTCCTTAGTCTGGATTTCAACAATTGCTCCAGGGATTAATTCTTTGTTGGCAGTCAACACCATGCCAACGAGCTTATTGGGCACGTCTGGTTTGTCGGGAAAGGGGAGGTCGGCATTAAATTGAGCGGATTGGGTGGGAGCTTGCTCCTCTTCTGTGTGGGCCTTATTTTCTAAAAAGGCTTTTTCCGAGCGATCGCTTACCAAGTCAGACTCAATATCATCTTCTGCTTTTTGCTCGCCTTCTTTGGTAACAGCAATCGATTGTGATTGGGGGATCTCAATTCCTTGAGCGACTTGCTGAGTTTCGAGAAAGACTGTTTTTTGGTCTGAGCCAATGTCGGTTGAGGCAGTTTCAATAATCGGCTTGGGAACGGGGGGCGGGGCTGGGGCTGCTGTTGGTGTAATGCGCATTTCGGCGACTTGCGGAGCTGCTTCGACTGAAGGAGTTGTTTCAACTGGTTGTTGTGTTTGGGCGGGCTGCTCGGTTTGAGCTGGTTGGGCTGCTTCGACTAATTGCTCTGCTTCGGGCTGGGGGGCAGGTTGAGGTTCTTGGCGAATACTGCGGACTCGAATTTTGAGATCTGGTCTGTCGGGTTCAATTTGCCCAGTTGGTTGGTGAAGTTGTCCGGTGGTGTCAAAAAGCGTTAGCACCTGTTGCATTGAGGTTCGCTCTTCGTAGGTAAAATCATCCGAGTCATCCATCATCATTGCCGAGCTTGAAATGAATTCTTTGATGCGTTGGCGACGAATGGGAGTGAGGTCGACCTCTTTGACTTGAATAATATCTTCTTCGTTGCCCTTGAACAAAAAGGCTTCTGGAATGTTGTTGAGTCGCTGCCAAAAAAATTGAGTGGGCTTGTACAGAATGCCATAAAAAGTGATGAGCCAGTGGCTCAGTGGTCGCTCCTCGATTGGCACAAAAGCTGCCACAACTCCTAGGATGGCGACAAAGATAATGAGTGGCCACATGATCGCTGCAGGAAGATTGGTGGAAAAAATTGCAAAACAAATGATGGTTGCAAGTAATAATTCGCCAAATTGTTTTAGCGTCATATTTCCCACAATGTGGAAGCGGTAGCCGGTGATGTCTTGCGGAATCGGATGTTCTTTCATGGCAGGGCTGTAGGTTGTGTGAGCGGAGCGTTCGCGATTGTGGGTAAGAATCCAGCAAACACAACAAACACTGCTATCTTAGCACGGTTGGGGGTGTTGGCTGAAGAGGGGATGGCGTGGCCTGACTCAGCTGAGGGTTTATTCAGCTTCGGCTGGGCGCGAGAAGTCGGTTACGATAGCGGGGGTGATGATGCTGGCCTCAACCGACTCTCCAGACTCGGTGTTAATTGTTCCATAAAAATCATAGTAGGGCACAATGGTGTTGCTAGCCTCATCAAGACGATAATCGACCCGTACGTTGGTAAGCGTTGCTGACTTAACCTGACTGATGTCAGGTAGCCCAACCTCAGGTGAAAAAGCGGTGATTATTGAGGCCTGATTTTGATTAATATTTTCAACTGCTTGATAGACCGAGATTGTTTCATAGGTTCTTCCTTCGTTGTATTCGATAACAATGGGAAGAAACTCAGCCTTCACAACTCGATGGGCGTTGTCTACCCAAATATTACTAATCGTGCTGGTGCTTGCACCAACTAGAATAGGGATGTCTTGTAAAGAAGTGGTAAAAATAAAGTTGACAAGGGTTGCTTCGTGGGAGGGGGCGCTCACAGTGTGTCCTTTGTCGATAAAGTATCCAACGCCGTTCTGAGCCAGGGCGATATTGTGCTCGGGTAAAAATGTATCTATAAATTGCTTGGCAACATTGAGCGCTTGTTGTGTGTTGATGGCGTTGTCTCCCGCTTGTTCACTCAGTGCTTGGAAGTAATATGAATCTAGTTGCTCAACATAAGAAAATTCATAATTTTCATTGAGATAGAGGTTCTCCGAGGTGGGGCTTGGAGCTAGGTTAAACGAGTTGGTGAATCGCTCTACAATTGTGTTGTGATTGAGCCTTTGCACGGTTCCTGTCGCTATGGGTAGCGTCCTTGGTAGTACAATTGGTTCGCCCGTAAACACAACGTTGTTAAAAGTAGATGTTGATTGATCGTAGTTGCTGGTAGCTATCTCTTGAACTGGGTGTGGGGCGGGTGTGAACGCACGAAACAACAGCCCTAGAATTAGTAGTAGTAGACTGCCATATATTAGAGGTCGTATCCAATTGGTGTGAGAAAAGTGATTTGTTGTCATATATTAAAAACAGTGGTTGACCATAACGGTTTCGCCTCCATTGTACCTGTTTACAACGTCTTGGCCATCGGGTACAAAATTTTTGATAAATCTTCCAGACGACTTCAACTCATAATGCAAATGATTGCCACTGGAATTTCCTGTATTGCCTATTTCCCCTAAAGTTTGTCCGCTGGTAACAGGCTGACCACCTTCGCTGCATGACGCAATGTCTGTAGCCCTCATATGTGCAAAAATAAAGTTGTGGGTTTGACCACCGACCTGGGCTGCCAATTTGACATAGAGTCCATATTCAATGTACTGACCAGTGTTAGTTCTTCCAGGCCTGGTTTCAACAATCGTATCGCTGCATGCCTGTCCGTCAAATGGCGAAAAAATTGGTGAACCAGCCACATTGGAAATGTCAAACGCATCTTCCTTGAAATTAGTATGACCTCCTTCTGAAGCTGGAAGCCAAGTAATTTCTCCAGAGGCTGGCCAACACCCTTGTTTTGGCTCTCCCACTCTAACCGCAGCACTAGAGGCAAGTGTTTGATCTCTTTGAGCGGTAAAGCCATTTATGTCAATGACGTCAAAAGTCAGTTGAATCACATTGTTTATGGCGATATCCGCAAGATTTTCTCCGATTGTCACGGTATAGTCAATAACCTGGGGATCAGAAAACGGCTCATCTGGAAAAACGGCTCCTGAGATGGGAGATTCAATAGTAACACCATCAGTGCCAAATCCCATAAAATCATCCTCTATGTCTGTGACACGAATTGAGAAGCCTGATTTTGGAGCAACCGAGATGCTATACGCCACCTCCGTTGGGGTGTTGTTTTCAATTTGCTGAACCGACGCTTGCTTTTCTAGGTCAATGAAGCGAGTGCCCTCTGTCGCGGGTGTAAGCTCGTCGGTTCTTCGTTGGTCAATTCGTGTGGGAGTGGGCACCAAAAATGCGCCAATAATTACGGTAATGGTAAAAATGGTCAAAACACCCATGCTGATTGTGGCAATGAGAGGAGCGGTTACTGAGATTGACAAACCACTCAACCACCCTGACAAACCCCCTGAAGTTCCCGCCGCTGCAGTAGTTCCTGCAGTAGCTGCACCAGTAGTTGCTGCTGCAGGGGCGGTGGCGGTTGTGGTACCAAGGGCAGATTGGCCGGCTGCTGCACCGGTGGAGGCACTTGACGCTGCTGCGTTTTGGGCTGCGGCAGTGGTGGCAGCTGCTTGTGTGGCGCCAGAGTCTCTCAATGCCGACATGCTTGCTTGGGATGGGTTGACGTAGTCAGAGGATGAGGAGAATATTGAAGACATGGGTGGGGGCTGGTTGGGGGAGAAGCCGAACATATTGCCCCAGCTCCATGGAGCTATCTGCGCCCCCATATGAGCGCCGAAAAAACCAGCCCCCAACGCCCCTATCGGACCTAAGAATGGGAGCGTACTAAAATAAAACAGTGTGCTGCCTGCCAATCCCCCGACTGTAGAGAGTGCATGAAGAGTGGATGCAACAAAGTACGTTGAAACGGCACTGGCGGCTTCGCGAAATTGTTTGTTTTGTAAGAGCAGAACGCCGCCACCGATGGCAAGCGCCGCAGCTCCGCCACCCAACGCCGCCAACTTGCCTTTGCTACCAATAAGAGTTGATATTTTTTTAGCTGTGCTACCAGCATTTGTGAGTTGTTTTGTTTGGTTAGCAACCTGAATGGCATTTGAGAGTTTGCCTTTAGGCGAAGTCTTGCCACGCAGTTTTGACATCAGCGAATTGACGACTCCTGGCTCTTGTTGCGCAGCTCTCGCCTGCTCACGAACCTGCAGGTCTACAACTCCAGGAATGGACTGCGCTTGCTGCATGAGCTGACCAACCTGATTTTCTTGCAGCTGGGCCTTAATTGCTGTTTCAAGCTCAACGGCGTTTGCGTAGCCAGCAGCAAGTGCCGCCTCTGCTTTATCCGCCTCTTCCATCTGAAGCACTAGGACGAGGGAAAGGCTGGCGCGTAACTGCTCCACCCGAATGATGCGCTCCTCAGCAGACTTGACGTCTTGCTGAAATTCTGCCTTGAGTAATGGGTCGAACTCATCGGCGCCGCCTCTTTCGTATTCTGAGACTAGTGTTTTAAGTAGTGTTTGGTCAGAGGCGCGTTTTTCTTGAAAATCAATGAACTCAAGAATGAGTGGTAAGTTTTCGTCAGCGTCAGCCGCTTTTTCAAATCGCTGGGGAATGGGAATGTCATAATAAGCATAGACAGCCTTTTGCCCGACTTGACCTAGACTATTCCACTCTCGTTCAAAAATTTTGAAGAATATTTGAGCCTTTTTCCTTGTATCAGTTTTTCCGACAGCTTCCGCCACAACTTCACCATCTTGATCTTGGACCATTTGTTGGACGTGGCGAACATTTTCAACTCTCTTGGTAAATTGCGTGGAAGAAATGGTATCGTATTTTGTTTCTTTTTCTGACCCAAACAGACCGTGGGGTTGTAAATTAGAAAGGGCGGACAATTGGGCAAATCTACTGGCTGCGAACTGATCGAGCAAGCTGCGAAATTGATCAATGTTTGCCTCGTTAATTTTTCCTTCTTCAATCCCAAAAGTGAGTGCCAGCATCTGCGGATTGATGTTGTTGATTAGTTTAGATGTATTTTCGTAACCATAGCTCAAAAGGAGCGAGTCGAGCGCAGAACTCGTAGTTTTAATTAATAATGGATCGTCAGTGTCCACTACATCCTGCAGCGATGCTCCAAACAATCTTTGAGTAATGTGTTCACTGTCACGAAGTTTAAAGACGACTCCAGCTTGTACGAGCGAGTGATTAATGCTGTTTTGCAGTTGGGTATATTTGTGTTGGTCACTGTCGCTGAGATGCTGCAGAAGATTGTTGTAGAACTGGCTGAGTTTGTTGATAAACGCAGGGTCTTGGTTAATGCGCGCTCTCAGCTGCGAAAGTATTTTTTCCCGATCTGGATAGATAATGTACAATTTTTCAAGAGAATCGGCTGGGAGTTCTTCAAAAAATTGAAATGATGTTTCGTACAATTCGAATTTGAGCTCATCAAACACATCTTGCAGACCGGGCTCATCAGGTGTTGACTCATCATCAATATCATGCACGCCAAACAGTTGAAAATGTAGTTGATTGTATGCCCAGGTTGTTTCGGTTTCTAGTTGCTCAGCTCTGCTGAGAACGGGAGCGTTGTGGGTGGAAATAAACGAGTTATACGCTTGTTGGAACGTTGTTCCGCCAAGAATCGATCCAGAATTATTCTTGATGTGACGAATAAGTGAAGACGGAGATCTGCGCACGCGCTCGCGTTCCTCGGGGGGAAGCGACATGATGTATGCGAGTGTTTTTGACTGAACTTGGTCGAGTATTGTGTTTGGTAGGCCAGAAAGGTCTTGGATATCTTTATCACGAAACAGCTCCGCCATCGTTCCCCAATAGAGACGAGCGCCTTGGTCTTGGATACTTTTTTGATCCTCAGGTGAGATGGTTCCTGCACTAGAGATGGCTGTGTCTAACGCATTTTGGACCGTGCTTGGTAAAGGGCGAAAGTGTGTTGGTCGCTCTGGTTCTTGTGATGCTGGGCGCGGTTGGTCGGGCTGTACTTTTTGTTCCAAACTTTTGATAAACCTTGCTTTCCACGCGCGAATATATTCCCTGATTTTGTCAAATGTGGCATCTCTAAATTGGGGCGTAGCAAAGACTGACTCAAGTTCCTGAACGAAGGCGGCCGCAGCCTCAGGTGAGTTAGTTGCTAATTGTTGTTGAGCTACTTGTTGGTAGATCTCCGTGAGTTGTTCAAAGAACTGCAATTGCGTGTCTGCTAGTAGTTTTTGAATAAGGTCTCTAAAAAGCTGTGCGCGAAGAACGACCGCGCCTTGCTGCGTAAGTAGCTGGTTTAGTTTGTCTGGTGGAAGGCTTTGAATGAGAATGTAGACCTGCTCGCGCAAGAGGTCTGTTAATTGATTGATGCGATCCTGAATATCGGGTGGCAGGTCAGCCATGCTAAAGCCTGCTTTTTCAAATGCATCAAGAATCAGCTGTCTTTGTGCAAAAAAGACCACCCACTCAACTTGTTGACTGACAATCTTTTTGTTGGTTGGATCGGTGAGGTCTGGTGGATCTAGGTCTTCACCTGAATCCTCTTGGGAGGAGTCGTCTGAAGATTGAGTAATTCCGCGTCTTGAGCCTTGGCTGGCTGTGGTTGTGGCGGCGGCGACTGCAGCAGGGTCAAGCTCGGTGTCTTGGTCAGCGTCCTCTGACCTCTCGTCTGCTTTTTTGTATTGGTCAAAAACTAACGCAACTGTGTTGTACAATTCTCTAATCCTGAAGAAGTTTTTTTCTAGTTCTCGTTCAGAAAATTGAGCCTGCTCCCCGGTTCCCCACTCCTTGAGAAGGGTGAGTTCGTCATAATTTTCACCAAATCCGCCAAGTGTGTCGGTGGGGTAGAGTTGGTGAATAGCTTTGGCTAATCCAGTTAAAACAACTAGGTAGTCCTTGAGAAAGAGTAGTTTTTCTTGCTGCTCTGGCGAGTAATTAGTTTCGGGTTCGGAGGCGGTAGTGAGTTGAGCATTGGTTGTCTGTTGGTTAATCCTCAAGATAATTTGTTGATTAGTAATGAGGCCTTTGTTGTCAATGACTTTGCCCAGCTCTTCCAGTGGCGTTTCAAGTTCTGCATTGGGATAAAATCCCAAGCTTTTGACAGGGGTGAAGGATTGGTCGAGTTGATTGGTTTGGTCGGGCATGGTTTATCTGGTTGTGGTTGCCTGGTTCTAGAAGGGCTAATCAAGTTGCTGGCGCAACTACTAATTGTAACGCTCCCACAAGTGAATGAAGCTATTATAGCTGTAGTTGTGGGGGCGGGGCTAGTGACGGGAGCGAGCGGGGTAATAGGGCTGAAAAAGGTGTGGAAATACTCGATTTATAGTATAATTCAAGGTATGAGTACGCAAGAAACCGGCAATACCCCCAGTGGGTCAGAAACTGGCAAAACTCCTGAGCAGCAACCTCCGCTGACTCCTGAGGAGGCTGAGGCAAGGCTTAATGACTTAAGAGAGAATTTTGACTTGGGTTTTTATTCAGCTGATGAGGCGTTGCAAGTGCTTAGCGCTGATCTTTCTGAATTTCGAGCGGCGAGAGTAAGTTGGTCTAATGATAAGCAGGTTGAGGTGGGTAAGCTGGCAAAGCAGGTGAGGGAGGAATTGAATCAAGCATTGAATGGCGAGACCACAACCCAACCTTCTGAAGCTAGCTCACAAAAATCTCCCGAAGAGGAGCAAGTTATTGACTTGAATGCTTTGGATGAGGTTGTTGCGCTTAGAGAATTGGTGACAAAGTACAACTCACTAATTAGTAGCGCTTCAACAGGAGGTGTTTTTGATCCCAGACTTGAAAGTGGAGAATCTCCGTTGGTTGAGTTGGTCAACGCAATCAATGCTGCTGAAGATGCTTTGTCAGTTTTTGCATCTCCATCAACAACTCTGGATCAGATAAGAAAAAGACGGGAAATTTTAAACACCGACATTAAAGGTGCTCAGATGCTGGTTGACCAATTTTTAACGCATATTGATGCCGTAGATGAAGGTTTGTTTTCAAACTGGAGAGATGAGTTTGTCAGTTCTACTACAACAACAGGGCAGAATCTCGACAGGGTTCGCGGCTATGAAAAAACCGACCTCTCAGTTTTAGACTCAACTACTGCGGCTAATGAGGTTTCTGATCTTGAAGTAATAAAACAATTCATGCAGTCTCAGCTCGATGGAGTGGAGTCAAGATATGACTCGAGCTTACTTAAGCAGCTTGGCGAAGCAGTACCTGGAGCCGTTATAGATCCTTTGTTAAAAAAACAAACTCTTTTCTTAGAAGAAAAGATCAGCGAAATTCAAAGCCAAATAGATAGAAGAAACAAGCGCATTGAAGAGCTTGGTGAACAAGGAGCAAGCTTAGCAGAAAAAAATAGATTGCTCGCAGAGTGGAGAGTCGACATTGATCCCTTGGCAAGCGCTATTGAGGCAATACTTAACCCCACCACCCCTCTGGGAGAATTGTACAACTCAGACATTCGAGCGCTAAAAAAGGAATTAATTTCTCAGGAGGATAATTTATTTGAATATTTAAAAAAGGATGCGAGCAATACCCTTCTTCATGAAGAAATCAGTCGTTTGCTGATAGACTTAGAGCGCGCCAAAAAAAACGCGGTAGTAATTGAAGAAATTGACCCAAATGATGCTTGGGACACTTGGATGAAAGTAGAGGACTGGATTAAGATAGGTGAAACATGCGACGACGATGATGTTCGCGAGCGATCTGAGCGAAGAGCGCTCAAGGCTATAGTTGATTCTTTTACAGAAAAATTGTGGAGAGAGCCAAACGCTCATGGAGAGTCTGGGTACTTGGAGTTTTTAAACTGGGATATTCAAAAAGGAGCTGACAAGCTTCTACTGGATCAAATAATTGACTTTTTCCCTGGAGATCAAAACGAACTCAGAAATAAAATCAAATTTTTGTCAGCTGCAATAACTGGAGGAATGAGTTGGCAGCACAATATTGCAGAGACAGAAGGTGGTCCTCACCCAAACGTAATGGAGCATATAAAAAAACATGTATTTGCTGGATCTGATTGGCAAAAGATTGCCGAGTTTCAGGCTTTGCAAGAGGGGGAAAAGCCATTTGGAGATTTAATTTTTGAAGGACTTAATCACTATACTGGTTGGAATAAAAAGTATGTCTTGTTAACCAACCCAGAAAGAACAAAAATAAGAAATGAAGTTCTTGGTAAAATTCGAACTGAGGTTATTGCTATTCCTTCAGAGTCTGAGTTAAAACAATATTTGCGGCAAGTCGAAAAAGGTGCAAAAGCGAGCTTAAAAACCAAGGTGAGCGACATCCAAGACTCGCGATTTGCCGAATTGTATCAAAACGCCGCTGGAGGTGACTACGACGTGTTTATTGAGCAAGTTGCCAATTTAATCTCACTGGCCGACATTAAGACAGCAGAATCTAAGAAACAAAAGAAATATGGAATATTTCCGCTTGCAGATATTGGAAATGTCAACTTTTCTATAGACGCATTTGGCAACAGAACTAGCAATGTAGAAAAGTATAGAACTGAAATAGCCATAGCTATTGGTCTGTACAACATAGGGCTTCCTGGCGAATATGATCCTCAAACAAGGGAGATGGTTGACCCAACATCTGGGGCAAGAACAGCTGTATCAAATGCAGACCTTAAGAGAGGTTTCGAATCTGGTAAATCTGCGGAACTCATTTCCTTTCATGTATATCAAACTCATTTGGGGTCATCCAACGATGACAACGTTACCTTCCAGGCAAGAACAAAGCCCACTAGGCTAAGATTTACTAGGTACTATAGAAACAAATATTCGGGCCAAGAGGGAGTTTACAATAAGGATGAATTTGGATCATTGCTTCCAGACCTTTTTCAATTTATGGGCGCTGATGGTAAGTCATTAAAAAAATTATTTGGCGATAGGTCGAATCGGTTGAACGTAAATTATGAGCGCATGAACACCAACATGAAGGGGCTTTATTTGGAGATTTATAGCTACGCAGTTAAAATATATGAAGTTTTAGCATCGGGACTTCAAACGCTCGAAGGTTTTCATTTTGATAAGCTTGGCGAGCATGTGGCAGTAACTGAAACGTCCTTGCAACAACAGCTAAATATTGACATAAGCGCAATTGGCGCACTTACGGCATTTTGGAGATCAGTTTTGGGTTATTGGTTGGATGGACGACTTGTTGTTGATAAGAAAGATCTAGACACAGGTTTCTACGACATTGATTATTGGCAAAATGTCCCAGGAACAACTGCGTATACACCAATCTTGGCTAAAAAAATGTTTACAATGGCTCCTGCGGACTATCAGGTGTTTCTTGAACAAGTTAAAGAAGGGGATAGTAGGAAAGTCGTTAAAGAATTGCAAAAGGCTATGCTGACATCGTTTACAGTTGCAAGCCTGCTCATGTTAGATAGAGCTGAGTTAACTTTGGCAGAAGTTGAAGCAATAGTATATGCATACTCCAAACAATCTAAACATGGCATTAGGCAGCAAGGTGCCGGCGGCGAAGATCCAATTCCAGGATATGGTTTTACTGAAGAAGAGGTCATAGGTATGCTTGACCAGGCGAAAAGAATTAGGAGAGATTTTGGCTATGTTATTGAAACGTTTTTATCCTCGCAATCAAGATATTAAAACGTTTTTATCTGTGCAATCAGAGTGTGTTAATAGAGAGAGGGGTCGTCTGTGGGATCTATCGGTCCTGGCATAGTTGTGTACGGCGCCTTCTTCTTTTTTCTGCGGTATCTAGTATCGTAGACCTCCTTTGCTGAAAGCGCTCTGCGAATTAATTGACTAATCGAGGTAAGTGTAGTTTGAATGGATTTAGGGCGTTCTTTAGTCATATCTCTTAGTTTCTATCATCTTCAGATGAGTCTTGCACTCCAGACTGAGAAGCTCCAGGGGGTTTTTTAGACTTAGCTTGTTTAAGTTGATACGAAAGAATGGATTTTTGCGCTCTCTGCTTAAGTTGTGCTACTTTAGTAAAGCGGTCTTCGAGATCTGCAGCAAATCCAGTCACTCTTCCAACTGCTCTGAGGCCAGGTGGTGTGGCAAGGACGGCTCCACCCCCGACCATGGCTCCTGTTTTGGCTCCATCTGCAAAAGTTCCACCTCTTGCTTTAGAGGCTGCTCCGCCAATCAAGGCTCCAGTTGGCGCAGCAACAGCGGCGCCACCAGCCATGCCTACTCCAGTCACAATATTCCTCGCATTCAAGCCCAGTGGCACATTACCACCCCAACCCTCTTTAAATCCACCCCATGCTGAGCTGGCGATGAATGCGCCAAAGCCGCCATCTCCTGCACCCATCACTTCCTTGATCTTCTTTACTAGCTCTGGAAGTGCCAGGATGGTAGCTAAACCGAGCAGTGGTCCAATCATGCCCGCTTGACCAACACCCACCAGGAATGGGGGCATGAACCCACCAGTTACGCCAGAAGTGCTGGCGCCAGTAAATTGTAGGAATAGGATCACTACGAGCAATACAGCTGGGAAGGCGGCTAAATTACCGATAATAGTTTTCAGCCATGGCCAGAATACGTTCCTGCCTGGAATAGCGCCAAACATCAGCAGGATTGGTGAGATGACAATTGAAACTACTATAGTAAAGTATGATTTCAGCAGTTCGAAAAATAATTTAAAGACACCAATTACGACAGCAATTGAAATAATGAGCGTTACGGTTAGCGCTCCAACCATGGCGCCAAAATTGGCCAGGCTGCCACTGAATTGACTGGCAACAGCGGATAGAATTTCTGAAATCAAATCAGCGGTTTGACCGGTCTGTTCCCAAATTCCAGTGAATAAAAAATGAGCTAGTTGAAAAATATTCATATTGATCAACTCTTGACCAGTACTTGCGGCTGCTCCTGGACCCCCAAGTGAGCCCGTCAAAAAATCTGAGAAAAAACTGACGATCAAGAACATCGACAGATACATCAAGTCAATCATAAAGCCCGCGATGGCGTATGAGAAGGTAACTAAAATCAAACTAACAATGACTGAGGGGATAGCTTGTTGAGCAGTAATGGCTGCTTGTCCTCCCAGTTTGTAGCGAAACATGATCATGAAACCCAGCACGATAAAAAAGATAATAAAGAAGAAATAGGCAATATTACGAAAGGCTCTCCACAACTCAAGAATTGGCTCGAGTGAGGCAAACCCTAAGCCTTGGGCGTAAGCTGGGCTGGCAAAACCTGCGTTGTTCATCACGTCTGCTACATACGTTTGGGTGTTGGCTGGCGGATTTTCGTACATCATGCCAATCAGACCAAATGTGCCACCAATTACTCCACCTGGAATTGATGAGCCCTGCTCACCTTCAGTGCTGAAATTTTGGGTTTTCTCAATATCGGGGCCCTTGATATCGTTAATCCATTCGATAGCGACAAAACGCGTGGTATATCGCACTAAACATTCTAAAGAGGGGGTTTCACAATTTTGGATGGCAGCGTGGTATTCATTAAACTCGTCTTGAGTAATGCGGTAACTATAGGGATCTTCACCGTCTTCTGCAGTTTGAGCGCCTACTGAGGTTGGCTGCACAAGGACAGCAAAAAATACTAATGGGGCTAGTAATCCGGCGAAAAATGCTTTTATCACAAACCGTAGTATAGCAAAGTATTGATGCATACACCAAAACTAATTTGCGCATCCGATATATATTGATATGTTTTGATTGATATGTCATACTGACGGACATAAAATTACTGCCCTGAAAATTATGTATAGTATTTTGTTGAAGTATGGAAGGTTGCATGCTCGAAGATTACACGTTGGCTCAGGTTAAAAGTTTGACAGAAAATGCTCAGTCAATATTGATCGTTTGCGCAGATCCAGATGAGCTGGATTGCGTGAGTGCGGCAACGGCCTGGCACGTCACGCTTCAAGCTCAGGGCAAAGATAGCCGACTAGCCACACCCACACCCTCAACGTTGCCAGAGATCATGGATAAAAATGGCAAAAACCAGCAAGCATTATTATCAGGAGTAGACGAGTTATCAACTGATCTCGGAAACGAAAATCTAACTATTAGCTTTGATTACTCAGAAGAGCAAGTCGATAAGGTTAGTTACAATATTAGCGAAGATAATAAAAAATTTTTCCTGACTATAAAGCCAAAATCCGGTCGTCAGCCACTAGATACCAGTAAGGTTGAGTTTTCGTACACTGGGGCAAGTGCGGATTTGTTACTTATTTTTGGCGCAAACACACCCAGTGAGCTTGGGCAGCTTTACACCGATTATGAAGATCTATACACAAATACCTCAAGCATTGTAATTTCTGATGCTCCTGAATTTGGTTCGCTCAAAATTCCTCTAGAAGGCGAGTTGCTGACAACGGTTACTATGGAAATTTTTACCGCTCTCCAGCAGGAGCTTCCCTCTGAAGCAGCCAGCAATTTATTGTACGGTATTGATGCCAGCACTTTCGGATTGCAACAAGTGAGTAGCGCGGCCACCCTTGAGCAGGTAGCTACACTGCTGCGAGCTGGCGGTCATCGCCTCTGGAAACCAAGCGCTGCAGCCACCTCCGTTCCAAATAAGTCGACAACAGCTCAAAACGGGAAAAAAGCTCAGCAAGAAATCAACGTGCAGTCAAAGAAAAAGAAGTAGCTGTTTGTAGCCAAAAAAGGTGGGGCAATTCAGCCTAGCCTAGGCAAGTCGAGTCGTATGGATACGGATAGCCGGCAGGTTGAGGAACGGGCTCTGTTTCAAGCGCATCCACCAGCCATCTCCAAAGGTTCCAGACATATTCTCCTTGATCTCTGCCATCCTGAAAGCGATTCCAGGTTTGGTGGTAGGAGTTATCTCCTCTGATAGCAAATGTTCGAACAAACTCCTCTTTATCATCATAATACTTTTGCATACCAGTCCACAGTGCAAGGCGACAAGCAGAGTCGGCGGCGGCGGGTTCATTAACTGGACTACTGAAGTCTAATCCTGCTCTGTTTTCATCTGTAAAAGTTGGTGGTTGGTGAAGGCAGCGAGTTAGTCCTTCTGCATTTTGCTTGCGCCACAACTGCCAAGATCCATCTGATAGCTGACCAGTAGTGTTGTCTTTGATGGCTGTGGTAAATTGAAACGTTCCAACCGCGTAGGCATCGTTGGGTATCGGAATATTGTGATACTCCTTGTTTTCAGAGTGCGCAATGGCTAACAACAAGAGAGGGTCGCATTGGTGTTTTGCAGAAGCAGCATTAATGCTCTGCCAAAGCTCTCGAGGGGGAAGTTCAAAATCTGGTTCAGTGCCATTCCAGTATGGAAAGTCATTATCCTCTGTGGGCGTCCCTATCACTTTCCCAAACAGCCGCAAGCTGTCCAAGTTGGGACTATAGTTGCTGCACTGCTTGACGTTAATTGTGTTGGCAAAAATTGAGGTGCGACGCCCGCCCCCACTGTATGTCCGAGAATGAGTGCACATTGTATGAGAGGAGGTACCTGGCCCTCGCAGTCTTCTACCCACTAATTCTAGATATAATTGATAGCCTTTTCTTTCTTGTGTATCACCACCACCGTCATTCAACATGTTAATGTAGTCTCGCCAAAAGCCACAGCCGCCCTCATCGGAACAATCTCCGGCACGCCCGCCGCCGCATTCATTATTGTAATCTTGCGTGACATAGGTAAACGGATTGCCGTCCGAGTCTACTAACGGACATCCATCCCATTCATCGATGCGATTAATACTGCGCACCGCATTGCCATTTTCATCGTAGACAGTGCCACCGCCCTCCATGGCAGGCTGAAGATTCATGTCAATGCAGGCTCCATCTCCACATCCTGCTTGGGTAAAATCGATCACGTAGCCGAGATTATGGTGCAGTGGTTCATCGGGTCCTAGCTCATGATGCATGGTATACGTCTCGTTGCTAATGCAAATATTGTTTACACCCATATTGTGATAGATCCAGTAGTAACCAGGAGCCATGCTCAAATCGAAACTCACCTCAGCACCACTACCTACGGTTTCCATAATTGGCGCGTCTTCCCACCGTGGATCATTTACATCAGGCGGCGGAGTAGTATCTGGTGGAAGCTTGCGCAATTGCAGTCTGCGCGCCGAAGTTTGAGTTCCCGTGCAGCCTAGCTGGTTGCCGGGGTTGTTGGCAACTATACTACCGCCACCCGTTTGGATTAACGTCAGTCCATCAATCATTCTCATGGTAAGTTTTAGGCTGCAGCGTAAACCCACTGAATTGCCACCACCACCTTCGCCAAAGAAAATCTCGCGTCCTTGCTCTTGAGACATTGTTTCGGCATCTCTTACATCATCAGGTGAGGTTCCGATGAGATTGCGGGTTCGATTTGCAAAAAAGACAAACCGATCAGTGTCTTGTTCGGTCAAGTCCCTATAAATTCTATGTTTTGATCCCTCACAATAAGCGGGTTGGTCAAATGCCGTATCTCGAGGAGGACCGCCGCATTGATCAAGTAAAAATTCCTCTGTTGTCCGACACCCTCTGAGATATTTATGCGCAAGGCTATCAAAGCGATTAAACGCAAGTTGTACGTGATGCGTCCAGAACCCCAGTCGGGCGCCGAAAAATTGCGCTGGACCTTGAGAACTTTGATTAGTGAGCTCAAAACTTTTCTCTGCACAAGTGCGTATTCCGGTGATTGGATCAATGGTGCAATCTAGATAGTCAGTGAAGTCGTGTGTAACTGTGCCAGCATCGAGTCCTACGTCATCGTTGAGTACGTTGAAGCGATCTTTGATTGATGGGTCATCGGCAATGGCCTCATGTTGTTGCTCGGTTAAAAATGTTTGTGATAAAACGGCCTCGAGTGTTTCGAGGTCGTAGCCCATAGGATAAACTAAGTAGAAGTTGAGTACTGTACAGTCACCGCCAGGAGCTTGGCCTTGCTCGCCAGGAGCGCAGCCCTTGTCGGGAAAGGTGTCGGGATTGGCGTTAATTTGAAAGACGGTGTCAAAGGGAACAGCGTCTCGTGGAGAGCCATCTTGGCCAACGCCCCAAAGTTGCTGCAAAATCAGTTCTCCATACTGAACTTGAAATTGATTTGGTCCTCCCGGAGCCCAAAAGCGGGCAGGGTCACCAATTTCGTTGACCTGTTCGCTGGTAATCAATGAACAGTTGACGCGATCTGGATCCTGCTCAGCCGCGCCATTAATCATGCTTACTACGGCATAGCCCAGATGGTCATTACAAGCAGGAGCTCCTTCACCATTAGGAGGAGTACCACGCAAGCAGTTAATGAGAGGGCCCGCTCCGCTGGCTCCAGATACAGCACCCAACATAGCTTCGCGCTCCTGAGTACCCTCTAGGTCATATGTTTCTGCCATTTTTCTGGGAATGAGCACGTTGCGAGAGAGCGTCATGGGGTCATCCCAATACGTGTGGCCGCTTTCTGTTTGTTCTTGTTTTCGGTTGGCTTCATTGCGGACAACTTGTTGGTAGCTGAGTGGCACGCCTTGGGCAGTGGTGGCTGTTTCATCTTGCCAAAGCGAGCCCTTGTTTGTGCCAATGTCTGGAATTTTGAAGGCAATCAGTAATACGTCATGGAGGGGATCTGCTTGATCTGAATGACTGAAGAAATTGAAAATATGATCTGTTTGTATCGGACGCTGGGCAACTGCAGCCACCAAGAAAGCAATACGATACGCTCGATCCAGATGCATTGATGCCGTCAACATGCCGGTGCGCAACCTATTTCCGCCTTCACCCACCACAATCATTTTGCAATTTTCCAGGTGGTCTTGACTGCGAGCGAAGCCTTTGTATTCGTTGAGCAGCTGTCGAACGCGATAATCAGTACCAGGTACCTGCCGATTGAGTAACGAACAGTCATTAGGATCAAATAATTTGTTACACATTTCTTCTTGAGAGTAGAGGGTTTGTGCTGTTTGAGCACAGCGCTGGGTTTCGGAAAGGAGAGAATTGATGGGGGCTGACTTAATTTCTGCTCGGCTAAAACGGGTTTCCTCTAGCTCCTTAAAGCCAAAATATTCCTCAAGATCTGCCTTGAGGACGCGCTTGCGCTCGCTGTCGCGGAAAATTGGGGTTTCAGCGTTGGTGTAGTCAATTACTTGGGTCGAAGTGATGGGGAGGCCGCCTTGGCCAATGAGTCGAGGTTGTAGGCCGGCGCGAATGTTGTCTAGATACTCTGGCAGCGCCCCGCTCATTTGTGGATTGACGGTGTAGGTGGGGGCTGCGCAATATGCTTGATAGCCTTGTCTGACTAGACTTTCGCGAATAACCCCATAGTCTTCTGCTCCAGGCTGAAGTCCGAGAATGGGGCTGATGTAGTAGTCTTCATCGCGAATGCCTATATCAGGCAGTCCAAGTTGATCTCGTACAGCAGGATTTGTTAAGTCTTGGTCGCTTGGTGGGCTAGAAGTGCTGTCCCAGGGTCCGGTTTCTGTAATGTATATTGGCAAGTCAAATAAAGATTCGATATTCTGGTCATTCCAAAAACCCTGAATTGATTGTCCTGCAGGATAAATATTTCCAGCAATACCATCGAGGCACCCGTCTGCCGCTGAAATGGGAGCATTTGCGTCTTTGAGTGCTTGTACTAAACCAGGAAAGGACGGAGAGGTCATATTAAAAGCTGGCGAGAGCAAGCGAACATTACTGGGAATTCTGCCATCTCTTTTGGCGTCACAGACAGTATTCATGTACGATGCTAGCTTAGGCGCTACGCACTCAGCCCAGCCTGACCCACCGCTGTATGTTCCGCAATTACCTCCGCCAACAGGTCCGGTATCAAACGCCCAGGTTTCTGCATCAGGCTCATTGGGTCCGACGATAACATAGTAGGTCTTGCCCTGTGAGTCAATTTGATTGAGGAATGCGATCAAGCGATTTGGATCAGTGTTTTCTGCAGCATTACTCCCTGGTCCGCCGTCATACCCATTACTTCCAGCAGTACCAAAGCGCACAATGATTGAGAGTGGTTCAGCGATAGCCGCGCTTACCGCGCCGGGGTTACTGTATTCTGCAATTTCTAACGCCCACCCCATTCTTGCGTGACTGTGCGTTAGGTCATAACTGCCAGATTTGAAAAATGTCGCAAAGTTAGCACCAAAATCCTCACATTGCACTTCAGGGCAAATTTCACGAAACTCATCTACCGTTAGTACGTGCTTTTGAAAATTAGGATCAGGGTTGTCACCCCAGATATTAAAGAAGAGCACTGC
Source organism: Patescibacteria group bacterium (assembly GCA_040879165.1). GTDB lineage: Bacteria > Patescibacteriota > Microgenomatia > UBA1400 > PJMF01 > JBBDKV01. The sequence goes on from JBBDKV010000027.1 coordinate 49,499, forward strand.
TTGTGAGCGACTGCGCAGAAAATCAATGTCAGCTTTAAGATCAGGAAGCGAAGTCTGAGCGCTGGTCGGCTGAAGCAGCAGCATACTTGTGAACACACACAATACCAACGCCAACAGCCAAGGGCGAAAATTCCTCAAAGTCATATGGATTATTATACTGGGAAATAAGGTGTGAGGCTACGCTGATTCTTTTTTGAAAAAATTGGTTAATTAAAACCTCTAGAGCCCCCTCCACCAGCATCTGAATCAGGGGCTGTGGGTGCTTGGGTTCCCTCCCCAGAAACCCCTGAATCTGAGCCTGGAATAATAAACTCTGTCAAATCTAAGCCAGTAAAGCTTGACAATAAGTTGAGAATAATAAAGCCACTCAAAGCTACTACAATACCAATGATCGCGAATGTGATGGTATTACGAGCAGTTTCAGCCCCCTTTGGATTACTGCCAGATAACATCCAGCGAAATGCACCAATAATGAGCATGATAAAAGCCGCTAGGCCAATAATTGCGAGAATGACACTTAAAAAGTTGCCCAGCAGGCACTCAAGACCTTGTAGGGTAGCTACATTTTCTTGATAGACACATTCGCCTCCCCACTCGGCTGTTTGTGCTGAGGCAGAAACAGGCGTAAATAAGCTAAAAGCAACAAGCATCAATAATGAAAGGAGGCGAGCTAGTTTTTTCATGTAGCATTATCTTATCATGTCTACGTCGGTGGAAGTCAGTGTAAGCTGCTTGCCTAGACACTGAGATTTAGGTGCGTCAAGAATTTTCAACATTTATTCGGCGCACATTGGTCAGCGCGTCATTAATTGATTCAAATCCTAAAATGTATGCTACAAATTGAGTAACAGCATATGCTGCGCTCACGATCAGCACACCGACAAAAGCATTAATAATTCGTTGGCGCGCGCTTTCGGTTTTTGACGAATCTCCACCGGAGGTAATCCATTCAAATCCAGCGGTAATAAATTGAAAAAACGCAAGTAATAGTACAATAACCATTACAGCTGACAGTAGCCAATTAATATATTGAGTTAGACTAGACGCAAAACCTTGTGGTGGAGTATTGGCAATACCTGAAAGGCTAGCACTTCTAGTAGTAGAGATTGTATCCTGATTAGCTGAGGCTAGTTCGTTAGTTGGTGAAGTATCGTCTTGTCCCTGCATTCCAATTTGGACTTGGTCTCCTGTGCGCTGTACTTCTTGAGACTGTTGATCTAGAGGTAGGCTTTTTTGAGCAGATACAGTAAAGACAAAAGAATGCGAAGCGAAAATGAAAAAAACAAACACCAACAATAATCTACTCATAGTAAATTATTATAACACGTTAAGAACCATTAAATGACGAATCACTCAGCTTCAACCGTTTGGTCCAGTTCTACCTGAGCCTTAACCGCCAATTCTACCGATGCCATCAATTGCTTCTTGTAGACCTCCAAAGCCGAGAATGTATGCAACGAACTGGACTAGGGCATAAGCAGCTGCGAGAATAATAATTCCAACTACAGCAGCAGTAATTTTGTTTCGAGCTTCTTCAGTTTTACTTTTATCGCCACCAGAAGTAATCCACTGAATACCACCCCAAATAAGATAAAAGAATACGAGTAGTAGGGCAACCACCATGATGAAATTAAGAGCAAAGGTGATAATTCCACCTATGTCCTCTGCCCAACCAGTACCTACCTCTACAGTGCCGACTTGGGCAGCCACTGGAGTTGCAAGAGTTGCAAGCATGCCAGTTAGGGCAATTGAAGTTTTAGAAAAAAGTGAGATTTTGTTCATATAGTCCTGTATTTTACCGTATATTTATGCCTAATCACTCAGCCTTAAGTGCCTCGTCCAGCTGTGCCCGAACCTGGACCGCCACCACTAATTCTACCGATGCCATCAATTGCTTCTTGTAGACCTCCAAAGCCGAGAATGTATGCAACGAACTGGACTAGGGCATAAGCAGCTGCGAGAATAATAATTCCAACTACAGCAGCAGTAATTTTGTTTCGAGCTTCTTCAGTTTTACTTTTATCGCCACCAGAAGTAATCCACTGAATACCACCCCAAATAAGATAAAAGAATACGAGTAGTAGGGCAACCACCATGATGAAATTAAGAGCAAAGGTGATAATTCCACCTATGTCCTCTGCCCAACCAGTACCTACCTCTACAGTGCCGACTTGGGCAGCCACTGGAGTTGCAAGAGTTGCAAGCATGCCAGTTAGGGCAATTGAAGTTTTAGAAAAAAGTGAGATTTTGTTCATATAGTCCTGTATTTTACTCTGTTCTGCAAAGCTATGCAAATTTTTCTTGACTTTAATCATAGTAGCATTATTTTTTTAGCTTTTGCAAGTGGAAAATACTTCATATTAGCTTGAATCATACCTCTGTATTAAAACGCATCAATTACGTTGAGAATAACGGAATGGTAGTAGGCTCTGGTTGATCAGGTGGGGCAGTTGTGTTAGTTTGCTCTCTTTGCGAAAAGTTGCCAAACTCTAATATCTCCACCCCAAGTATGTACTGCACAAACAGTATTAGTGCGGTGACTGAGGCAAGGATAATCATTCCAATTATGGCATGCAACATTCTATTGCGGGCATTTTGCAATTTGCTACTATCTCCCGCTGATGTTATCCACTCAAATGCTCCCCAAATTAGATACAGGAGAAGGACGAGAAATGAGACAGTCATTAGTATTGACATTAGGTTACCAAGCCAGCTGCCAAACGACGCGCCAAAATCGGTGGTGGTGCTTGAGCCCTGAAGCGTATCTCCCTGACCTTGAAAGTCTAGAACGCGGTCTGTTTGCGCTAATTGTTGTATTTTTTGCATAGTTGTTTAGTCCACTGTTCTGAGGACTGGTTGTAAGATATTAAACTCATCGCCAAAGAATAAGTAACTGATAAATCCGATCAGCGTATAGGCTGAAACGAGAAGTAATAATCCGATAAAGGCATGAAACATCCGGTTGCGCGCCGATTGCAGTTTGCCACTATCTCCAGCAGACGTAATCCACTCAACGGCTCCCCAGAGGAAGTAAGCAAGGACAAGTAACGCCCCCACGGTAATGATAGTGTTCCAAATCATTACAAAATAATTGGTAAAAAGCGTGCCTTCTTGGGCTCCAGTAGTATCGCTGCCAAAATCGCCCGTAACGGGGTTCGTAAGTTGCGCTAGTAGTTGGGGTTGTGTTTGCATTTTTTTAATTCCTAGATCAAAGCTCTCCGGTTCTGGCTCCTGCTTACGGACCAACAATGGTTCGTAGCATGTCGGCTGGATTAAGAATTTCAAGGCCCAGCACAGCACCGACCAAGCCAACTATGCCGTATGCAGCAACGACAACAATCATGCCAATGGTGCTTTGAATAATACGATCCCGAGCAGATTGAATTTTGCCAGAATCACCGCCAGCGGTGACCCAGCTGACTGCAGCGATTAAAAAGTTGAATATAAAATAGACGGCCGCTATTACTGTTAACAATCCAATAATGGTGGAAAGAAAATTTTCCATATTGCTCAACACACCATCTGTGTCGGTGTTGTCACTCCATTGCTGGGTGGGAGGCTCAAATGATCCGAGATTGGCTAGTGGTGTGGGAATTAGGGATGGCATAGGTGTATTATAGTATGTTTTTTGTGTTGTGACGAATGTTAGACAGCTCCAGACAGTGTTGGGCGTAGAATAAAGGTTGGATCACCAAAAATAATCCAGCCAATCAAGCCCGCCAGAATGTACGCACTGGCAATAATTGTTACACCAATTACAGAAGTTGTTAAAAGTTCTCTGACTTTTTCGTAGGTGCCGGTGTCACCTGCTGAAGAGATAAACATATATGCTGCCCTGAGAATGTTAAACATTACCCAAATTCCCGCAATGATGGTAAAAAGTGTGAGGAGGTTAGAGATGAAGAGGACGATGCCGATGCCGTCACCTGTTCCGTCTGTTCTGACATTAAATAAATTAACAGAGCTTGGTCTACGCACTCCTCCTAAAACAGAACTACCAACGGAGCCTGGACCGCAACGATTTGTACTTTGTTGTAAAGTGGCCACTCCTCCAGATTGATGCTCTACAAGTCGGCAAATATATCCTTGTGAATTACACTCACCATGAGCTACTCCCTGACATTCTGGTGCGACTACATGTTGAGTTTCTTGCGCTTGTATACTTGTTTCAAAAATGAAGCATGATAACAAGAAGACCAGCAAAGTTTTAGAAATTATTAGTGCAATTTTCATAATCTCGGACTCAAAATAAACGCCGGATCACCAAAGAAGATGTAGCTGATCAAGCCAGTAATAGTGTACGCCATCACAATCAGAACCAAGCCAATCACGCTTTGAGTGATATTTTGGCGAACTTTCTCATGGGTGCCTGCATCACCGCTTGAGGCAACGTAAGTCATGCCAGCAATAATAAAGTTAAATAATACATAAATCCCCATGATGACAGTAAAAATAGAAATCATATTTGAGATGAAAAAAATAAGGGCAATGCTATCTGGGTCGCCAGATCTATTTTGATATTCTTCTACTCCTGGAGGTGTTTCAATTGTGCCGATCGCTTCCATAGGGGTAGCTGCCTGAGCAACCGACAGCGTTGCAGCGAACCCAAGTCCAATTAAAAGTGAAATGAATGTTTTTTTCATAAATCTTTAAATCGGAATATCAACTCCGGTTACCACTTGAACTATTTGTACAATCCAGTATGCACAAAACATCACCACAGCACCAGCCACGGCTGTAGTAATAATTTTTTTAGCTTCTTCTTTGCCTTGAGAACCAGATTGAATAAACTTAAATCCAGCGTAAAAAATCAGGAGAAAGAGAATGACGCCACCAATGACAAAAATATTTTGAACAATGAGATTGACCAAAAATGCGGGCGATGTGTAAACGGCACTGACGGGAGTATTGTCTGAAAGACAGAGCACATCCCCAAGATTTACACCACCACCACCAAGCTCATCAGCTCCGACGCAGGTTTCCTGAGCATATGCTTTTGGCACCAAAATATCCATGATAGACATGTTCGTATTATACGCATCTTGGGGCGTGCTGTACAATTGCCAGTATGTCTGTTTTGAAACAAAAACGTGCAAGCGCCCAACAGCAAAAAGAAGATCGACAAATTTTAAGCCTGCTTCGCCTGGGTGATCCCGATGCGGTAGCGTATTGGCTGCAGCATTACGAGCAGTGGCTGGAGCGATTTGTAGCTACAAAAGTTTCAGAAAAATCAGATGTCCAAGAATTGGTTCAAGATATTTTTATGAGTTGTTTGCAGCATTTGCCTTTGTACCGGGGAGACGCCGCTATTCGGACATGGATGATCTCGGTAGCTCGTCATGAAATTGCAGATTATTATCGAAAAAAATACGCCAAAAAAGCGCTGAAATTACTACCTTTGTCCGAGTTGTTGTTGTCTGCTAAAGTGAACGATGCACACGATGTGGCTGAACAAGTTGGGGCGGTGTTGAGTCGAATGTCAACGCGTTCAAGGGAGTTGCTGATGCAAAAATACGTTGACGGTAAGGCTGTGGCGACAATTGCTCAGGAACAAGACTCTAAAGAAAAGGCAGTCGAAGCAAGATTGTATCGCGCCAGAAATGAATTTCGCGAGCAGTATTCACTAGTGCTGGATTTGGAAGAGCTGTAACGAAGCCGTAGTAGCGAAGTCGCAGTAGAGTAGGATTGTATGGTGGGAGGTTAGACTCCGTATGTCAAAACAAGTTTCAAAAGAGACAGACAAAGCGCTTTTTTTAGCTAAGCTGCAGACTGAGGCGGCGTTGCAGGCACGACTGGAAACACAGCGATTGCTTCCAAGTAGTCTAGATACCATTACTTCATATATTGGGCGCTATGCTTGGCAGATATTGTTAGTTACATCGGGGTTGGTTTCACTAGGGATCGAACTATGGCAGAAATAATGGCCAATCCTTCTGGTTCTCAGCGTGTGTTTGCTCAGCAGTTACCAAGAGGAGTGCAGTTTTTTGCGTCGGTAGTCTATGCGTTGGGACAAATTACGTTAGGATTGCTACTACATCCGTATCAGACAATGCAATCCCTGGTCAGAGATCGAGTGTTTATCTGGATGGCGTTTTTACCAACGGTGGTTTTTGTACTTGCGAAGATACTTTGGATTTTTTTGATAGTGCCGTTGGTACAATTTGTGTTTTCTTGTCAAGCTGTGACTTTTTGGGGCTGTGAGTTGATTCCATTTTTCGCTAATTGGTTGGTATTGTTTTGTCTGTTTTGGCAGATCTTGCTTGGCTATTTGTTATTGAGATTTTGGTTGGTGTTTGGGCAGGGATTTTAGCTGGAGAATGGTGATTCCGAGTGATTTAGGTGGGTTTTTGCGACTAATAGAGTATGAATGCAATTTCAGCTTGGAGAGAGAGGGGGCATTTGTTACGGCTTGAGCCTCGCAAAGAATTCCCAGCAGTGTTCTCAGAAGAATGGTATCAACAACTACGTGGTGTGAGTGAGCAAATTGTAGCTCCTCAACCCACTGCTGATAGCCATGTTTTCATTTTGTTAGCAAAAGAATTAACAGGAGTAGAGGAATCAACAAGATCAGATGCTGCAGACTAATGACTTAGTGACACTGGTGAACGAGCAAGATGAAGTCATCGGTCAGATGGATAAACTTGAGGCGCATCGAGATGGCGGGAAGCTGCATCGGGCAATTTCGATTTTTTTATTCAGAACAAATGAGGCTGGCGTTCTAGAGCTGTTGATTCAGCAGCGCAGTGATCAGAAAATTGTTGGCGCGCGCCAGTGGGCGAATACTGCTTGTGGTAATGTGTGGCCTGGTGAAAGTTATAAGCAGTGTGCGCAGAGACGACTGTGGGTTGAGTTGGGAGTTGGAGATGATCAGCTTGTTTTAACAGACGTGCATCATTTTCAGTATCAAGTCCGGTGTAATGAGCAGTTTGGTGAAAACGAGTTGGACCATGTATTTGTGGGACAATTTGACGGTTCATGCCAGCCAAATAGCCAAGAAGTGAGCGAAATTGCTTGGGTGGCGTGGAGTGAGGTTGTCAATCAAGACTGGCGTAGGCAAAGTCAGTACGATTGGGCGCCGTGGTTTGAGATTATGACTAGTTCAGAACAATTAGTACAAACAGTTTCGCAACATGCCAAAAGAAATTGAGCTGTCTGGCGTCTACGCGGTGATGACTAATCCTGATGGCAACAAGATTGCGTTTGTCCCATTGCAGCCTGAAGATATGGCAAATGGAGGCAAGGCAGAAAAGATTCGTTCTGCTGATGCGTATGTGCGTCTGGAAGGCGATATGTACGGTACGGTTAGTGGAGCAGTAGAGGCTGGCGAATTGCCTGACGATGCTATTCGACGCGAAATTCAAGAAGAGCTTCAAATTGATCCTAGCTCGGTGCTATTAACCAATGGCTTAGCTGAACTAAGTGTTCAGCAACTGAGGAAAGGTGTGGAGGTAAAATTTAATACTCAGGGTTATCATGTCGGGCTAAGTAGTAGTGTGGTGCAGCGTGTTCAAGAGCACCAGCCGGTTACTGAGGTTTCATTGGGTGCAATCGACACATTTCTTAAGAGGGAATTAATCAGACCATCAACCAAACAAGCGGTACTTTTATTTTTAGCCAGATTACAGCCTTAATATGCTCAAACTTACACTTATCAAACTTGGCGGTTCGGTGATCACAAACAAAGAAGTGCCTATGATGGTTCGGCAGCACGTGTTGGAACGGCTGGCGCGGGAAATCACACGGGCGCGGTCGGGCAGCGACGACTTGTATGTCATTGGTCACGGTCAGGGCAGCTTCGCCCATGCGCCAGCCTTACGCTACAAAACTATGGATGGTTTCATTCGCAAAGATAGCGTAGTTGGCATGGCAATTACTCAGGATAGTGCAGCGCAACTCAATCGCATTGTGGTCAAGGCATTTTTGGCTGAACAACAACCTGCAGTCAGTTTTTTGTTTAGCAATAGCCTCGTTACGCGGTCAGGCAAATCACAACACTTTTGCGCTGAAGTCTTGGATCAGTATCTTGAAAAAGGTCTGCTACCCATTACTGGTGGAGATGTGATTGTGGATAGTAAACAAGGCTGTACCATTTGGTCGACCGAAAAAGTGCTAGCTCACCTGGCAGAGTATTATATTCATCAAAAACAATTTGAGGTCAAGCGCGTCATTCATGTCACAGAGGTCGAGGGCGTACTTGCAGCTGATGGCAGTATTTTTGAGCAAGTACATAGTGAAAACTTTGCTGAAGTGGCAAAGTTGATCAATGGCACCAAAGGCTTTGATGTTACAGGTGGCATGGCACACAAGCTTGAGGAATCTCTTGATTTAGCACAGCAAGGTGTAGATAGCTATATACTCTCTGGTCTGAAAAAAAATAATTTGTACAATGCTTTGATAGGAAGCGATTGGCATGGAACAAAAGTTTCTGCATACTATTGAGTGAAAGAGTAAACATAAGCGTACTCATTTGACGCGAAATACCAGGCAATACTATGGCAAAAAAAACTACAAATGGCTTTACAAAATTCCCTAAAGTTCCTCAACACGTGGCAATAATTTGTGATGGCAATCGCCGATGGGCCAGGCAGCAAGGTCTAATGGCGTTGATGGGGCACCGCAAGGCGATGGAAAGTGTTTTTGAGCCAATTATTGATCGGGCGCAAGGATTGGGCGTACAATTTTTGACTTTCTGGGTCTTTAGCACCGAAAACTGGAAGCGAGATCAGGCAGAGGTGGATGGTTTGTTGAATTTGTTTCGCGAAGCTTTTGACACACAGGCCAAAAAACTGGCAGAAAAAGGTGCACGCATCAAGGTAATTGGTGACATCGCAGATTTTGCTGAAGACGTTCAAGAGCGAATTATGGAAACAGTGCGAAGAACTGAGAAAAACACAGGTATTACAGTCGTTTTCGCCATGAATTACGGTGGTCGTGATGAAATGGTACGAGCGATGGAGCGGTTAATGCGCACCGTTCAAGAAAGCATCGCTGCTGGCAAAAAAGCGCCTCAGTTGACCGCAGGCTATTTTAGCCAATTTCTCGACACCGCCGGTACGCCAGACCCAGAATTGATTATACGCACCAGTGGAGAGCAGCGCCTTTCGGGGTTTCTGCCATGGCAAAGTGAGTATGCTGAGTTTGCATTCCCAAAATTTCATTTTCCTGAGTTTACTGCTGAGCGCTTTGAGGAATTAATTGCTGATTTTGCACAGAGAGGTCGACGATTTGGGCAGTGAGCTGATGCTGTCAACTGTGTTTCAGCAAGATTGAGTAGCTTTTTAAGTGGATTTCTAAAGAATCGCTACCCCAAAAACCACTTGAACAATTTGAATTATCCAATACGAAGAAAAAAGAATGATGAAGCCAACGATGGCGTTAGTGACGCGCTGCCTTCCTGCTTCTACGCCCTTGCTGGTTGCAGCGCTCGTGAGCATTTCAAATCCTCCCCAGACTATCATGGCAAATAAAATCAGCCCCGCTAATGGAAAGGCAAAATCGAGGATGCGACTAACGATGCCACCAGGGGAGGAGAGTTGATTTCTGACTGGACTATTTCGAAGTGGATTTAGATTACTTAAGGTTTCCGCATCCGGTCCGAACACATTGAATTCTGGATTACCTGGGTCTTCGGAATCAACACCCCCAGCGTTCGTTTGATTACCTCCACTCGCACCTGACTCATTTGTTCCTCCCGTGCCTCCTGAGTTGCCGTCCGCGCCTGTCCCACCATTACCGGCAGAAGGTTGCGTAGTTGCTGGGGCTGTGGAGGAGCACCTACCATTACTATTCCATCCACAACACATCTCGGTGTCTATGCGCGTCGCAATTGCCTCTCTGCCTGTAGTGAAGTCGGTGCACTCACAACTATCATTGGATTCAGAATTTGGCGTCCATGTGTCGCCACATCCGTATCTATTATTGATGGTTTGCTCATCTGGAGGGTTGGCGGTGCTGGATGTTTGAGAATTATAATTACCCAAATAGCAGAGATTAGAACCACTGCCTTGCTCATACACATATACATACCGATACGGATCAGAGTTGGAGGTATTACCTTGAGGAGAAGGGAGTGTGAGAGAGATGACCTGTCCGTTTTCTACATTTTCAACATTGAAATCATCAGATGTAGATAGTGAGCAGTTTGTTCCAATTCCAAAAGCGCAAACTGAATTTCCTGCGCTATGAAAGGCTTTAATATGAATTGCTCGAAGTCTTTTTACCTGATCAGCGTCTGTAATGCGAACGTCGACTTGGTGGGAATTGGTGGATGTAATGTTTTCGTCTAAGCCAGACTCAACAACAAGACCAAGATCACTACATGCAGTATCCCCGCTGTTTTCATTTTGAGCATACACAATATGAAGTGGTGTTAAAAAAATAGTGAACAAAAAAACAGACAGAAAAATGAGCAAACTTTTTTGTATTAGCTTGGAAAGATAGCGCATGTGTTTAGCCTCCTGTTCCAGTTTCAGCTCCAAAGCCAGGTATTTTGAATATTGTGACACCGATAAATTGCAGTATGACAACAGAAAAGATGATAAAAAGCAGCCCTACGACAGCAGCAGTCATCATTTCTTTAGCCTGGTTAGCGCGCTGAGGATCGCCTTGAGATGTGGTCAGAAGAAAGCCAGCTGCGATGGTGGTAAGCAAGGCAATGCCGCCCCCAAGTCCAATGCCTAATTCAATTAAGCGTTGAGTAGTGGGAACAATTTGGTTTTCAATGCAGCCGATGGCGGTCCAGGTTTTGTTGTCCCCACTTGTGGTGCATGCTTCACACTTATTTTTGAGTTCTCCGTCTGGGATTTGATTGCAGAGTTCAAAGGCGGTTGCTTGATTGCTACCTGGTGGCGGCTGCTGGCTTTCTTCAGTACAGGGAATGCTGCTAATAGCCATTGGTCGATTGCAGGTGAACGAAGGTGCAAAGCTAGGGATATTAAATGCATTTCCTGAGAATACATTGATATTATAAGTAGATCCTGGATCCAGGCCTTCTGAAGACACAACCCTTTCATGAGTTCCAGTGTTTCCAAATGATATGGTTTCTTGTCTTGTAGATAATACAAGTTCGGCATTACCTGTGAATGGGGTATTATCGCCTTGATGCCATGCTCTTGTGACGATAGTAACGTCACTTTGATTATCTATGCAACTTGGATTTTCAATTTGATTCTGAATATGGACAACCTCACACACTACTGAATCCACCACGGTGTATCTAAGAACATCGCAAACTTCTCCGCCAGGTGCAACTACCTGCAGTGTTTTTTGCCCATTTTCGCTCAAAACACTTGGATGATTTTGACGATTTACTTGGAAAGAGATAAGCTGGTTTTCAGCAGTTGCTGTTGAGATGGGGACTGGGCTTCCGGGAGAATTTCTAAATCGCAAACCGTATTCACCTCCATTTTCCAATCTGTTTCCTTGTAATGCTAAAACGAATGAATCTATAGAATTTGCTGGAATGTTTTCGTTAGGTGCTGGAGCAGTGTTGCTTGCGGCATAATTGAGTGCAAATCCAGCTGGATCTGTGCACGAAACAACTGATTGCGCGTAAGTTACAGGAACTGTTTGAAAATATGATATAAATAAGCTCAAAAAGACGATGATAGTGAACAGTTTTTTCATTACGACTTGCCTAGGCTTTGATTATAAATTATAACGCATCTATCTGATATACTGATCTTTCAATGTGATTATGAGAACACTGCCTGTTTTATTAGTTTTATTAGTATTTGTAAGTTTATTAGCATGGACATTTAGTTACTCATATTATAACCCCACCCACGCCCTCGACTCCGTGGACGCCCTTCAGCGTGAGATTGACGAGCTTGAGAAGCTCAAAAAACTCTCTGAAGATGCTACCACTCCGCTGGAAGCAGAAGTTCGCAACTTAGATAATCGTATCAGAAATGCCCAAGCAGGTATAGTTCAAGCGCGCCAGGATGCCGAGGCGCTGGCTGTTAGCATTGAGGAGCGTGAGCAGGAGCTTGGCGAGTATTACGTTCTGTTTATGGAACGGGTGCGCAGTCAGTATAAGCAGTTGCGGCTGTACTCACCTCTGGTGATTGTGGCTGGGACGTTTGATGCGGGCGAGATGTCCAAGCGACTGGCGTATCACAGCTCTATTCGCGATCAGAACGAAGAATTAATTACCGAGGTTACTATGGATATTTTACAACTTGAAGAAGATAAAAAAGAACTTGAGGAACGACAAGTGTTGCTCGCTGGACTGCAGGTGCAGCTTGATGCGCAAGCCGAGTTTTTTAAGGAAGAAATTGCCAAGGCTCGAGAGTATCAGCAGGTACTCGGTCAGCAAATCGCTGAACTCAACGCCAAGCAGCAAGCAATTTTGGCGGCTCGTACGGGCAGTTTCAAGACTTCCCTCGGTGACGTGCCGCTGGCGGATGATTTTAATGCCTCGATCGGGTTTAAGGCGCAGGCGCCGTCTAATAGTTTTGCCGTATTTAGTTTTGGCGCATATACCCACCGAAATGGCATGAGTCAGTACGGAGCGCGTGAACGCGCAGATCAGGGGCAGTCAGTCGAGGATATTTTGAAAGCATACTATCCAGATGCTACTCTGAAAAAAGATTACGACGTGATGGGGCAGATTACCGTGGATGGCACTGGTACTATTCCGTTTGAAGATCACTATCTGCATGGCATTTATGAGGTTCCGGAAAGTTGGCCGCCTGAATTGCTCAAAGCCCAGGCAATTGCCGCTCGAACCTATGCTATTCGTCGCACCAGTAATGGTCAGAACTCGATTTGCGCCACCGAGGCGTGTCAAGTTTTTAAAAATGATCCAAAAAAGGGAGATTGGAAGAAAGCTGTAGAGGACACCCGCCGTTGGGTATTGGTGAATGACGATGGCTCACCAGCCCTCACTCAGTATGCATCCACACATGGTGGCTACAGCAATACGTCTGGTTGGGATACTACTGATAAATCAGGGGAGGGCGACTGGACTTCTAGGGCTTGGGATTCACTGGCTGGCAGTCCTTGGTTTTATAAGTCTTGGTACCGGTCTGGCTACTCAAGTAGTGGTGCCAATTGTGGTCGTTCGCACCCATGGTTAAGTCAAGAAGAAATGAGCGATATTCTTAATGCTTGGATTGTGCGAAAGAATCCTAACGGTGCTGATGCTGGGCGAATTCAGCCAATCACCATCAACGAGTGTAATGTGGGAGGGAGTGGTGGCAATCCATATTCTATTTCTGAGTTGCGGGACAAGGCAAACGACTCGGGCGGAGCGGTGACGAGTATCAGTGGCGTTAGCGTTAGTCACAACAATAATGGCCAGACCAGTCAAGTGGTTTTCCAGACTAATCGAGGATCAATCAGCATCTCTGGCAGTGAGTTTAAGGAGACGTTTAACTTGCGAGCTCCAGGTTACTTGAGGGTTCCGCAGTCAAGTTTCGCCTTTTTCAATGTGGAGCATAAGCAGTAAATGCGTGAGTTGTGTCGCTTATTTTGCAGTGCTTAACAGGAGTTTTACTCCAAACTGCTTTTCATATCCCTGATCAAAACTAGCTATATATGGAATATCAAGCTCTTTCATAATAGCGACATTTGCGCAATCGACAAAACTAGTTCCTTTTTTAATTTGGTGTTTGAAAATGTCTAGTGCGCATTCTTCTCGAGGGTTAGTGACTCGGATGATTGTTAGTTCGGTTTGTGCAAGATATTCTAAAAATTGTTTAGCCAATTTTTGACCTTGCCGGTGACTGAGCACTGTTATAGTTTCAGTTACAGCAACATTGGTGCAGGCAATATGCAGCTTTCTTAGAGCCATATCTTGGAACATTTGGCTGGCATTCTGATGGTGAGCATCATTGGGAAAAATCAATCCCACAAAAGCATCGCTATCAATGAGCGCATCAAAGCTACTTGTCATGGCTCGTTTCATTTGACTTGCTGTACAAGGTAGCATCAATTGTTGTAGAGGCATCTGTGATACCTTTATTACCCATGCCCTTCATCTTGCTCAGTTGAGCATACATTTTTTTTTGCTTTTCATTTTGCTCTGCAGCTAAAATTTTTTCAAGCAAATTTCGAATAATTTCAGAAACGTTGCTTTTACGCTGTTCTGCTAATACTTGAAGTTGGTTGTATAGAGGTTTTGGTAACGACAGAGAGGTTCTCATCATAAGTGGTGTTAGCATACAACACCACACACCAGGTTGTCAATGTCCTTTACTCTACAGCAATTAACTGGAGTTTGGGGATGTGCTTGAAGTGTTTGATAGTACTCGTTGCTAGAGGCAGCTTGTGGTGCAGGGCAGTGGCTGCAA
>JBBDKV010000028.1:0-59895 GCA_040879165.1 Patescibacteria group bacterium
GAATAGCAGCGATCTTATTAGCCATTTTCATTGCAGCGCTCATTATTTCCCACCTTATTTCAATGATACTTTTTGTTCCGATTTTACTGGGCTTGCTAGCTCTTCAGTTACTTGGTCAGAATCAAGTTTCTAAATCTCAACTCATTCTACGCTCAACTTGGATACTATCAGCATTGTTTGTAGGCTTACTGCTATCAAGCTGGTATTGGCTGCCGGTTGTTTTTGAGAGGTCATTTATTCAATTTGGCTCTTCTCAACTTACAGATATATATATTGATCATTTTGTATCTTGGAGAGACTTGTTTTCCCTCACTAGAGAGATCGATAGTAGTCCGTATTTTCTCGAGGTGATACAGGTAGGTTGGCTGGCAGTATTCGCAGCAGTGAGTAGTGTGCTAATTTTTTTGAAAAAATTCTTTGTGCCCGAGCAAACCAATCTTGTTATTTGGTTCTGGGCAAGTATTTTGTTTGGATCATTTTTTTTAATTACCCCTCAGGCAGCTTTGCTTTGGAGTTTAATTCCAGGTCTAGATAGTACGCAATTTCCTTGGCGCTTACTCTGGATTTCACAATTAGCTGCAGTATCCATTCTAGCTTTAATTTTAGTGGCGCAAAATAAACTTTGGCAACAAGTAATGGCTGGCATTATTTTGATCAGTACTCTATGGTCAGTGTTTGCATATGCACAGCCGAAGGGTGTCACATCTAGGGTGGATTATGAATGGTATGAATCAGTAGAGACAGGATCAAGTTTTGATGAGTTCCGTCCAATATGGGCTAAAGACAACTATAACCTGCAAGATCGCATTGTATTTGTTGCCGATGACATGTCTGCTGAACCTAAAATTGAGGTTCAAAGTTGGACTGGCACGAAAATGGAGTATATTGTCCAGACAGATCAAGCAGGATCGGTGGTACAGAAGACTCTCTACTTTCCAGGTTGGACAGTGTTAATTAATGAAGAAGGCCAGCCGATTAATTTTCATTTACCTGGCTATGAGGGATTGATAGCCTATGAGATTCCTGCTGGAAGTACGCAAGTAGCAACTAGTTTTTCTGGGTCTACCGCTGCGCGCAATGGTGGAAAAATTGCAACAGTACTTGGAATAGTAATACTTGGTGCAGTTTTGGCAAAACCATATTTATATTTTTTTAATGCTAATAGCCATGCCAATAGAATTTCCAAGTAGAATGAGAGATTTTTATATTTCTCTATGCTCCTCGCTCTCAAGCGCTGCTTTGTGTTTCTTTTTGAAGCTAGTGCTTGCTACATCTTCAGTTCGCTCAGCGGTTACGTGCCAACGATTGAGCAGCGTAATCAAAAAATAACCCATAACTGCCAAGCCAATAATCAGCAGCACAGTTGAGTCAAATTGAGCGGGTAGTACATTAGCATCCTGCAGTGTTACTTCCACGCCTTTACTATTGATCCGGGTGCTCAAGATTTCTTTCCACGGCCAGAGTTTGCGCAGTGAGCCAATCATAAAACCGGTCAGAGTTGCTACCACAATGTCATGATGCTTGGTGAACAGCCAATTGAGCAGGCGAGAAAAGAAAGCTAAGCCAATTACCGCACCCAGAGCTACTAAGCCAAGCACAAAAAAATCTCGATCAGACACAGCATGAACAATTTGTTCGTACTTGCCCATGATCAGTAGCAAAAATGAGCCAGAGATGCCAGGTAGGATCATGGCACAAATGGCGATCGCGCCGCTGAGGAAAAACATCAGCGGAGTATCTGGTGTGGAAACGGGCACCGCACCGACTATCCAGTACGCTGCAACAGCGGCAAGCATCAATCCAGCTTTGTCATGAAAGTCCCAGGTCACAACCCGCTTGCTGACGAGCTGAATTGACGCGAGCACTAATCCAAAGAAAAAAGCGAAGACATATGGTTGGTAATGTTCTAACAAGTGCACTAATAAGCTGGCAAGTGAAAGTACCGCAACACCCAGACCAAGCGCGAGGGGAACTAAAAAGCTAAAAGGAATTTTTTTCCAAGCTTCGACAAATCTACCCTTGATGACGAGACGTAGGAACTCGCCAGTCATTACTTTAATGGAGTAAATTAATTCTTCGTAAATGCCAAAAATAAAGGCAATGGTGCCGCCAGAAACTCCCGGCACTAAGTCAGCAGCTCCCATCATGAAACCCACACTCCCCACTTGGATTTTGCGCTTGAGAGACTGAGATGAATCGGACATGCAGTATAGTGTATACCAAGCTGCTGGACTTGTCTGCAGAAAAATGGCTGCTATGATGAGCTAAAGTGAAAGTTGCAGTAGTAATTTACAGTGCTCTGACAGCTTGTGCAGTACAGATAGAAAGGCCGCTATGCACGACAAAATTATTGTTGGACTGATTTTCGGTGGGCGCTCTGCTGAGCATGAGGTGTCGATCATGTCTGCGCGCAATGTTGCAGCTGCGCTCGATCCTGAGAAATACCTTGTTCGCTTGATAGGCATTACTAAGTCTGGTGCTTGGCTTTTTGATGATGCTCCGCGCCGGGTCATTGAAGATCCAACGCAGCAAATCTTACCTGAGCAAGCACTTGACACTAATCCAATGGTAGCTCTAAGTGCACATCAATCTGAGTCGTCAACTGATTCAACGGCTATTGATGTTATTTTTCCAGTTTTGCATGGTCCGTATGGCGAAGATGGAACGGTACAGGGTTTGGCAAAAATTCTTGATCTGCCTTGTGTTGGGGCAGGCGTGATAGGCTCAGTGCTGGGTATGGACAAAGACGTGATGAAGCGTTTGTTAGTGCAAGCCAAGATTCCCATTGTTGAACACATCGTGCTGCGCCATGGTGACAAGCGCCCAAATTTTGACCAACTCAGCAAGAAATTAGGGCAGACTTTATTTGTCAAACCAGCTAATTTGGGATCATCAGTGGGCGTCAGTAAGGTGACTTCTCAGCAGGAGTTGTCAACAGCGCTTGATACAGCGTTTCGGTACGATCGAAAAATTATTATCGAACAGGGTTTAAACAAAGTTCGTGAGATCGAGATTGGTGTCTTGGGTAATGATCAACCAGAAGTATCAGTGCCAGGCGAATTAATGGTTGCCGATGATTTTTATTCGTATGACGCTAAATATGGCACTGAGTCTCAAACAAAAGATCAGATCCCGGCTCAAATACCCAAGAAAATAGTTGCGGAAATTGAGCAACTCGCTCAGCAAACTTTTCAAGTTCTTGAGTGCCGGGGCATGTGTCGGGCTGATTTTTTCCTCACTGCAGAAGGCAAGATTTACTTGAATGAAATAAATACGCTGCCCGGCTTTACCAACATTAGCATGTATCCCAAACTCTGGGAGGCAAGTGGCATGTCACAGCGCGAATTGGTGGATCGGTTGATAGCATTGGCGATGGAGGAAGGTGCTCAATATTAGTTGTCAGTTGAGAACTAATATGCATCTCAAACCAACACGTTGCACACTAACAAACTCTTTTTTCTTTCGACCAAGCCCAGTATACTAATCACATGCTCCAACCAATGCTCTACTTGCTAACTGCGGCAATTCTTACAATCATGTTTTTTTTCATGACGATGTCGAGCACAATGTATCAGTCGCATACGAGTCGACAGGAAATACCTGAGGAATTGTCACATCTAAGCCCACAGCAATACAGAGTATTGTATGAGAATAAGACAGAGCCGGAGTATTCAAGTCAGCTGGTAGAGGAAGATAGACCAGGAATATATGTAACCGCAGATACGGGACTGATCGTGTTTGATTCCAGTCATAAATTTGGTGCAGAAACTGGCTTGCTTGGGTTCACTGAAGCGGTGGAAGAAAATGTGTATACTCGAGAAGTGAGCGGGTTATTTTCGAGCCAAATTGAAGTACGTTCCAGAGATACCAGTGCTTATTTAGGCGAACTACTTGATGGTGGACCAGGACAGGCAGGGCAACATTACTCTATCAACGGTAGTGCACTGGAGTTTATTCCCGATGATACTGCGGGCGAAGCTTTTTAATTGCTGTCACCAACATCTGTATGCAGCTATTTTTTAGAGAGCAGTTATAATATCCCAATGCTCGAATCATTTTACGATTTCACCATTGCTCGTTACGCGAGTTGGGATGCTGTGGATTACTCTGAGGTTGCCAAGGCTGACCTAGTGCAAGTGCTTGGGTTTGTTGAGGGTGGCATCTATCACTCAAAGTCGATGGTTTGGGAAGGTGACACTAGTGCAGCAGAATCAGCGAAGCAGTTTATTTTTACTAAAAAAGACCGGAAAACTATTGCCAAGCAACAGTCTTATTTTTTTGGATCGCGGCTATACGTTTCAGGTTGTGCCACTGACTCTTGAGTTATACGCTGAATTTTTTGAATTATACCAAGCAACCACCATGCAGAAAGCTAGAGCTGCCACCTATGATCTTGACGCAGTAGTTAAGGGCAAAGTTTTGACAGGTAGTGAGATGTACTTGGCTGGATTATTTAAGAATTCAAAGTTGATGTCAGGATTAGTTTTTAATTCTTATAGGAATGTTGTCACAGTGTTTTTTGGCGCAAAACAGCGTTTTGAGAATATTTCTGGGGGAATTGGTGGATTGCTCGAATACTTATTACTCGACTTTGCCTACAAACATGACATCAAAACTATCACGCATGGCAGGAGCAAAGTACCTACTGGGCTGATTTCGGGTGCTGGTTTATTTGCTTTTAAGGCTCGCTACGGTTTTTCTGCCTTTCCAGATCGGGAATGGGTCACTACCTTCGTGAGGAATCCAGCGATTTTTGTCAGTGATGCAGTTTTTATTACTATAGCGGATAATCAATTACAGTATTTGGTGTTAGCTCAAGAACCAAATGAAGAATTGCTGAAGCGCTATCGAACGCGGATTATACGCACAGTCGAGTTGAAAGGGATGACGGAAGTTGCCAAGCAGCACAGGCAATTTCTCACCCAGGCAGAGCAAACGTCTCAGCAGGCAACTGATATTGCTCAATAATTTCTTGGTGAGCGGGAGTATCTTTTACCAAAATTAGCACATAGTCATCAACGTAAATCGGTTCCCACGCTTCATCTCGAATTCGCCGAATCATAAACGCTTGCCCCCAATTTGTCATGTCGTGACGATAAAAATAAATAGCGCCAAGATCATAGCGCTGCACCATTGCCTCCCAGACGACTTCATCAGTTTGAGCAGCTATGTATTCGTTAATCATAAAGTCGCCAGGATAGGCTTCTGGTCGATTATCTACAAACACTCGTGTCTCGGGATATAAATCAAAGATCAAAAACCCGCCAATATCATAATTATTAAACAAATTGCCCTCGATTTCTAGGCTTTTGAAAAACGCGGCTGATTGTCTATTTGCGGGAAGTAGGCCGAGTCCGTATTGCATGCCGATGGGAGCAATATTTGCTGTAGTCAGCCAGCTAATTAGCACAGCTCCACCAATGACTGATCCTAGGCTAAGGCGAATCGTTTCTGGAATTTTTTGACGTGCCAGAGCCAGCCAATTTTTGATTTGCTGCCACCCTCCACTGCCGATCCAAAACAGTGCCACCAGCGCGAAAATAGACTCGTAGCGGGTAATAAAAGCGGTGAGTAAGCTAAAAATGAGTACTAATAGATTGGGAAAAAGGTGCTTGGTTGATTTTTTGCGTCTCAGCAATGGCACCGCTGCCAAAAAATTAAACACCAAGACTGCTAATGTTAAATACACATAGTACGGGCGAGGGTGATATTGGAGGAAAAACCAGATGCTTTGATTCTCAGCTACTCGATAGGCATAGTTGTTAAAAATTTGCAGTGGAAAAAGGATGCCTTGTAGACCAACGGGATTGAGCAGACAAATACTAGCCGCCGCCAGGCCAATACCAACTAACTGACGCAGTCGTACCCAATCACGTTCTGCCAACAACTGAAAACCAGCCGCGCCAAGAATGACGCCGCCAAAGATAAAAAATATATGTGTGTTAACCCAGAAGAACATGGTTAGTACCCAGATTAGGGTAAATTTCCAGGGAAATGATGGCTGCGTTTTTGATCTCAGCCATCGCCAGGTTAATATCGTTAAGCCACTAAAAATAACCAGGCTAACTGCTTCAGGCCTGACTTCCGCTCGATGCGCCAGAATTGGCAGTAGTAGAAATAAACCACCAGATAGTGGCAAAAGTAGTTGGCGCTGAAATGCTCGCACTCCAAATACCATAATCAGCACCCCTGCCATAGAGAGTGCCATACCTGTTAGACTGAGCAGTTCAAAGCCACCCATTTGATAGACCAGAAATGCCAGTACACCAAAAAGCCAGTGATGATTAGGTACAGAAAATTCTGAGTTGGTAAATGAGTAAAAATTAGTTGAAAAAACGCTGCCAGATTGGAGAATCACTTGGCCGTTCATCAAGTGCCTGCCTAGATCACTGGCAGTGAAATTGATGCGTTGCATATAGAGGGCAGCCAGCCAAAGACAGAGAAGGATTAGGATAGCCCATTGAAACCAACGCTGTTGCCAGATTTGCATATATGTATAGTACTTGTCAGCGTGAGGTTGGGCAAGCGGCTAGCAGCACCGATGTATCCCGTTTTGTGAGAGATGTACGCTATTTTCGTGAGTGATAAATAACTGACTACTCTTTGAACTTGCCAGCTTTGCGTTCTTTAACTTTGTTCATTGAGTCCATCAGTCGCTCATGAAGATTGATTTTTTTGATGCGGGCCATGCGAAGGATGCTCATCAGAATGTCGCCCAATTCTTGTTCGACGGTTTCGTCAATTTGCGCGCGCAGGTTGGTTTTCTTACGACCGTGTTCGGCGAGGTATGCGCGCGCCATCTCCCCAATCTCTTCAACCAGACCAAGAATCAACATTGAGCCAAATTCTCTTGAGTCACGCTTGCCTTTATCAACTTCATTGAGCATCTTAAAATACTCTTTGAATGGCGTGTCGTAATATTGCGCTCTTTTCTTTTGGGTTTTGTTTGTTTTTGCTGTGGATTTTTGAGGCATAAGTATAGTATACAGTGTCTACGCAAGACTCGACAGCTTGACGTATACTAAAGGCAGTATGTCACAGATTCAGCAAGTTAAGGACGCGCATAACATCGTCGATATCATCGGTAATCGATTGACGTTGCAGCGAGCAGGCTCTAATTTTAAGGGGTTGTGTCCGTTTCATAGTGAAAAAAGCCCTTCTTTTTTTGTCAGTGAAGAAATGCAGCGCTTCAGATGTTTTGGTTGTGGCGAAAGTGGTGATGTATACACCTTTTTAGAAAAATATGAAGGCATGACGTTTGCTGAGGCGTTGGAAACACTGGCTAAAGAGGCGGGTATCCAGCTGGAGCAGTTTGTGCCAGACAAGCAGGATGAGCTGCGGTCTGAGTTGCTGGCGGTGCTTGATTTGGCTCGAGAATATTATCATTGGTTGCTAACCACCCATGCAGCTGGCAAGCCAGCTCGCGAATACCTCAAGGAGCGAAAAACAAGTCAAGAATCTATCAAACAATTTCAGATGGGCTTTGCCCTGACGCAGTGGGATGGTTTGATCAAATTTTTACATGGTAAGAAGAAGTATTCTCTAGAGGTGCTGGAGCAGGCTGGATTGGTCATCCGTTCTCGATCGGGACGAGTCTACGATCGGTTTCGCGGTCGAGTGATGTTTCCGCTGCGTAATCATCGGGGACAAGTAGTTGGTTTTTCGGGTCGCCTGCTGCCTACTCTAGCTGAGGGTGATGATGAGGGAGCGAAGTACATTAATTCTCCAGAAACGCTGGTCTATCACAAAAGTGAGCTGTTGTTTGGCTATAGTGAGCTACTGCAAGCGATTCGCAAGCAATCTCGCGTGATTTTAGTCGAGGGTGAGTTTGACGTAATTTCATCTGCGCAGGCGCACGTTTCTCATGTAGCTGCCATTAAAGGTTCGGCATTGACACCGCAGCACGTTCGATTGCTTGGGAGAACGGTTGATGCAATTGTGTTGTGTCTCGATGCAGACAAGGCTGGTATTGCAGCCACCCAAAAAGCCATCGAAGTAGTCAACGCCGAGCAATTATCTAGAGAGCGACCGTTAGAATTGCGAGTACTGCGCATTCCAGGAGGGAAAGACCCTGATGATCTGGCCCGCAGCGATCCCAAAGCATGGCGAGAAGCAGCTAAGCACTCAATTTCCGCCTATGATTTTCTGATAGAAGTAGCTTTTGAACAGCATGATGCCAACTCGGCTTCTGGAAAACGCTCGATTATGCAGTTTGTAGCGCCGTGGCTGGCTAAAGTGCAGCACGCAGTGGAGCGCGAGCATTACGTGCAAACTCTGAGTAATCGTTTAGACGTGAGTGAATCTAGTATCGAAAAGGATCTCAAAATTGCTGCTCGGCCAGAGCGACGAAAACGGCAATCAAAATCAGCAGATAGTGAGGAGCACACTAAGGAGCTCACTCGCCAAGAACAATTAGAGCGACGATTATGGTTCTTGGTATTGCACTCAAAGGGCGATCAATTTCTCCAACGCTTAGAAAAATTTTCAGAGCATGAGCTGATTATGCCAGGTGCCCAAATGTTGCTGAAAGCACTGCAGTCCGCGCAAGCACACGATTGGCAGACAATAGCCCGCAATTTGCCTAAAGACCAGCAGGAATTAGTCTTTGAGTTGTATAGTGAGGAATCAGTGCTCGATCAAGACTACGAAGTGACGACAGCTGAGTGGCAACGTACCTTGACCCAGTTAAAGCAAGAAGTGATACATGGTCAAATTCAGCAGATAAGTGATGCATTAGAAAAACTTGAGCAGAAAAAAGAATTGAGTGAGGAAGAACAAAATGAGCAAGATGAATTATTGAGAACGTTGGTTGCGTTGCGAAGGAAGTAATTTTCTCAGCTTCTCTGGTTTCTGTATAGGACATTCTTTCCAAAGACTCCTTGACAATATACCCCCATAGGGTATATGCTGTGATTCTAATGTCAAAGCTTACTACCAACTGTACACCCGCTGATTCTCTCACCGCAAGTCCTAAAAAAGATGCCAAGAGCGATCCTATTGTGACGCGTCTGAATCGAGCGCAGGGTCAGCTAACTGGAGTGGTTGGGATGTATGAAGAGGGACGCAACTGCGTTGAGATCGTCCAGCAGATTTTGGCGGTTCGCAACGCACTTGGTAGCGCAGCTCGGGTGATGCTCAGCACTGAGGCAACTCGCTGTTCTCGAGAAAGAAAAGTGGAAGAACTCGATGCGGTGATCAAAGAGTTATTGCGAGCCTAGGTATCAAGTAGCGTAGTAAATACTTATAAAGGAGATATATATGGCAGATGCACAAGCAATCCACCTTAATCAGGATACTTTTCAGGCCACCATTGATGAGGCTGGAGAAAAACCGGTATTTGTAGACTTCTATGCAGATTGGTGTGGTCCATGTCAAATGGCTGCTCCAGTTGTTGAGGAATTAGCTGGCGATTACGCAGACAAGGCTGTTATTGCGAAGGTCAACGTTGACGAAAACCAAGAATTGGCGCAGCAATACCAAGTGGTCAGTATTCCAACAGCGGTTATTATCAAAAATGGTGAACCGGTGGATCGGATGACTGGCTTCTCTGGCAAAGACGGCTTTACAAAGTTGATTGACAAGGCTCTTGAAGCGTAGTTGGCAGTAGCACGTCTAGGCTGACTAAAAAAGGAACACTATGTCACAGCACAAAGTCTTAATTATTGGAGCAGGTCCGGCTGCATATACGGCTGCGCTTTACACAGGTCGAGCACAATTGGCACCCCTGATTATGGCTGGCCCCAAAGCTGGCGGACAGTTAATGTGGACGACTGATGTGGAGAATTATCCTGGTTTTCCTGAAGGCATTGAGGGTCCCAAATTAATGATGAGTATGATGAAGCAGGCAGAACGTTTTGGCGCTGAGCTGCGCTATGACTACGTGACCGCGGTTGATTTTACTCAGCGGCCATTTCGAGCTTGGACTAACAGTGCGGGAGATAAAACGGCTGAAGAAATAGTGACTGCCAAGCCAGAGGAGTATTCAGAGTTTCGCTCAGAAATTATTAAAGCTGAGCCTGCTTTGACAGCAGACAGCGTTATTCTTGCTACGGGCGCGACTTCCATTATGGTCGGTGTGCCTGGTGAACAGGAGTTGATGGGCAAAGGAGTGAGTACTTGCGCAGTTTGTGATGCGGCATTTTTCAAAGAAAAAGAAACCTTTGTAATTGGCGGTGGAGATAGTGCTATGGAAGAGGCCTTGGCTCTGACCAAATTTGCCAAAAGCGTGACCATTATTCATCGACGTGATGAGTTCAGGGCTAGCAAAATTATGCAGGATCGCGTTTTGAAGCATGAAAAAGTCAAGGTACTCTGGAATACTGAACTGAAAGAAGTGCGCGGTGAAACAGGGGTGACAGAAATTGTGATTGATGAAGCAGGAACAGAGAAAGTCCTGCCAGCTGAAGGGGTATTTATTGCCATTGGTCATCGACCATCTACGGGAATTTTGCGCGATCAAGTGGCGCTTGACGATCATGGATACGTGGTAACTCGACAGAGTGCCACTGCTGCAGGAGTAGAGGCAGCGCAAGCTGCACTGGGCGAAGAAGGAAAAGTAGCTTTTCCGAGCATGACTTCAGTCGAGGGTGTCTTTGCTGGTGGCGACAATGTTGATATTCGATACAAACAGGCAGTGACAGCTGCGGGTCAAGGCTGCAGTGCTGCGCTTGATGTTGAGCGATGGTTGGAATCTCAAGAGTAACAGTCTATATATGAGTCTGTAGTATATCTGTATTAGTGTAGTCAATTTCAGAAAGAGATATGTCTCAAAATCCACTTACTGATGCCCGAGCTCAATTAGACCAAGTAGCTGAGGTGCTGGAGAATGAATACGATGATAATCGCGCAGCCTTCCAGGCTGCGCTCAAAAATCTTCACAAACCACAGCATTTGCACGAGGGTAATCTGGAAATTACCATGGATTCAGGAAAAAAACAGACATTTCGAGCCTACCGTTCCCAACATTGCAATGCTCTTGGTCCATACAAAGGTGGCATTCGTTTTCATCCTGATGTCAGTCGTGAGGAAGTGCTGGCACTCTCGATGTGGATGACCTGGAAATGCGGTGTGGTTGGCATTCCCTATGGCGGTGGCAAGGGTGGTGTGATTGTTAATCCTCAAGAATTGAGCGCTACAGAGCTTGAGGCGCTGAGTCGAGCGTATGTCCAGTTCCTTGGTGAAGCGGTTGGACCATGGCGGGATATTCCTGCCCCAGATGTCAATACCACCCCGGAAATTATGGCCTGGATGGCAGATGAGTGGCAGCACTTGCACGGTTCGCCAAGCGTTAATCCTCTGGCTAGTTTTACTGGCAAGCCGCTAGAGCTTGGTGGTTCGGAGGGGCGTAATGAGGCAACTGGTCTTGGGGGCGTCTATGTGCTTCAGCAGCTGGCACAACAAATGGCATGGAAGCGACCACAAGATGTGACGATCGCAATTCAAGGCTTTGGGAACGTCGGATATTGGTTTGCCTATCACGCTGATCAGCTCGGCTACCGAGTGGTGGCTGTATCAGATTCCAAGCAGGCAGTATATGTACCTGGTGGGCTCAATCCGGAGAAAACCTTTGCATGCAAAAAAGAAACGGGTACTTTGAGCGAGTGCCGTTGCACTGACCACAGTTGTAGCGTTGAGCATGGGGAAATTTTGACGAATGAGCAGTTGTTGGAGCTGGACGTTGATGTGCTCGTACCAGCGGCGCTTGAGAACGTGATTACTACGGAAAATGCTCAGCAAATTAAGGCAAAAGTGGTCATTGAGATGGCAAATGGACCAGTTTCACCAGAGGCAGAGAAAATGCTGCATGAGCGAGAAATTCTAATTGTTCCTGATGTGCTCGCAAACGCTGGCGGTGTATCTACTTCATACTTTGAGTGGATTCAAAACCTGAGTGGGCAAGTCTGGAGTCGTGATGAGGTCTTGGCAAAGCTGGAACCATTGATGATTCGCGCCTTTGATGCTGTTTGGAAAAGACAGCAAGTCCTGGAAGGCAAAACGATGCGTGTGGCGGCGTACTCATTAGCAGTTAAGCGAGTGATTGATGCCATGTTGTTGCGAGGCGGGATCTGATTGTGAAAGATGTGTAGGCGCGAAAATTGCCCTTTATTTTGTGAAAAATCTGAGGTATAGTACCCTACTTAATAGACAAACTCAGTGTATAATTATAGCGAAAGCTGTACATGAAAGTGACGGCTCTCTGTTTATTTCTTGCCTTGTAGAGTATAATAACAGCCTATCCAACATTCCATTATGAAGAAAGTTTCTCAAACCTTTAAAGATGACATTGCAGCCCTAGTTAAGAAAGGCGAGCAACAAGGTCACGTTACCCAAGATGATATTTTACAGCTTTTTGTAGAGCCTGAAGAGTATGTCGTTGAATTAGATGATTTTTATGATCAGTTGATTCGCAAGAATATTGACGTATTCGAGTCCGTGTCTGAGGAAAGCAGTGATGAAGAAGAGGTTGACAACCTGACTCAGGAGTTAGAGCTGCTTTCTACAATTGGTAATTCTGGTGTTTCTGATCCAGTCCGTATGTACCTCAAGGAAATTGGTCGGATTCCCCTACTCAATCGAGAAGAGGAGATTCGCTTAGCACAAAAAGTTGAGGCTGGTGACATGAGGGCAAAGAAGAAATTGACCGACGCAAACTTGCGGTTGGTGGTGTCCATTGCCAAAAAATACATTGGCCGAGGCATGACTTTCCTGGATCTGATTCAGGAAGGCAACAAAGGCTTGATCCGAGCTGTGGAGAAATTTGACTGGACCAAAGGTTTTAAGTTTTCAACCTACGCTACTTGGTGGATTCGCCAGGCTATTACTCGCTCAATTGCTGATCAGGCACGCACTATTCGCATTCCTGTCCACATGGTTGAGACGATCAACAAGTTGATGCGTACGGCTCGTCGCCAGATGCAGGAGCTGGGTCGCGAGCCCACTCCTGAGGAAATTGGTAAAGAGATGGAGATGGATCCCGAGAAAGTGCGCGAAATTCTCAAGATTTCTCAAAACACGACGTCTCTTGAGGCGCCTGTCGGCTCAGGTGAGGACGAGAGTGTCCTTGGCGACTTCATCGCTGACGAAAAACAAGTTTCCCCGTATGACGCAACCAGTCAGCAGATGCTGCGCGAAAATATTGACGAAGTGCTGTCTGCGCTGTCTGACCGTGAGGCGAAAGTGCTGCGGATGCGCTTTGGGCTTGCTGGCAATAAGATGATGACGCTCGAAGAAGTAGGGCGCAAGTTTGGCGTCACCCGCGAGCGCATCCGCCAGATAGAAGCCAAGGCGTTGCGCAAGCTCAAGCACCCCAGTCGCCGGAAGAAACTGCAGGATTTTTTGGAGTAGTGAGCCTGGTATCAAGTTTTCTTTATTATTGTGAATAGTTCAGTCTTGAAAAGATTTCTCATGTTACCATTTGGTGCGGAATTTTATGAGTCATGGATGGAATTGGATCCAGTCCTGGAGTGAGGAATTTGAGCGTGCCCTGCAGAGATTGTAACCTTGTGGGCTTGGTGGTAGAATTACCACGTTCTTTAATAGTTCCCCTGTAGCTCAATGGCAGAGCATCCGGCTGTAAAGATTGCAGCTTCCACCGGAAACGGTGAAATGATAATTGGGTGAATTGTCCCGCCTGACGGGATCTTCGCGTATTGCGAGGACGGGAAGCCTACGTCCACTTTGGTGGATATGGTGATCCGCAGCCAAGCTTTCTCATCAGTAACGGAGAGAAGGAAGGTTCAGAGACTAGGTGGTTACACCAACTGAGTTTGTCGGTAATTAATCAACGAACGCAGTAGCGCCCGACGCCTTCATTTGTTGCAAATGTAACAAAAAAGGTGATGAGATAGTCCATGCCTTATAGAAATATAAGGAGTTCGTGTAACCGGAGGGTTGTAGGTTCGAATCCTACCGGGGGAGCCTCTACTATCCCTTAATACTTTTTCACAAGTTAAATCTGAATATAGTTTGCTAAAAAACTAAACCCTACTCATTCTAAATATTCGCTATAATATTTCTTGAAGAAAGAATGATAGGATTTTTCAATGGGAAAAGATATCGCTCATCCTGAGGTTCGGGAGCACTCACTTAAAGAATTGGTCTCTAAACAAGCGCATGAGTATAGTGCTCGCGAGCGTAGAATCTTGCAGCTCAATTATCCTGAAATAAAAAATGTTCCCTTAGAGGAGTTAGCTAACGAACTATCGGTAGGCGGAAGACAACTGTCGGTTTATGAGCTCGTACTTTTGCATGAAAACTTTCCTAAAAAAAGTTTGCAAGAGGTGCTTAACTTCTTAACTGATGAAGAAAGCATCATCGAGTACATTCATGATATGGTCAATGCGACCAAAGATGCTAAACAAAAATTTTGGCAACTTTTTGCAGTTCTTCCACTCTCAGAGAAAATTCAAAGACATATTTTTTCAGTCATGACTGAAAAATCACAAATTATTCCTGAAATAGTGCAAGCCAGCCAGCCTGACAATGAGGAGGCAATAATTCAATGGACTCCAAGTAAGGTTATGTTGCCCATCGCAGAATTACCTCATGTTGAAACGTATGTGGCATCTGCTGTTGACCGCTCTTACTTCGAAATTCCCAGAGCTACAATTCGTATGATCTACACCGATCAGGATGGCAAGAAAACAGAGACATCGCTGTCTCTCTCTCATGAGGAAACTGCAGCAGCACTTTCATTTTGTAGAAGGAGAATTAAGTATATTCAGCATCAACGACATCGACTTTTTGGTGCTTATCGAAGAGAGCGGCGTTTATCTCAGTCAGATCAGGTGAGTTATCAAGAACTCAAAATTCATTACTTTAAGAAGTATACTGAAAAATGGCTAAAGCGCTTTCTCGCTGAAAATAATTTTGACCAGCAAAAACTATTGACTGATGAAAGTAATATCGAACTTGAGTTGCGTTTCAGCCAAAATAAAAAAGGCTTGTCACAGAAAGTCGGCAATTTAGTTCGCTCTCCAGAGGAGTTAATTGCTTATTTTGAAAGTAAAGTCCAAGAAAAAGATGCTTCAAAGGTCAATGAACCAACCATGATACCTCTGTCATCATTCGATGAAGTGTTGGATCCACAAGCTTTTTCTTGGACTCGTTTAGCAGATCAAGCAGAAGACACGTCATTTAATCAATCAAGGCATCATCAGCGCTCAACAGAGCATCAATATAATGAGCTGCAACGAGCGCATTTGGAAATAGCCAACGCCACAAAAAGTGGAGATTGGTCCAGGGCTGTTGACATATATATCAGCTATCTTGAATATTGGCCGCAATATATTGAGCACCGATTGGGTGTAATGGATATTTATAACAGATACCAGGCTGGAGAAATTGCAACAATGCCGGAAAGAATAGCTTCTATTGCTTCAGGTCCTCACGAGGAGTTGCGTGCTCAGGCAGCAATTTCCAAAAAGCTTGGTTATAAAATGCCAGAAATTGTCAGCGTAGATAATGAACCACGGATGTTGGAGGCAAGTAGGGCTCAACTTCCGGAAGAACTAAGGGGTGAGGGGACTGATGTAATTGCTGATATGAGAGATATACCAGCAATGGGTTCATTTGATATAGTTGAGTGCTCATCTTTTGATAATCTTAAAAGTGATAGTGAAGTAGTCGCGATGTTGGTGCAAATGATAGCTATGGTGAAGCAAGGGGGATTGTTACGATTTATGGTGCAACCTCCTTTTTCAGAACAATTGTGCTCTATCTTAGAGCAGCATGGGGTACATATTCTTGAAAAAAATTCTGTATTGCAATTCAATGATGAGCTCAGAAAGCAAATTCACTCAGACATGGGCACTGAAGCACTCAAGAGACTTGAGTATAAGACTAAGCGACATGTGTATTTTCTAGCCCGAGTTGATAGGGAGGTTGATCAGAAATTATTACTTACGGCTTTACAGTCAGCATCTGTATATGCTGATACACAACGAAATAATACTCCGACAGTTGAAAACAATATTAGAGAAGAGGCGGAAGACCTTACAATAAACCAAATGGTGGCATTAAATCCGATATTTTTCATGGAAAAAAAGGGGTTGACGCAGAAGCATGTTGGATATGCGCTAACTTCAATTAAAGGAAAAATTGATGCGAGCATAGCAAGGCAATTGTATGCTGTATATTTTGGGGATGCGCGTTTAACCTCCTTCACTGAATTAGTGTTTGATATTGTAAAAGAGGAGTCATTGCTTAAGGGCATTTTTTCAATAAATCTATTAACTCATAACCATATGGGAGTACGTGAGGCATTTGAAGAATATCTACTCAATAATCTGTCATATTACATTCCGATCTTACTTGATAGCGATATAGACAGTTCGCTTAAGGAAAAAATATTGCAAACAGCGATATTTACAGATACTGAACTAAAAGCGCTTAGTGACTATTTCACTGAAAAAATGAATGCTGATACAGATGAGTTGCATCTTGAATCAATTATTAGGCTGCTTCCCGATAACCTTCGATTTCATGTTCCGATACTAATGAGATATTCAGCTGCCTTAGCACAATACTATTTCCACTTTTCTTTAGAAAGTGTGAAGCCTGAAGTTTTGTCAAAGAATGAAAAGCTGCAAATTCTTCAATTACCTTTTTTGAGTATTATTAAAAATGAAAAATTATTTTCTGATTATATTGAAGCGAGTCTAAGTTTGCATGATGAACAGTCCTTACAATTACTTTTGGTCAGTTTGAATAACTTGGATGAGAAAAAAATAAGCAGTTTGTCAAACACTCATCAAGAGCAATTACAGTCTTTACTGTCTACCTTTCGATCATTACCACTCAACCCGTTACAAATTTCAGACTTAGAAAAAAAGATTTCAGGACAACACCTAGTACAAGATCGCAATATAGATAGAATGAATGAAACTTTGGAGACTCAATTGAGTATTTTATTTGAAGAGTGTATCAATCTAACAGGAAGTGCGAGTCAGAGAAGACCTGAAGTGCAGGAAGAAGTTAACAAACTTATTGGCAGTTTGTCACCAGAACATGGATATGATCGATTGCAAGTACTAGTGGCCATAGAGAGAGTACTTGATCAATCCGCAGTTATTGAACAGTTTCTGAATCATCCAGAGGGAATAAAAAATCGAGAGCAAATTATAGAAATGATAATGAACTATGTTTCGAAACTATTAGTTCAAGAACTTACTGTTTACATTTATGATTGGGCTGAAGATGAAGTAGTAGATTTCATTTTAAGTCAGTACCCCACGTATAAAACTCATATAGAGAGAGTGATGGAAAGTAGGCCAAATTTAATTAATAATGAAAAAATACTTCTAGCTTTAAATCTTGATATAACATCACATGAAGTTACAAAAATTGACACGAACTTACGAGATTATTTGTTTGAGTTTGCACGAAAAAATTTCAAATTAATTGATAATTTGTTATACAAAAATTATTTTGAGATTCATACAATCTATTTCCCGGTTACGAGCAAGAAGTTGCTGTATGAGTTCGATTACGAGTTCGATGATTCCCAATGGATTGACGGATCTAGTGTGTTACAAGCATTTAAGAATAAAATTAAAAAAACACCGGAGATTTGGTATTTCAAGGATATATATAGAATGGTTGGAAAATCTTTGATATTAACTACTAAACCTATATTAAATGATTTTTTGAAGGAGGTGCCTGAAGAACATAAGAAAATCATTTTTTCGTATTATATCGAGCAAATGCTCCCTCGCTATCAAGAGAACTGGACTGAGAAAATGCCAGATCTATTTTTCTCAAACCTGAACGAAGAAATTGAATTTCTTGCATCACATGGATTGGGTATTTTACCAATCAGCACCAAAGCGAAAAGAAAACGTATTGAAGTAATTGGAGTTGGGTATGAAGTGCTTATTCAAATGTTTGATGGTATTGAGAATCGGATAATCGGCACTGTTTTTGTTCCTGCTAAAGAGGAGTTGGTCAAAAAGCCAACTGGAGTACGGCTTATTGCGAATAAAAATTACTATCAAGTACTAGGAGAATTTGCTTTTGACTGATAGGAATTGCTTTCCTACTGTTGGAATAATACACAAACATCATACTCATGAGAATCAATATTCTGTAGGTCTAAATTACAACTATTGACCAATCCTTTTTCAGTTATATGCCCCCAGTACGATGACTCGAACAGCAGTCATCCCTCACCTTTTTTGTCAGCATCATAAAAAGATATAATTCAGTAGCATCCGCTAGTCTAAAACTAACTTCTCTCACCCTCTGATATACTTACCTCATGAGAAATGCACCAAGTATTGACGTAATTAAAGCTTTTGGCGAAGAAGCGGAACCCGTGTTATTGAGCGGTGGCGAAGGCTTTTCTTACAAAGTAGGCAACATTGTACTAAAACCTGTTCAAGATGTTGAACAAGCAAGCTGGAACGCCGATGTGTTATCAAGCATAGATGAAGATGGATTTCGGGTACTACGTTCTATTAGATCTATGGGTGGCGAGTGGGTGTACAAAGGCTGGCAGGCATTTCAGTATCTAGAGGGAGATGAGAAAAAGGGTAATTGGACTGAAAAGATCGCGGTCTCTCGTCGTTTTCATGAAAAGTTGCGTGGGATTAGTAAGCCCGATTTTATTGGCAAGCGAGATATACCTTGGGAGCGAGCTGATCTTGCTGTGTGGTCTGAGCAGCCGATTGAGTTTCATCCAGCAGTTCAGCATATTACAGATTCCCTTAGCGCACATATTCAACCAATTGAAGCCAAAGAACAGCTTATCCATGGTGATATGACTGGCAACATTCTCTTTCATCCCACTTTTCCACCAGCAATTATTGATTTCTCACCATACTGGCGGTCAGCTGAGTACGCCACTGCCATTATCATCGTTGATTCAATAGTCTGGGAAGGGGCGCCCGACAACCTGCTGCAGGAGATGGATAATACTACTGAGAATAATCAGCTTCTGATGCGCGCAGCTCTGTGGAGAATGAAAACATCGGAATTATTTTCGAAAAGTCACGACCAGTCTTTTGTTACAGAAATTAGCAACTATCTGCACTTTATAAAAATGCTAGTACAGCGAGTGGAGAAACAGCAGGCCTGAGAGCTTTTACTTTGAAGTTGATGACACACCATTCAAGCAATAATGAATAAGAATCTATGACAGAAGCAAAAACAATTATTTCAGATGAGCAAGCTAGCGTATTTCTTGCAACTGAAGGGATGGAGGGTGCGACTGTTGAAAGAATTGCCGGCGGCGAACTATCGCAAGCCTTCATAGTCAGAATTGAAGGGAAAGAGTCTGTTTTAAGAGTCAATAAGAGTCGAAGCGGATTTGATAAAGATGCCTTTGCTGCAAAACACTTCTCTTCTGATCGTGTGCCAATTCCTCAACTGCAACATATTAGTGAAAGATCTGGGCTCTACTACTGCTTAACTGATAAAGCACCAGGTGCTCAGGTCTATGAAAAGTATTTAGAAAAGAATCCTGGCTCAATTCAATTACTTTTCGAAACATTGACTGCCGTTCATAACACCGACATTACTCGGTTTGAAGGGTTTGGAAAATGGGATGATCAAGGTCGAGGAGAGAGTTCGAGCTGGAAAGACTATCTAACGAGCATGCATGACGAGGAAGAATGGCGGCAGCTGGCAAAAAGAGGTGTGTTAGATGTTGAATACCTTAATGCACTGTTTGGACAATTTGAAGCATTACTACCTGTTTTACCTGAGGAAAGAAAACTTGTTCATGGTGACCCTGCCAACGATAATATGTTCGCTGTAGGCTTGGAAGTCACGGCAGTCACAGACTGGGCTGAGTCAATGTATGGTGATCCACTTTTTGATATTGCCTGGCTAGAATTTTGGGGAAACAATATAGATTTTACTGAAGAGTACAAGAAGTATTGTATTGAGAATGGAATTTCCTATGATAATTATCACGAAAGAATCAAAGCATACTTGCTGTACTTAGCCATCACAACCTTGGTTTGGTACATAGAAGTCAACTCCCAAGATGGATACCATTGGTTGCGTAACAGATTAGGAGAAAAATTCAATTTCTGAGGAAATTCAACTGAACTTGTCCTTTGGGCTCTAGTTGAAAAATGTACTCCTCCACCCACTCCCTAGTTCGTGCACTGACCTGCTGGGGGAGCTTTTGCATTAGATGTCTAAAATAAATCTATATATCAATCTTTTTTCACTATTATGCCCCCAGTAGGACGGCTTGCCTTGGACTCGGACTGGTAGTGATATCCATACGTGCTGATTGAGTCGAGTGAGGTGGAGGCGAACAATGGAAGAGGTTCTGTTATGGGGTTACCATTTTGATGTGGAATAGTTCGAGTAAATAACTCATTGCTGAGTTGGGGATTAGGTTGAGGAGAAGCAGTATTCATATCTAATCATAATAGATCAGCGAAGCTCAGTGATCAATTATAGTTTCCGTTTATCATCAAAAATTACTCTATTGTCTAGCATGGCCGAGACGATCAAATTGATTTTTTTATATTTGAAATATTCTTGGCAGAAAATAATTTAAAAAATCATGTAGAATACTAAGCATCTTATTATGAAAAACATTAAGTACCCATGGATTTTAGCATTTTCTGTTTTACTACTAGGAGTAGCAGCTTTCATTTTGGTATATCATTCAAGTATTGGTCAGTGTATAGACTTTGCAGATATACCATTAGCAGAAAAAAATAGATTTGTGAAAAGCATCAAAAATAAACATGAGAACAGAGCGATAGCGGGATATTTTACTCAGGGAAATCGTATATATAACTCAGATGGATTACCACATCAGTTTGTAGGTGTTGCTCGTCCATCTTTAGAATGGGTGCAAACAGGAGAGAATATCTCCCGTGAGGATTTTGCTAAGATGCGACAGCTAGGAATTAATCTCGTGCGATTGCCGTTGAATCAGCAGTATTATTTACAAAGTGAAGAGTATCGTAGGCTTGTAGATAGGTCTGTTGAGTGGATAAATAGTCTTGGCATGGCAGTGATGTTAGACTTGCACTGGTCAGATAAGGGAGGTTTAGACCCAGTCGCAGAGCAGCAAGTTATGGCAGATAAGAATTCTTTAATCTTTTGGAGAGAGGTTGCGACTTTGTATAAGGATAACTCAGAAGTTATATTCGAACTATATAATGAGCCACATGACATATCTCCAGAAGTGTGGCTGAATGGCGGACCTAATGAGGATGGTTTTGAGGCCGTTGGCATGCAAACCATGGCAGATCTAATTCGAAACGAGGTCGGTGCAGATAATTTAATTGTCGTTAATGGTATTAATTGGGGTTATGATCATCAACCCCTCGCTCGCGTAGAAGGTAAAAACATTATTTATGGAACGCATCCGTATGGACAACATCCTGGTAAACAAATACGGCAAGACTGGGATGCTCACTTCGGTTTTCTCTCTGCAGATTACCCCGTGATGATTACAGAGTTTGGAGATACTAGTGCTTGTGAAGGAGTTTTTCAGAAAGAACTAGTAGAGTATGCCAATGAACACTCAATGTCCTGGGTCGCTTGGGCATGGTATCCTGCAGATTGTGGTTTTCCCTCCTTGATACAAGATTGGTCAGGTACATTAAATGCTGCTGGCGCATCAATTTTCCCAATTACAAGAGAGTGATCATTTACTACCTAAGAATTTATGTTCATATTAATTATTATTAACATAATATATAATAAGTGCTAATAGCGTGGTTATTTTTGAATAGTATTGAGAATCTAGAAGCAGTGATTTAAAAAACATCCATTAATTAATAGTAGAGACAGAATGCTTACGGCACTTTTTATAGCACTTGTTCTTTTTATTCTACTCCAGGCAGTAGTGAGTACCTATCTTAATGTATTTATTTGGGAGGATCCAGATAGACTCGCTGCTATACGTTCACCAAAATTATTCCTCAAAGAACACTTCGGATTTACACTACTTGTTCCTGCTCGTCATGAAGAAGCGGTGATTAAAGAAACAATTATTAAGATGTCTCAAATACGTTATCCAAAGAACAAATATCAAATTTTAGTAATTTGTGAACACTCAGACAAATTAACGATTACCCAAGCTAAAAATGCTATTCGAGAGCATAAGATGTCAAATGCTCGTGTCATCACTTTTTCTGATCGACCTATCAACAAGCCGCATGCTTTAAACATTGGCTTGAAAAAGGCTTCGCATGAAATAATTACAATTTTTGATGCCGAAGATGAAGTGCAAGCAGATATATTACAAGTTGCTAACACGTTATTAGTGAGCAAGAAAATAGATATTTTACAAGCGGGCGTACAACTTATGGATTACGATTCCCACTGGTACAGCGCACATAATGTCCTAGAATACTATTTTTGGTTTAAGTCACGACTTTTTTTTCACGCACATCACAAGGTTGTTCCTCTAGGAGGCAACACAGTTTTTTTTAAGAAATCTGTCTTACAGCAGCTGAATGGCTGGGATGAGAACTGTCTCACAGAAGATGCAGAAATTGGCATACGTTTGACATCGCAAGGAGCCAGTTGTTTAACAACCTATGATCCTGTTCACGCCACTCAGGAAGAAACACCAAGTACAGTGGGTAGTTTTATTCGACAGAGGACTCGATGGAATCAGGGATTTATACAAGTGTTATTAAGGGGAGATTGGCGTGCATATCCTTCAGTTTTTCAAAAAATTTTGGCTTTTTACACGCTTTCCTATCCGATCCAACAAGCACTTATTTTTATATTAACCCCGCCACTGCTTATTTTGGGTCTGGTGACAAACTTATCAGTAATGTTTGGTATGTTAAGTTTTTTGCCACTGCTCATGGTGTTGGTACATGCATCTGTAGCAATACTTGCAATGCATGAATTTATTACAGATTATGATTTGAAGCACCGATGGTGGGTGTATCCCTGGCTTGTCCTATCCCTTATTCCTTTTCAGATTTTATTAGGTATTAGTGCTGTGCGAGCTACTTGGCGTGTAATGCGGGGGATTAACGAATGGGAAAAAACTCAACACTTAGGACTACATCGATCAACAGCAGAAGCAGACTCAAGCACAGTGGCAAAATATTCATGAAAAAATTATTTTCTTCACCCTATAAAACTTTTTCTGGACTTATCAAAATCTCTTTCGAGACGTGGCTTGTGATTTTCTTACTATTAGTGGCAGGTTTGGCTCACAGTTCGAACATGTTTAATTATCCATATTTTGAAAATGATGAGGGCACTTATCTGTCTCAGGCATGGTCATTTATTGATCAGGGAAAGCTTTCTCCCTATACCTATTACTACGATCACGCTCCAGCTGGCTGGATGTTACTCGGTGCATGGTTGGGACTAACTGGTGGTTTGGAGACATTTGGTCCAAACCCTTTGCATTCTGGAAGAGTTTTCATTTTTGTACTTCATTTGGTGTCGGTATTTCTACTCTATGTTATTACCAAGCGAATCACTCGACAAAAGCTGGCAGCATCGATTGCAGTAATCGTATTTTCCCTTTCACCGCTTGAACTCTACTACGGGAGACGAATTCTACTGGACAACATTATGGTATTTTGGATGCTGTGGTCACTCTATTTTGCCACAGTCACTCCACAGAAACTTCGTCATGTAGTGATGAGCGGAATTGCTTTTGCTTTGGCAACATTAACTAAGGAAAATGCCATATTTAGTGGACCAGTAATTCTTTACATAAGTGCGATGCACGCAAATCCGAGTATTTGGAAATGGACCATTGGTAAATGGCTCGTCACAGTTGGCGTACTATTGAGTTTGTACCCTCTCTATGCATGGATGAAAGGCGAGTTGTTGCCGGCAAGTTTTTGGGGTGATGGTAGGGATCAAGTCAGTCTAATTGAAACGCTGCAGCAGCAGGCTTCTCGAGGCAAAGGTTTGATGCCTTGGGCTGAAGACAGTGATTTTTATAGCAATTTTCGTGTATGGTTGGCTCGTGACCCATGGATTATCCTACTGGGGAGTATAGCGCTACTTACCAGTATGATTCTCAATGATAAATACAAAGCGATCAAAGCTATCTCTCTAACTGCTATTGCACAAATTTTATTTTTAGCTCGCGGGCAGTTGGTTTTTGACTTTTATATTATCGGCGTTCTTCCCTTTTTTGCTATTCTTATTGGAAGCATGGCTGCTCGACCAGTGATATGGGCTAAGGACCACATTAGCGTGCAAGGTTATGCATGTACTTCTGTATTTCTGATTGCACTGATGTTTGTTACTTCTGGAACTCCTGCGTTTACTGTGAATGAGACGATCAATCAACAGAAAGCAATAGACTGGGTTGTTCAAAACGTTTCCAAAGATGCAAAAATTTCTGTAAATAATTATGCCTATCCACAGTTGCGCGGTGTAGAGGGATTTGAAAATGCAGAACTAAGTTTCAAAATAGAGTTTGATCCAGAGATTCGTCGTGGTGTTTTTCACGAAGATCCGTACACCATTGAGTACATGCTTGTGACTCACTCTGAAATTTACCACTTTTCTGAAGGGTATTTGCCATTTTTGAGCAAGACATTCGATCATAGCCAATTAGTGGCAGATTATAGAAAAAACACCACTAGCTATATTGATATCTCAAAACTTATAAGTACTAATGGAGATTGGGCGCAAGTCTATAAGCTCGATCCGAATAAAAATAATTTACTTGTAGATAGCTGGCGTTCTTATAAAAGACACTTCATTAAAGATGACGGGCAGGTAATTGATAAGTCCAACTGGACCACCACTTCAGAAGGTCAGTCATATGCACTGCTGCAAGCACTGGAGCATAATGACCAAGTTGCGTTTGACTCTGTGTGGTCGTGGACAAAAGAACACATGCAAGTGCGAGAGACGGATTCACTGTTCGTATGGAAAATGCAACTTGATGAGCATGGCAAGAATCATATTTTTGATTCCAACTCTTTGAGTTACTCCGATCAAAATATTGCATTTGCTCTCTACGGGGCCTACTTGCAGTGGGGTAATGAAAGTTACAAAGAAGATGCAAAAATAATTATTGCAGATATTTGGAGCCATGAGGTAATAGAAAGAAACAACCGATTATACTTGTTGGCATTTCCCGACGGTCAGCCGGGAAGTAAGCTACTGGTTAATCCATCGCACCTTTCACCATACTATTATAGATATTTTGCCAAGATAGATGAGAATGATTGGAACCGACTCATTACTGATTCCTATAGTTTGCTCACAGAGGTGCAAGAGCGTTCGACAGAGGGAATTATTCCAAACTGGATAGCAGTTGAGCAGAATGGATCTCTGAGCTCGGCACAATCTGTTGTGCCAGCTGGTGCAGATAGCTATAGTTATGATGCCTACCGAGTGGCTTGGAGAATGAGTCAAGATGCTCAAGATCCTCGGGCAGGACTCATCTTACAAAGTCTCGGACTTTTTTATGAGCAAAAATGGCTTGATGATGGATTTATATCGACAGAGTATAGTTTGGAAGGGCGTACTCTTTCCGATTACGCTGATATTCCTACTACATCAGGAGCTGTCATTGCGCTACAAAGCACTAGTCCTGAACTTGCACAAGAAGTTTTTCAAGATGCTATTTTATCTAGATACAATGAGGATGACTACTCCTGGGGAAAGAGAGACAGTGCTTCTTCACAAAACTGGGCTGTACTCTCATTGAGTGCTTTGGGCTACTCGCCAACTACATCAGGCATTACTTTGTCTGCACCAGTCTCTAACTAGGCCTATATATTTAAAGAAACATATGTACAATACTTCTACAGGTCAAGTACTTGACTCCTCAACATTGGCTATTGGCGGTGTGATGAGCGTACCAGATACTGGTCAGTTTGTTGTTGTTCACGTATTGAGTTACGCAGCGGTTGATCAATTTCGTTCATTACTCCATTTTGTGAGGAGATCATCATGATAACAGCAAGTATTACAGTAGTGGTTGTTATATTTGGTTTGATCAATCTTATGAGAATGACTGCTTTTTTAATTGGATCAAATATTTATGTGTACCAGAAAGATACTCGAAAGAATAAAAAGAGCAGCGGACGCCTCCCTCTCATTAGTGTTGTGATTCCTATTTTAAGAATCTGACAGACATCAAAGCACTCAACTGATGTAATACAATCTCTTTCACTCCTCCCTCATTCGAGCACCATCTCACCGGGGGGAGCATCACTTTTTTCTCTCCCTTCCTTCAATATACCTTTGAACTGCTTGGGTTGAAGTCAACCAGTTTCTTCCTTGTTTATGAGCTTCAAGTTTTCCCTGCCTGGCAAGTAAGTTAAGATATTTAGTTGAATACGGTGTTTTTGGGCTAATTTCTGATAATAGTAAATACGTTTCACTTTTTTTTGTATTGGGAGTGAGTGTTTTTAGGTAAATGTCTATTGAGCGCTCAACCGCTTGCGAAATGAACCGTATTAAGAGTGTCAAATCACCAGTATCAGCTAATTGTAAAGCTCTATAGTATTTTTTCCTGTCATTTTTTAAAATTACAGCCAATGGGTAACCAGCTCGTAGTAACAATACATTCATAACTAATCGAGCAGTTCTTCCGTTTCCATCAATAAAGGGATGAATATGGACCAGCTTATGATGAAAAATTGCTGACAACTCAATTGGATGCATCTTATTTTGTTCTTTGGAGTACCATCTTAACAACTCTCTCATTTCAATCGGAACCTGCATCGCCTTTGGTGGTATATGTTTTGCTCCAGCAATAAAAACATTTGTCTTACGGTATTTACCCGCAATGTCTTCATCTGTCTTTTTGACTACTAATTGATGGAGTGAACGAATCAGGTGTTCAGAAAGTGTGGGTCGAGACTTTTTGTCTACAAGCTCATAAACCAGTTCTACAGCATCATGATGATCTTTTGCTTCCAGATGATCTTTTAATGGTTTTCCCTTTATCGTAATTCCTTCATTTATTACTAAAAAGGTTTCCTTTAGTGTTAAGCTATTACCTTCAATCGCATTTGAGTTGTAAGTCATTTCAATTTCAAAGCGTTCTTGGAGTTTTTTAATTGCAGTGCTTGGAATGGGACGTAATTTCTGTAACTGCAATTTTTTCTGATCAATTCTGGTGGCAAGTTTGGTTGAAAGATATGACATAGCATATATTACTAATATGGTTTATATTAATTATTATTCTATACCATATTAATCTTTTGTCAATAAGTTTGCGTAAGTTTTAGTAAATTTATTTACATCTGCCTTATGAATCCCCAACAACCACTCCCTATCTGTTTCGTAACAAGTTCAATAAGGCGAGCCTCACTCTTCACCCTCAACTTTCATCACTTCAATTAATATCAAATATATAAAAATAGTGAATTTTTATATATAATGAAAACATGACTGTATGGAATACATGGTTGTTCACATCATTGATCTTGTTGCTTGCCCAATTTCTTTTTGTACCTTCTGCCCATGCTCTGACCAGTATTTCCAATTGCACCCAACTGCAAAATATGGATCAGAATCTTTCAGAGGATTACGAATTAGCAAATAATATTGATTGCTCAGATACCGTTAACTGGAATAGCGGTGCCGGTTTTAATCCTGTCGGAAATAGCTCTACTCAATTTTCTGGAACGTTTAATGGACAAGGGTACGTAATCTCCGATCTTTTTATCAATCGAACTAATAGCGCAAATGTTGGTCTTTTTGGCTATACCAACAACGCGGAGATATCTAATGTCGGTATGGAAGATCTTGACATTACGGCTTGGCGGATTGTTGGCGGAATCGTCGGACAAAGTTCAAACAGTACAACTATTGATACAGTATACGCACATGGTGAGGTGACAACGGTTGGAGCAACTGACGCTCATATTGTCGGAGGGATAACCGGATACAATAATGGAGGGACAATCAGCAATTCATATGCTAACGTTGCCGTTACTGCCGCAGGAGTAACTGCAGGAGGGCTTGCTGGTACGAATGGCGATACTATCAGTAATTCTTATTCTATCGGCAGCGTGAGTGGCAACAGCCCAACGGGTGGGCTTGTTGCCGTCAATAACGATACGGTAACTAATAGCTTTTACGATCAAAACACCTCAGGACAAAGTGATACAGGCAAAGGCACACCAAAAACAACAAGTGAGATGAAACAATTGACAACATTCACTGATGCAGGATGGGACATGCAAGCTAATGACACAGATAAAAATAGCGGATATCCGTATTTATCCTGGCAGGTGGGTGATAGTTCGCCAGTTTGGTACGCATATGTTGCGCCAACACCTACCCCCACTCCAACGCCGACGCCAACACCTTCTTCAAACAGTTCTTCTTCGCACTCAGGCACCACTCGCCCACCGTCCTGCCCAGCGTCATTCAAGCATTGTCCAAACGCAGGGCCACGTGTAGGAAGCCTACAGACACTATCATCGATAGGTAAGAC
This sequence comes from Patescibacteria group bacterium, assembly GCA_040879165.1. GTDB lineage: Bacteria > Patescibacteriota > Microgenomatia > UBA1400 > PJMF01 > JBBDKV01. The sequence goes on from JBBDKV010000028.1 coordinate 28,373, forward strand.
AAACCAAGCTCGCCTTATTCTCACACCCCCAGCAGGATCTTTGGATTTAGTTGTCAAGATCGACGAAGTTACTTCCTCAGACTTGATGACATCTCCAACACCTGTTCCGTTTCCATGGCAACAGGGCTATAACACCGCTAGTGAAATATATCGCATATCGGCAGTATCAGCTTTTAACGGGTATCCAGTTGAGAAGCTTCAATCTCCAGCAATATTACTACTTACTTCTGATCTGAACCGTTTTCATACTATCCAACCTGATACACTGCGGATCGGTTGGTTTGATGCAGATGCCAGGAGATGGAAACTCATTCAAAATAATACAGTCATAGACTCAGAGCGCTCATTGATCGCAAACACAACATCGAATATGGCGTATTATGCCGTCCTGTATCCACGAGAAACAGTGATGGGAATTAATACCCCTGACACATCAGACTTAGCAAATACATGTACGACGCATATTGTTCGCAGAGGAGAAACGCTGTGGGATATTGCACTTAATTATTTAGGAAATGGAACTTGGTATACCAGGATCATAGAAGACAACAATCTGGTTTCAACAACACTTCAAATTGACGAAAGTCTCAATATTGGATGTTAGCACGCTATACGACAACCGTGATTGGTAGTGATGTTTTTCATCGAGGTTGAACCAACTAGTGAACATGCTGAATATAGCAAAGCTGTTTTTGTAATATACCGCGCACTGATTTCCCAGCGTTACATTGTATACTACTACTATGACGAATTTTTTCGCCTTGATTACTGTTCTTGGACTGCTGCTCGCGGGCTGTTCTTTACCAGAGGGCAACCAGCAGGAACCAGTCAGTTCAGTGCTCACTAGCCCAGATTCCGAGACCATCCCCAGAGAAGTAGACAGTCAGGAAGTAGATTTCACTGCTGGTTTCGAAGTGTATACCTTGGGTACCAAGCGTATATTTACTAATACCATGTACCACAATCTGTCTAGCAATGTGTATATTGAGGCGTCGGATCCGAATGTTGTACATGTAAAGAAAACCGGCATTACCTGGGCGGACTTTTTTGAAAGTCTGCCGTTTTCGCTAGAAAAAGACTGCTTAGTTACCGGCACTAACCAAACGTTTTGTACCAATGAAGTTGGGACGCTGCGCTTTTTCATTAACGGGAATGAAGACTCAGATGCTCTAGACCGGGTCATACAGCCAAACGATTTTCTCAGGGTTAGTTACCAAAAATAGAGTCAAGAGCCTTCTGTTATAATTTCTGAAAATGAAAAATCCAGAGATTTCAGCTAGAGCAGAAAAGGAAGTTACTGACGAACAGTGGATAGTAGTAGAGCAAGTCGGTTTCTTTGGTAAGAATCGTGACAGCTTGTACGCTGCTTGGGATGAAAAATATGGGCCTGGCAATTGGAAAATTGGCTGGCAGCTTTCATCAGGAGAACAGCTCAATTTTTTGATATAATTACGTATGACTCAAAGGCAATTGCTCATTATATTTGGACTCATTTGCTCAGTAGCTATTGCTATTTATTGGCTTCTGAACTCAAATGTTTTAAGTGAGTATTTTAATTACTTACCATTTCTAGATGAGAAGAAAGTAAATAATAGTGCCTCAAAAATTCCTACTGGACGTGGAGTTTTTATTCCGAAGAAAAATCATCAATCAAATAATTTTAAACATGATGATGAGGAGTTAGAAAAAGAAACCAGTGTTGAAGAGAGCATCAATTACGTTGACTACACAGAACTGAGTTCAAACATTGAAAGAATTAACGAAGAATTTTCACTATATACGCATTTAGCGGGTCAACCTAATCGAGCAAAATATTATCAGAACTATACTGTAAAATACCCAAACTCTTGGAAGATACTCACGCATACTAACAATCCAGATTTAGATACCTATGGCACCAACGTACTATTTGAAAAAGAAGGTAATTATATTCTCATCAGGCAGCAATTATTTGAAACAACAACATGCTATTTTGATGCTGACAGACAGAAAATGGGCATGAGTGTTTGGTGTAATTATGTTGCTTCAATACCTAATGCAGAAAGAGAGTGGAAAATTTATACTATCGATCAATCTGGAGTTAGCCGCGTAGGCTCCTGGATACAGTATGGTATCTGCGATCAAAACAGCTATGCAGAAGCAATTAGCTCATACGGGGATGAACCCACTGCAGAAGAGAAACAGCTCTGTTCACCTTGGACCCCAGTTGGTGAAATTGATTTGTACATGCCTGTATTTGATCAGGAAATATTCAATGAATTCACTGAGATTGTTTCATCTATTTCTGTAGTGAATTAGGAAAATTGTATTTGATTGCACGATACATAACCACAAGAATGAATTTCTTGAAGAAACGAAGATTGATCCATATAAATATGGAAGCGAAAGATATGAGTTGATCAAGCCAGCACTGACAAAGGCGGCGGTTTTGGAAAAAATTGGGTCGCCCGATACTATGATTAACAATTATTTTGATGTTTCTTATTCAGACAATGATGTGACATATTTTTATTGTCATCAACCCTTATTGCTTAGAAGCAAAGAGAGTTGTATGGGTTATCGAGTAACACTTGGAGAAGATGAATTGGTAAAGAATATGCAGAAGCGTGGGTTAGATTGTGTACATCTGCCAAAACTTACCGCTGTCAACCCGATTAACGATCCGGTGTATTATTTCTATTGGTCGTCTGATATGTGGTCTTTACACGTACTGCCATCAGAACATTATTCGATTCTACCAACAAATCAATCAGTATTTTCCGTTAACTGATGCCTAGGTTCGTTTAATGGCGCAGCGATGAATGCAGTCCGCAATAGGGTTGGGCGATAATGCGAAAATCAAATTGATGGCCAATCAAAAAAATCACACTAAAGTTAGTAGAACCACAGACAAGTTGTGGAGCAATTCCACACAAATGCCAAAATCTATAAACTAATGCAGTTTTTTTTGTGGTAGACTACATCATATTAAGGTACATTAGTTTACAGGAAACTATGAAAAGTTTTTTCTCGTTCTTAGCACTCTTTATTTCAGCTGGTTTTTTAATTGCTACTCCAGTTTCTGCATATTGGGTTAATGACTATTATAGAAGTGACGGCACTCATGTAAGTGGTCATTACCGCTCTCGACCGAATGCATATACTCACGATAATTATTCCTACACTGGACCGTCTGCTAGCAATGGATACGGCTACAATGATTCTTATTATTCAGGATCAAGCTATTCTGATGATTGGTATACTCCTTCTTACAATGATAGTGGTTGGGAGTACGAAAATAATTGGAGCGACTCTAATAGTGGTAGATCTAGTTATTATAATTCTTACGATTACTCTGGCTACGATAGCATTGAGTACGACTACGGTTGGTAAAGATTTCTAGCCATAGTAAGACTTTTGTATTCAATAAAAAAGAATATATGCAATGTCCACAGTGCAAAGTAGAAATGGATACAGGCGGATTGATGCATGATGGTAATAAATGGTTCAACGAAGGACATTTTGTTAAGGTGAAAAGAATGTCATTTGGAGGCAAGGCAGTATATGCATTTAGATGCCCCCAATGTGGCAAAGTCGAACTGACAACCGACATTAAAGCCGGCACCTAATATTCCTGATAGCGGGAGAACAACTCAAAGATACTTACAATTCTATTCATTTTCAATACTTTTCTGATCCGCCAATAATAAACTTTAGACTTCCTGATATAATCTCCTCATGTCGATCCTAACAACTCCCAAGCCTTTTGACTCTGGCTTTCTGCCAGAGAAAGATGGACACAAGGTTAGCTATGCCCAATATGGAAATAGAGATGGCGTAAAGATAGTTTCATTACACGGCGGACCTGGTTCAAAGTCCAAGCCGCAACATGCTGCAAGTTTTAATCTAAAAGAATGTCATCTTGTCACGTTTGATCAAAGAGGTTGTGGTAAAAGTGAGCCACTGGGAAAACTTGAGAATAATACTACACCAGACTTAATTGACGATATTGAACGATTGAGAAAACACTTAAAAATAAAAGATTGGTTTGTGACCGGTGCGAGTTGGGGGTCAACTTTAGCTTTGGCATATGCACAAGGTCATCCTGATAAGGTCAAGGGACTTTTGCTCAGTTCAATTTTCCTAGCTAGAAAGAAAGATATTCGTTGGTCATTCTATGATGCCATTGGAGTAACTCGATTGTTTCCAGATTTATTTGAGCACCATCAGCGCTTTTTAGCTCGACACGGTATTCAAAAAACCCAGCAAGCCGAGCAATTACTGAATCTGGTTCAAGATTCAGAAGGTGAAAAGCAGCAGGAGTTAATTGCAGAGCTAATGAGTTGGGAAGGAAATTTAATGACTTCGCAAAAAGAAGTAGGTTTGGTAGAGGCAGAGAGCGTAACAGAGGAAGATATTGCCTCAATTTCGACATTTCTTCACTATGATTCCAATGACTGCTTTCTTGAAGATAATCAACTGCTGAATGGCATGGAAGCAATTACTCACATTCCCGCTGTACTTGTTCATGGCAGGCACGATATTTTATGTCCACTAGACGGACTATGGGAGTTACAAAAAAAGTTTGACCAAGTTAGAACAGTAATTCTACCTGTCAGCAATCACAAGCTTACCACAGAGGGCACTATAGCCATGAGATTAGCCTATGAATTATTTTTAACTGAGTGGAAGCAATAAGTAGATAGTAAGTAGTGAAGCTCAAACCCATTTGCTATACTCACACTATGAAGGTTTTGTTTCTCTGCACTCACAATTCTGCTCGTTCGCAAATGGCTGAAGGTTTACTCAGATATCTGGGTGGTAGCAAGTTTGAGGTTTTTTCTGCTGGTACTGAGCAAACATTTGTCAGACCTGAAGCGGTGCAAGTCATGAAAGAAATTGGTATCGATATTTCTGCTCAGACATCAAAAACACTCGACACATATCTCGATCAACAATTTGACACGGTCATTACCGTTTGTGAACAAGCTACTGAAAGTTGTCCAGTATTCCCAAATGTTAAGCAGCGAATACATTGGAGTTTCCCCGACCCTTCTAAGGCGAAAGGGAATCCAGAAAAAATTCTGTCAGTATATCGCGAAGTCAGAGATTTGATGAGGGAAAGGATTGAAAGAGAGCTGCTTAGTGTTGATTGAGTTTAATTCAATCATGACTACATTATGAATTATTGATCTAAGACGTGAAGTTGTATTAACCTGTGAACTTCGCGTTGGCAAAAGAACCGTGTAATTATTACATACGTAAGTAATTTGCTATGTAATACTTTACATTTTTTACATAGTTGTTATACTAACAGGTGAATGATTGACAAAACTTTACCGTATAACCAACTTCCAAAACTACCGCCTCAAGCAGACCTTGATGATCCACAAATTCTCAAAAAAGTCGTTACCGCTAATAAAGCAATTTCTCAACTTAATGGTTTAATCAGATCACTAGAAAATCCAGAAATCATACTTGAACCACTCAAAGTGAAAGAGGCTGTTGAAAGTTCGGGCATTGAAAATATTAACACCACTATTTCCGAAGCGCTACAAGCAGAACTTTTCTCTTCAGAGAAGCTAAGTCCAGAGCAAAAAGAGACTAAAAATTATAAAAAGGCTTTGCTCTTGGGTTTTGATCAGGTCAAAAAAAGAAATTTTTTGACCACGAACGATTTCATTAAAATTCAAAAAGAGCTCGGATTGCAACAACCTGGCATTCGAAATTTTCCTGGTACAAGAATAGGCAATCGACAAACAGGTGAGGTGTACTATACACCCCCAGAGGGAGAAAAACTTATCAGAAATCTTCTTAAAAATTTTGAAGAATATTACAACGATCAATTAAACGATCCCGATTACCTGATTAAAATGGCTGTGCTTCATTATCAATTTGAAGCCATACACCCCTTTTTTGATGGTAATGGCAGAACAGGGAGGATTTTAATGGTTTTGCATCTCGTGGTTCATGGTTGTTTGATATCCCCGACACTATTCATTAGTAGATACATCAACCAAAATAGAAGTGAATACTACAGACTCCTTAGAGAAGTCACATACGAGGATAATTGGAAAGAGTGGGTTTTGTTTATTCTCAATGCTGCAGAAACGCAGGCAACAGATACTAATAATTCTATATTAAAGATTTTGAAACTGAGAGAATGGTTCAAAAATGAAGTTTTGCCAAAGTTTAACTTCACCTACTCACAAGAACTGTTGTCATATATATTTTCAAATGCTTTCTATACTCAGAACAAACTTATGGAATCTACTCAAATTAAAAGCAATAAAACAGCTTTAGAATACATGAATGGATTAGAGGATGAAAATATTTTGAAAACAACAGAAAGTAAAACAAAAGAAAAAGTGTATTACTTTGATAAGTTTTTAAAACTACTGGAGTAAGTGACTGCATGATGGCATAATGAAACTAGTAAAAACTAATAGCAGAAGAGGAAAGCATATGCAAACAAAAGCGACCATTACCTGCCCTAAATGTGGCTGCCAAAAAAAAGAAGACATGCCTACAAATGCTTGTCAGCATTTTTACACTTGCGAAAATTGCGGCGAAACGCTTAAGCCTATAAAAGGCGAGTGCTGCGTTTTCTGTTCTTATGCTGATTCTCAGTGTCCGCCTCAGCAACTTGAAGCAACTAAGTAGCGTGATGGGCTTGGGCTTTATCTAGTGTCAAAAACTTTGCCGTAGGTTATGATAATTCAGGCAAACATTATTCTTAATAGCTTATATTTCTTTAAATAGCTGTTTTGTCTCTATCTCAAAGTACGTTTTTACTTGTTCCCAAGTTTTATCTACAATTTGCGCGCGTTCAGGTAGTTTTTCCGCATCCTCAAAATACACTAAAGATTTTAGCAAGTGAGGAACATCGCTCGCTTGACGCTGATATTTTTTAATAGTCAACTTTAGCACTTGGCTCAAATTCCAAGCATCAAGTTGGCAAATAGTATACAAATCAAAGAAATCGCGCTTGAGTCCCCTGTTACTAATTGCCTCTAGCTTCATGCATGCTAAATCAGCCAGCGATGCAATGGGTAGGTCATTAAAATGTGTAGTGTTTTCTAATAGCGGATATTGATAGTAGAACAAGCTAATTTCGGTATCTTTACTTCCTCCCAGGATTGTTTGCCAGCCTGTTGAAACTAGCCTAAACTCTGGTACACTTTTTTCTAGACGAACGACCATGGTTGGGACAGTAAACTCATTTGGAGAATATAAATCAAGATCATATGAAGTTCGGTGATTGAGATGCAGCGCTAAAGCAGTACCTCCTGCGAGATATGTTTTTTCAGGGAGCACTGGACTTAATATGCCCATGAGCTGCTGAGTCCAGCTGGGGATTTGGTCTGTAAACATGCAATATCCTTATGCGGTATGTCAAGTACTAGTGACCACAACATCACATCTTTTTTACGCAGATTTTGGGATGATTTAACGACTGCGCCAATGTCTGCAGCGGAATATGTTTTTCGTAACCACTGCCAGGCTTCGAGTGTGGCATTCTTGAGCAGTGACTCGATTATGAAGTTTTGATCCTTGTCAATACGAAGCTCACTCACTTGAGAAGAAGGAAATAAAAATTGGAATTGCCGAGGAATGTTTGACATGGATATATTATACAAAATTGCAGCGAATTGTTCCATACTACTTACATTGTTTAATGTGTAAAAAATGAGATGGAAATAACTGTAAACACTACATACATACGCAATTTGTTATGTACTTCTTTGCAATTTTTACATAGCTGCTTGTTGTCAAGTTATAGACTGACTCAAATTTTAGCGCAGGACTTGATAATCCATGAAGCTCTGAGATAATTCGAAGTGTTTATGCTCACAGTAAAGCTTGGCAAAGCATTCGAGTACTTACCTCAAGCCAACATTGATCTAGATGAAGCTTTTGATCAGCTATTTGGCGATTTGCATCCCGCTCAACTAGATATACCAGAAGAGACGCTGCGCAGTCTAGCAAACGAGTGGTTGCTATTTGATTTTCGACACACACCGGGCACCAGCCTGATTGAGCAGTATTACTTCAGTGATCCTGATAATTTAAGTCAAGTCGAGCTTGATGAATTGAGGCAAATTATTGAATCCCAGTCACTGTATCTATTTCAAACCTATAAGTCCAGTAAGTCGCCCTATGTGTATGTAGAGTCTATTTTTACTGGCAAAAAGTATACCGTGTATGATCGAGCTTTAGCAGACTCTGTGGATACGGTGGATGGAAGTTTTGTGGCTCGGTTGGCCAAAGTTGGTCGTACCTATTATTTTGTTGGGTCTGATCCACTGGTTTTTGCTATTCGCTATACCTCAAGAGCGATTAAAATCTTTGTGCAAGAAAAAACACCCGCTCCTACTCTCAAAGATATGTTGCTTCAGTTTTCACAGTCAAAGGAAAAACTCCACAAAAACGTCGATGTCGCTGCAGAGCAAAAAAAGGTCCAAAAAAAATATCAGAAATTAGCTCAAAAATTTCAATCCAAAGTTTCATTTCAACAAATTACTGATTTTGTGTATGAAGAAAACTACCAAGATCATTTCGCTGATTACTTTACTGACTTACTGGAGCTCGGCATTCCAGAGGAGTTGGTTGTCGACCACAGCGGTCTGTTCCTCGAGATCTGGAATTTTTATCCGCATAAAGAATTGGGCGACCAGTGTCCGCATGATGTATATCAAGAAAAATACGTGAAAGGAGCGATGCAACCAAAAAAATCTAAGCAAAAGAAGCAAAAAATTCAGTTATCGCAGGCTCAGTTCTTTACCCTCATGAAGGCAGTCTACCTTGGCAACTGGATGGCTAATGCGCAGCGAGTGGAAGATAGATTCACGGATTATGAAGAAATTGAAGATGTTATTTTTTCACTGGCTGCAGAATTTGACTTGGGTACATATGTCAGTCATGAACCAGAAGACGGTGACACCTATTATCCGACCAGTGAGTTCGAAGATGAGACTGACGTGGACAAAATTATTGAGGAATATGATGAAGAGACCTTCTGGACTGAGTTAGCTGAGCGTCTGGGAGAAAGGGATTTTCTTGAGAAATATTCTGCTGAGGAGATTAAGGCTATGTCTCGAGAAGAGCGGTTTGAGAAGCGCTACGAATTAGTAGACCAAGTCTCTGAGGAACTCAATAAATATGGTTTAGAAAGAGTGAGAATTGTAAAGTTGAGAGGTGGGACTCAACGCAAGTAGGGTGATGAAGGATTATGGTGTTTTTCCAATAGTAGGCTAATTTTTTGGTACACAGCATGTCACTTTTGAGTTTCATTTAACCGAAGAGTATAATCGTTACGATGAACTCGCAACAAGGCTCCGAGAATTACTCTCAAATTTTAAAAGATGAATTTTCTATCACAGAGGCAGTTTTGCTGACTAAGGGTATGCAATCAGTGGTCTTTGATGTGACTGATGGCACTTTGGCTAAACTGTATAAAAAAACCAAACACACTCCAGACTTTAAACTACTGCAAAATTTCTATAGTACGCTGGACACAAGCAGAGTTCAGTTTGAGGTGCCGCACATTATTGCTATTCATGAGTCAAAAACTCATATTTTGGTTATTGAGGCAAAATTACCGGGCAGATCACTGGAAAGATCGTCATTGCAAGCATTGAGTGAAAGAGAACTCAAAGCGTTTATTCCCAACTATGTTGACACACTTTTCTCAATTAGGCTCGTGCACAGCAGCCTCATACAGGAAGCAGAGTTGCTGATAGAGAGTGACCAATTTTTTGTTACCAAGAGTGCTAGTTGGAAGGAATTGATTCAAAAAAGTATAGTCGCAAAAGATCAAGCAATTGGAAATGTGTTTAATCAAGATGTGATTGAATATAGCAGCAAGCTTGAAATGCTTCGATCTTATTTTACTGCTCAGGAATATGACAAACCTCAACTCATACATGGTGACTACTTCCCAGGCAATATGTTAGTTGATGAAAAGTACCAGATCACTAGTATGCTAGATTTTGGAACTCTGACCACCAAAGGTGACTATTTATTCGATATTGCGACTGGATGGCAGTTTGCTGATATGTATAGAGAAGTTTCAGTTTTGAATTTAAATGCACTCATTTTTGCACACATTCAAGAACGCCTGCAATCAGATGAACTGAGTAGAGTGCATGCGTATCTCTTATTTTATAGCTTGATCTCAGCAAATATGTATTCGGCATCTAGAGATGACGGGCATTATGTATGGTGCGTAGAGAATTGGAATAATACCGAGCATTGGAGTAAGCTAGCTAGTTGATTGGCCTCAGAAACTTGAATTACCAATTAGAGAACACCTGACTCTGTCAATAAAAAGGGCTGAGAATTATGTTCAGAAACAATATATAAACAACCATCTCATATAAATATTTTTAAGCCTTTGCTATACTCTAACAATGACAGCCATAACAAATAATCTCAGAATTGCATTGCTGAAACAAATTTGAAACGAAGAAATCTCTGCACTGAATGAACTTTTAGATAAAGGCACTGCATGGGATGTAGAGCAAGGTGAGGCGTTTCTCACCAATAATGACAACGCACTTTTTGGTGCCTATATGAATAACAAGCTGGTCGGTTTTTTAACTGCTCATCGTTTACAAAGATTTGATACAAGAAAAGCAGAGGTATTATTATATGAAATTGGTGTTTTACCAAAATATCAAAAACGTGGTATTGGTAAAGCATTACTGGCAGAGTTAAAAAAGTGGGCTAAAGAGGTTGGTGCTGATGAGATTTGGGTGCTCACCGCTCAATCAAATAAGGCTGCGATAGCTCTCTATACCGCTTCTGGCGGTAGTGTGGAAAGTAACAACGAACAATTGTTTGTTTTTAAAATTTAGGAGAAAGTTCTTTGTACGGACAATTGGATGTGAGTTAATTCTACTCCAGGATTGTGCTATGCTCAGACAAGATGTTACATGAAAATCTAACTAGTGAGCTTACAGATCAACATGGCCAGCAAAAAGCATTGCACAAGTGGCTCCAATATTTTGCTATTTTAGTTGGAGCTGTTGTGATCTTTGGCGCTGGGTATGGAGCAGCCAAGTATGCTAGTCCTTCAGAGCAGAACCCGTCAACCTCAACAGGCGAGCCTCATCCAGCTGATGAGGAAACGACGGATCCCTCACCCATCCTCAGACCAAAAGAGAAACTTGCTTACCAGATAATTGCCAATCAGCAGGTACTTGTATACTTCGACACTGAGTATGGTTTTGACGTTGAACCAACTTCCGAACTGGAAAAAATTTCAACTGAGCAGTTTCCTGATTTAGAGCAAGACTTGGAGCGCTTTTTGAACACGTTTGATTTTTTTGTCGATGAATTAGCGAGTCTAGCTGTAGCAGTAGATCCTGAAACTCAGCGACTGTATGCTGCCATGGAGGTGAAAGTAGGACAGGTCTTAACGGCAGTATTTCTTGCAGAATCTGATCGATACGGCGCCGACTTCAATATGTCAGCGTTTGATGTTGCCATACACGATGGTTCAATGGCGCAGGCATATGCAGATCTCGATGTGCTCGGGTTTTTTCCATCTCAGAGAGCTATTTTGATTCGTAAAAGTAGCGGCGGTATTCCTTGTGTCCAACACAGATTCGAACTACTGTACCAAGACGGAACAGCTCAAGCAGTAGCTGAAATTGATGAAGGTTCGTGTGATGGAGAATCAAGTGCCTTACTCAGTTTTGATGGTACATATTTGTACATCGCTGATGTGGTAGAAGCAGATGCAGAATTTGACCTGTTCATAAAAGGGGCGAATGTGCCACGAAGTAGGGTTACAGCAGCATACAAGCTGAATCCACTAACAGGAGAGCGAGTAGCTAGTTCTCAAGATTTTAGTCAGGAAGTGTGGTTGTTGCCAGAATACGCAAATAGTGCACAGCTCGGATACCACTCAAGTATATTGTATACTCAGCACGTTGGAGAACAGGATGAATTTTTACAACCTGGTGGGATACTACTCGAACGAGCTTCGTCAACTGAACATGTTTTTCTCGAGATATAGTTTATTATAGACTTTTTGCAACCAGTAAATCTGATTTGTTAATTCAGCTCACTCAATTCAACACCACAATCGCCGCATTGAGCAGTGTGGCAAAACTCACCCACAAGACGTACGGTATGAGTAGGTAAAACGCCACCTTTGAGAGTGAGAAAAATTTCTGCATCGTCAAAATAATCATCACTAACAAAGCTACAATGACAAGCAATCCCAGCAGCGGTGATTGCAGTCCAAAAAATATGGGAGACCAAATAAAATTTAGCCCCAGCTGTGCCAGAAAGAACAGAGTTGCAGTTTTTACTTGCTTGTTCTTTAAGCCTTGCTTCCAAATCAAGTAAAATGAGACACCCATCAGAAAATACAAGACAGTCCAAGTCGGTCCAAAAATCCAGTTGGGTGGAGCAAAAACTGGCTTATCGAGCGCTGCGTACCAAGTGGGAATGGCGGAGACGGTAAATGGTGTGCCGAGAATTCCAACCAGCTCGCAGCCAATAACTGAGGTAATTAGTTTTAGGCTGTTATTCATCTAAATATAGTATGTACCGAATTGAGGATGGGGGCAACAAGGAGGAGCTCTGATCTACTCGGAGAGATATAATCTAGGTGGATCAATTTCAAACCAACAACCTCTTTAACTCATGTGTTATTGCATCTTCACTTTGCAATCCGTGGCTTTTTTGAATCAGCAATTGTGAAACGGTTTCAAATTGTGCCTCTAGTATTTCAACTGTCATAATGTGCGCTCGGTGTCTTGATCGACTTCGAATCCATTTTTGGATGAGATCTACTTCGGCACTTGATCTACTCCCACGGCGAACGAAAATATGCCATTCTTGACCGATCAAAGTCATTCCGGCCAGTAACGAAGACACGTCTTCTGACATATCCTCAGTCAATGCCTGCACAGTTCTTTGATGCATTCCTCTTGCATCAGGCAAATTATCTACATACCACCTGCAGCCTTCCTTGATGCTTGCGATTTCTTCGAAAGTTAAAATACTGTCTTGAATCAGGATGGTATTGGGTACATCCAATGACTGACTGAGTTTTGTATCAGCATAACCCAGGCGAGTTAATACTTCTTGAGCTTTTTCTATAACCGCTTCAACAGTTTGTGCTGCATCAACAGCGCAATGTTGCTTTTGCTCCTCTGGACAGTGTGCGCAATCATCATCAAACTCCAAGCCTTTAGGGCTAATCCAATGTGTAAATCGATCCGATGTAGGTGTTTTATAATGGTCAGTCATAATATGTGAAATAGCGCAGCTAGTATGATTGTGAACGATCGCAGGAATCTCCAACTCTTCGGCTCGTTCCCGAACAATTTCTTTATACTGACCTTTCATCACTTTTGCTGGAGAGTAAATCTGATCGCTATATGATTCGTCTAAAGGATATCCAGCTTGTTCGAAGGCGTCTAATGTAAATTCTTCAAACACAAACAAGCCACCAACAATAATTGTGTCAGCGTACGGTGCCACTTGTTGTAGAACAGTATCGATGTTTTCACGAGAGTCATTAATACCCTTGATCATTGGACGCATTGATACGATGACGGGGATGCCAGCTTCTTTAAGTCTTTGTATTGTGCTCAGTCTTACCTTGCTACTTGAGCTTTCAATTGCAGTGGGCATATTTGTGTAGGTGACGATGCCAATCAGTCGAGCACCCGCAGCTTGGGCATTTTGTAAAGCAATGATTTCATGAGGTTTGATGCCCATTTTAGTGATAAAGCTGATAGCTGCTCTATGATTTTGCTCTGTTGTTAAGCGCGTTGCCAATTCTGCAGTTGCTAGCCAATCGTTGCCTGGATCGTTGAAATTTTCAAGAATAACTGGTGATTCTGGAGTATACAGCGGCCATTTTTTAAGCTCAGCAAGTAGGTTATCTACAGTTATATATTTTTCTAAGTCTGATCCAATGTAGGATCGAGTATTAATTGACAATCCTCCATCAACCATCCCAGATAAGTAAGGAGCATTTTTTTCTCCATCAACTGTGTCCATTGCTATCTGGTTACAATAAATGCAACCCACGGCGCAACCTGGACCAAGTGTTCCTGGCTCAACGGCTCCGGTCTTCTGCCAAAGTTGAGTGGGCTTGAGTTCTTGATTGTTAGGGTGTGCATTCCAAGAATCTGGGGGATGTAGTGAAATTTCTGTTACTGCCATGAGCAAAAGTTCAATTTCAGTATGTATACCTAAGGAATTAGTGTCTGATATTTATGTATATAATGTGTATTATTGTACCATATTGCAGAATATCAAACTTTGATACCTGTTTTATTTAATGCCACAGTTATTATTTGTGCGCAAGTATCGCTAACATGTGTATTATTATGCACGACATATGGTCGCAGAGTGTTCTTATTTATTTTCCAAAATGCGTACTCATCAGCAATTCTCTGTTTAAAATTTGGCCTTAAACGGGTTAGCCATTCTTCTTTTGATCCAGCTCGTTCTTTAGCACGTTCATATAATGTACTTAGGTGGGAAACACCAAGAAAAATAGGTACGATGATGTGTGAAGGGAGCATCCCGTCGCTTGAAAGAAGAGAAGTAATTTCAAGCAGTCTATTAGGGCTCACTTTCCAAACTATGTGTTCATTATTGCGCTGAGGAATCATTTGTTCAATACTAGTCCCTACTAGCACTGTAGTATTTGTGCCCTGAGTATACTCGATATATTCAATCAATGCCTCTTGAGCAATTTTTTCACGAAATAACACAGTGTCAAGATAATCATAGTCTGGGTTATCGGCTTCTTCCAACCTTGGCTTTTTAGTACTGTAATTACGAATTGCCCTAAAGTTCAATCCGCGTTTTGGACCCTCTAAAGGCAGTGATTTAATGACAGTGTCCTTACCAACTGCAGTAGGTCCCGATACTACAAGTAATTTGCTTCCTGATTCCTGTAATTTTTCTACATTGGAGTTAAATATTTCGTAGTTGAACATATGAATGTCATTTTCAAACTAGTTTGAATGTTGCAATTGCAAGAGTAACAAGTGGAAATGATTGGATCTTAGCCATGTCTTTGAGTTCAAACCATCGGATGTCATTAGCATCTGGGTCTTGAGTTATGTTTAAGTCAGCTGACTGAGATGTTGCAATAAGGAACAAATGAAACAGAGTCATTTGATCATTGAAGTCAGAATTCGGCACTTCTACTGTTTTGTGCGCAATATGCGTGAATGACTTCAAAGTAAGCTCCTCTTCTAACTCGCGAGCAATCGTCTCACTAGGCAACTCTCCTTCTTCTACAGCACCTCCTGGCAGGTGCCATCTATTATGTTTATGGGGTTTTTCTGGTTGCTGCCTTCTTGTTAGTAAAATCTGAGATTTACCTTCTTGGTCAAGAATTACGGCGACTGCAGCTTGAAGAGATTCTGGCATGTATTTACTTTCTCTCAGGTATGCGACCTAGTATGATACCACAAAAACTATAAACCACTCTTCAGAAAAAAGTATTGACTTTTATTCACCATTTGGCATTAGATTTTTGCAGTGGAGGAATTATTGAAGAATTATCACATTTATTGCGCTTACCTACAAAGTCTACAATGCTTTCTTATCAAGGATATACGATTGTTGGGGGTGTAAGAATTGTTGAAAATTATCCATTAACTTTCGATCAACTACTGGAAAGACTAGCGGTATTGGGTACGAGACATGTTCGTATTGCTGGTGAGCGAAAAAAGATCTTTAGCAAAATAGCGCTAACTTCAGGGAAGGGGTTTATGAGTGAGTTTTTTGATCAATTAAAACCAGAGGTGTATATTGCGGGAGAGTTTGAGCAGGAAGCTACTAAGTACGCAGAAGATTTGGGAATACTGTTAGTCGAACTCTCACATCATGGGAGTGAGGTAGCGCCTTTGAAAAAGATTAGTAAAAAATTGTCAAAAGTATTCGCTGTACCTGTCTGTGATATTGAAATTGATGATACTATAGAAACTGTTTTTTTAAATGACTAAGGTAATACATTATAAATTTGGTTGATCAAGTGCTTCTTGCTCAGATTCCTGGAGCGCTCTTGTTTTATCTGCCAAAAAGCTTCTGAGATAGCGATAGGCATTGACTGGATTAATGCAGCTGAGTGGCTGTACTTTACAGTTTGGTACAAGATACACAGTTTCAGTTGCACTAAACCCGCCCTCTGCGTGAACAGTGACTGTCGCTGACATATGTTGACTAGATTCAATGTCAATCAGAACCATGCCGTTTTGACTATTTGAATCAAAAACACTGGTTTTTACCTCTGGACTAGTAACCTCCACGGTTGGCAGTCTGGATAGTTTAACTGGATTTCCTGCTGCATTTCTGGGAAAGAAAGCTAGGCGAACTGGATTTCGACCGGCTACCGCGTAGCGATTGTTGACGTAGAGTGAACTCTGATCTTGGTCAGGAATGCCATATGCTGCCTCGGGAAATAGATCAGACCTGAATGCATCTCTAATTGTTGCTAAGTTTGTTTCATCAACTTGAAAATTAATTGTGTTGTCAATCATTTCCATGCTCCACGTTGGTTGATTCTCGCTTTGTGGATACGTGAGGTTGGTAATGTCAGCAAATTGAGAGTCAATTTCGATAGCATCAGGATGGAAAATCGCAATTGGCTGGTCATTCACCGTTAGCACGGCTTGAGAGTTAGTTTTTTCCACAGTCACATTAGCACTATCTCCCTTGAAAAGAGTGATTCGTTCAGGCGACCCTTGCTCTGGTTTGCGATTGGACAGGAAATCATTATATGTTTCAAGTCCAGCTGTTTCAGATCCATAAAAGCGCGACCCATCAAGTGTGAATGGAACCACCCACCAGCCTGCCGCTGCTGCCTTTTCGTCTAGATAAGGGTCTGTAAAATCTGGGTGATAGAGGCGAATGTCACTGATAAAGATCTCATCACTAGATTGGCGAATTCTGGCTCTATAGTTATCACTGCGAACCCACCATGCTTGTGCAGTTTGGTCGTGCTGCATGTCTGATCCTGCGTAGACAAATACTTCGTCTTGTGTAGTGGCAACAATTTGTGGCAGTTGGCTAATTGCAATTACGGTGCTAGCTTCAGTTTGAGCCCAGTTGCTTACATAGTCGATTTGTCGCAGGTATTCTTGTTGGTAAGCTTCAACCATCGAGTTTTCTAAACCAAGCAATGCGAATGTGTATTCATTCGGTTGTTGGTGAGCTTGATTGAAAAGAAATTCAAAGTAGGAAAATGGAGCACCGCGCAGTCCGTAGTCGTTCGGTTGGGAAGTAAAGGCATTAGTTCGATCGCCGTAGTTATAGACAGGATCGGTGATAGTTTGACGTACGATCACAGGCATTTCTTGATTGTTTGAGTCTGGAATTAGGGCCCAATTATTAGTGGGAAAATATGGATAGTGCATTGGCCCACCATAGAGTGTGTAGCTATCTGTGCCAAATTGTTCGCGAGTAATTTGATGGGTGAGCACACCATATGTTTCTTTGATATAGCGTAATGAGTATGGGTCGATCATCCAGGAAGTAGTAAAGTCTGGATATTGGTCAAACAGTTGATTATATGCTTCGAACATAGTGTCAATTAGTTTTTGTCGGTCTTCAATCTCATAGCCAACCAGCATTGAGTGCTGGGCTTGATACCAGCTAGTTGAGTTACCAAGGTACTCGACCCCTGCTGCTGCAGCCAGATTTGGAGTAATTTCTAATAGTAAGCCATATTCTTGAGAAGGTTGTTGCTCAATTATGTGTTGATATTCTTCGTCAATGAGTGCGTCATAGCGTAAAGCAAAGTGTGCCTGAAGATTATGTTGGTCGAAAGTCTGCAACTGGGTTTGAAAGAACCCAATATTGCCCTCATCACAACACTCACCACCTCTCACTTGATTGATAAAAATCGTGTAGTGATTTGTTTGTGCTGTGACAGGTGCAATGCTTGATGAAAAGCTACACACAGCAATGATTGTGATGAAGAGATTTTTGATTGAGAGCATATGGTTATAATTACGTATTCTACTACATGGTATCTAGACAATCTTGTTTGTATTTTTCATAAGTGGTCAGCACATTTTTCCAGAGAATTTTCTAATTCTTCAATTTAAGGTAGATCTAAGTGATTTGTTGGTTCGTCCAGAATCAGTACAATGCTGCCTGTCTGACAAAACAACTGATATAATAAATCATGTTTAAAAACAGCACTTCCTTTAATGTGCTCTACACAAATGATATCACTAACACACGTCGATTTTTTAGTGGATTTGGACTTGAAATTCAAGAACTTGATGCAGAGAAAGTTGTAGTGATTTTTGGTTCATTTGAGCTGCATTTTATTTTGAGATCAGCTGAGTCAACAAAGGATTATCAGTACATCACTGAAGTAAAAAATTGTGGTCAAGGAATCATTTTTTATATTCAGACAACAGATATCGATGGTGCTAAGGAGCTCATTGAAAAACATGGCGGCGTGATAAAGTCGCCAATATTTACTAATCATTGGAATTGCAGGGAGTTGCTGTTCGAAGATCCCAATGGCTATAAATTTGCGGTATTTCAAGAAGTTTGAAGTATGTATTTGATCAAATTAGACAAGGAGATTGTGAACATTAATCAATTTTTTTCAAAAATAAAAGAAGAAGAGGTGCGAAATAGCTCATTTTTGCATTTAACAGCAAACGAGCCAGTCATGTCTCAGACCGCTCGATCATTTATGAGTTCTAAGTTAGCTGATAGGTATTTCATGGGCGCGGGAGTAGATGGCAAGGTAGATCTTGGTCCGTTAACAGCTCTTGGTTTTCCCGGAGTGGCTGAGTTGGTTGAAGCTGCTGAGAATGCAGCAAAAGAAATGCTTGGAGCTCAAATTGTAAACTTGAGCTGTCTTTCTGGTGTTCATGCAATGATGTGCGCTATTTTGTCGACAACTGAGCCGGGAGATGTAGTTATGACAGTGCATCATGATCACGGCGGGCATTTTGCAACTCAAGGTATTTTGGATCGAGTCGGCAGAAAGCATGTTTTTGCAGAATATGATTTTAAGACACTGTCATTCGATACAGAAAAGCTGGCTCAAAAATATCAAGAATCAGGTGCCAAAGCATTTTACATGGATGTTTCTTATTATGTTAATCCACACAATTTAAGAGAAATCAGAGAAGCGTTGGGTGCAGAAGCAATTATTATTTATGATGCCAGTCACACCATGGGGTTGATTATGGGTCAGACATTTCAAGATCCTTTTGTTGAAGGCGCAGATGTAATTTGTGCTAACACACATAAGACATTACCTGGTCCGCACAAAGGCATGATTGCATTTAAAAATGCAAAATTAGGTGAAAAAGCGAATGATATTATAGATGATTGTTTGTATTCCACACCCCAATTACATCACATGATTGCACTTGCTACCACTATCTTGGAAATGAAAGAATTCGGTCAAGCGTATGCTCAGCAGGTTATCATAAATTCAAACGCTCTGGGCACTGCATTATCTAAACGAGGAATGGAAGTTCGTAACGCTAATACTGGTCGTTATTCTGAAAATCATCAAGTACACCTCTTATCTAAAAAAATTGGAGATTATCGGGATCTGTATGATCGGTTACACAAAAATAACATCACCAGTAATTTTGACAATGTTTTTGATACTGGAATGTTTTTGAGAATTGGTACCCAGGAAGTGACGCGAAGGGGAATGAAAGAAACCGAGATGCAGCAGATTGCAGCCTTTATTGATCGGGCATTTAAAGGAGAGTTGTTTTCTGATGAGGTTGCTCGTTTTGTGAGCAAATTTCAGAAGGTGGAGTATTCGTTTGATTAAGCTGATATGGTTGATAGATCCAGGCTTGAGGTCGTTTTGTGTAAAAAATTATTTTTATGAAAATCTCAGGATTTAAAGAAACTATCGAGTGGTACGATCACAATGCACAGCAGTATGCTGAGGCAAGTAAAGATTTGGTATCTCATGATCAGCTTGCAGCATTCGTTGAGCTGTTAGCTGAAGATAGTAGGATTCTGGACGCTGGTTGTGGTTCGGGCAGGGATACTGCGTTATTGAGTAGTAAAGGACTTAATACGATTGGTCTTGACCTCTCAAGTGGCTTAATAGCTGAAGCAAGAAAAAGGTTTCCTGACCAGGAATTTATCGCTGGCAGCTTTTTGGCATT
This sequence comes from Patescibacteria group bacterium, assembly GCA_040879165.1. Taxonomy (GTDB): domain Bacteria; phylum Patescibacteriota; class Microgenomatia; order UBA1400; family PJMF01; genus JBBDKV01. The sequence continues at coordinate 48,508 of JBBDKV010000028.1, forward strand.
GCCATTTAATGATGAATCTTTTGATGGTGTCTGGGCACATGCCTCATTGGTTCATCTGGAAACGGAGACTGATGTTAAGCAAGCTTTAACTGAATTTAAGAGAGTCTTAAAAACGGGCGGCATTTTGCATGTCCTCGTGAAAGCGCAGACTGCAGCAGATAAAACGGCAGTAGTTTCTGACAAGCTCTCAGGTCATGATCGATTTTTTCAATACTTCACCTTAGATGAAGTGTCATCATTATTACAAGAGCACAATTTTGAAGTCATTCAGTCTGAGCAATATAACGAGGCGGAGAGGGATCCAAACGGTAGGCCAGAAGTGGAGTGGATAGCAGTTTTGAGTAAAAAAACGCTCGTTGCTGCTAGGTAGTTCTAAATTTTCCAGTGGGCAGGATGTCAAATCTCCACCACTTTCCCACCCATTCGTTTGACGAAATAAGTGTCGTGGGTGATGTACAGAATGCCGCCGGCAAATTTTTCCAGGGAGTTTTCTAATTCTTCAATTGAAGGTAGATCTAAGTGATTTGTTGGTTCGTCTAGAATCAGCAGATTTGGTTCGCCGATAAACATTTTTATTAGTTGAAATCGTGCCTTCTGCCCACCCGATAGATGTGCTATTTTTTGCCTACCATCTTGAATGGGGTCGAACAAGTATTGTGCCAACAACTTTTTGACTTGCTGAGTGTCAATTGGTACTTTTTTCTCATCATAACTGAGCATGATCGCATCTTCGAGCGGGAGCGATAAGTAACGCTCACTGATTTCTTGTTCGTACTCACCGATACGCAGGTCAGGGTCAACTAGAATTTCACCTTCCAGCTGTTTGGCGATCGGCTTGTGTCCTTTTGCTAGCGAGAGTATGGTGCGCACGAGCGTACTCTTTCCTGCACCATTTTTACCTTTGATAAATACCCGATCAGTTGCGCCGACTGTAAAACTCAGCCCGCTAAAAACTGGCTCTGTGTATCCTAAAGCGAGGTTCCTGACCCTGATCAAATCAGAGCTGTGTTTGTTTTCTGTGACGGTGGTAATCTGAATATTTTTTTGTTTAAATTTGTGATACGAATCGACTACTTTTTTATCCATAGCATCGACTGAATCTTGATCAATCCAAAAAGATGGCTTGACAGTTTCAGCTTTTATTTTTTCGTACTCTCGCAGCCATTGATCGTAGCGCGTTTTCCATGCCTTACTTTTGGCGCGCATTTGCATGCCCCACTCAACTCGTTTTTTGGCTTCTTGGAGTCGGTTGAGCTGGTCTGAATACAGTTTTACTGATGTGAGGGTTTGATTGGCATTTTGGGAAATGTATTTATCGTAATTACCCTTGAAAATGTCAATTTTTTGTTCTTTTAGCTCAATAATTCTATTGACGCTGCGTAGTACATCGCGATCGTGGGTGACCACGACTACTGTTTGTGAAAGCCTACTCATCCAATTTATAAAACGATTTTTCCCCAAGTAATCCATGTGATTGGTGGGTTCGTCGACGAGTAAGAGGTCGGATTGTGAGAACATCATCCGGGTCATCTCCACGTAGCGCTTTTCCCCACCTGAAAGCTTGGCAAGCGGCATCTGTGCTGCCTCAGTTGACATGCCAAAATCTTTGAGCGTGCTTGTAATTGCCGCTTCAATGTTGAAGTATTTTCTTTCTGTACAGTATTCCAAGACCTTTAGATAGCGATCAAGGTTGGTGGTAAGACCTTGTTCATAATCAGAGATGACCTTGAGGTACTGATGGTAATTGGGAACACTGTTTAGGATATACTCCAATGCTGATTGTTGAGCATCTTCAATATGTTCTTGCTTGGTGAGTGTAATGCGCAGACCCTTGCGACTTTCAACCTGACCGCCGAAATCTGTGTCTTCACCGCTGAGAATTTTGAGCAGGGTGGTTTTGCCGTATCCGTTTCTCCCCACCAAAGCAATTTTTTCGCCGTCACTAATACTAAAGCTCAGATCTTTAAACAGATTCTTAGCGCCAATGGATTTTGATAGGTTAGTGGTTCCAATTAACAGAAGGGTTATTATACCTTAGATAGCCATAGTATTTCTAATAGTGGTTGCCAGCTGGACCATGTCTTGTTTTCAAGATAGCTTGAATAGGTAAAGCTCAGAATTCAGAATAGGGGATGCATCTATTTTTATACATATGACGCTCACACGATACTTTCTGAAATGGAAAAGCGTTTTGATGCTCTGATATACTGTGAATGGAGTTAGCGCATAACAATCCATTAGAGAATCCAGGTATGTGTACGTATGAAAAATCACTTAATTGTCATTAGTGTTTGTGTTTTTTTGAGCGCGGTCATTTTACAATTATTTTACTTACTCCAAAATCAAACTCACACACTTCCAATGTATGTATATGATTCAAGCAATGAAAAGCAGCTGCAGACTGCACCAACTACCACTCCTGCCCCAATCACTACACCCCCACCTTCGCCAACAATCACTCTTGCTCAGCCGAAACCAGCTGCATCTGTGCCGATTAATGTTCATTATTTTCAGACCTTTAATAACTGTGGCCCTGCCTCACTAGCCATGATGCTGTCACATTTTGAGATGTATCGAACTCAGCAAGAGCTGGGCAATCAACTTCGTCCATACCAGGTTGCTTCAGGTGACAACGATGATAAATCCACCACTTTGCAAGAGATAGCGGACAAGGCAGAAGAGTTTGGGCTGGTGGCCTATCATCGACCAGCGGGGGATATTGCGTTGCTCAAGCAGCTGCTTAATAATGGCTTTCCCGTTTTGACCAGAACTTGGCTATCAGCGACTGAAGATATTGGGCACTATCGAGTGGTCAAGGGCTATGATGATGAGCAAGAAGTGATCGTTCAAGATGATTCGTTGCAGGGCAAAGATTTGAATTTTTCCTATGCAGATTTTAATGTCATGTGGGAGAAATTTGGTTACGAGTATCTTGTGCTAGCTGAGCCAGAGGATGCGCCGGTGGTTGAGGCAATTTTGGGAGAAATGCTCGATACTTCTGTTGCCTGGCAACAAGCCTATCAAGATTTTGAGCAGCGGTTAGAAAACAATCCTGATGACATATATACGAGATTTAACCTCAGTGTTGCGGCGTATTACTTGGGTGAGCATCAGGAGTCAGTTCAGCACTTTGAAATGGTCGAGTCCCAGCTTCCATTCAGAACGCTTTGGTATCAGCGAGAGCCGTTGCTGGCATATCAGCAGCTTGGGCAATATGACGAACTGCTGCCTCGCATTGAACATATTTTGAACAATGGCAATCGTGCGTATAGTGAACTTTATCAGATTCGAGGCGAAGTCTATCTTGATCAAGGTGATGTTGAGACAGCTCGCAGAGAGTTTGAATTGGCAGTACGCTATAATGAAAATTATCAGCCAGCACGTGAGGCATTGGAGCAGTTGTGAACAACAATTAGTTCGTTTGGCAAGTTTGTCGCGAATTGGTCAGTGAAAAGTGCATCGCAGTTGGTTATAAACGTCTATGGCAGAACTAAAAACTAAACCTACTAGCAAAGACCCACTTCAATTTCTAAACTCAATCCAGCCTGAGCAAAAGAAGCTTGATGGATTAAAACTTCTTGAGATGTTTGTAGAAATAACTGGAGAAAAACCAGTCATGTGGGGTGACAGTATCTTAGGGTTTGGTAGCTATCACTACAAGTCAGAAAGAAGTTCACAGGAAGGAGATTGGCTACTAGTAGGATTTTCACCAAGAAAGCAAAATTTGTCACTCTATATCATGAGTGGAAATGAAGATAGCGAAGACTTACTGAACAAGCTTGGCAAGCACAAAAAAAGTGTTGGCTGTTTATATATTAACAAACTAGCAGATGTCGATGAAGCAGTGCTTGGTCAATTAATCAAAAAGTCATTTGAGTTCATGAAGAATACATATTAACCTGGGCGTTTGCAGTCACAACACAGTCAGCAACACTGTCAGCAGTGCATAATTATATGAAGATTATGTTAATGAGAGGTTATTGTTTCCTCATTTTTATAATTGCCTGACTAGAAGCGCTCAAACCAAATGAACTCACCATGACGCTGACAATTCCCAGAATAATCATGGCAGTAATTATTGATTGATCAACCAAGCCATACTGCAAACCGACAAAAGCCGTAGCTAAGGTTGTGGAAAGTTGTGGCACCATGGCAAAGCCAATGTACTTTCGCTCTGGCCTTGAAAACTCGAGCAACCAACTACCCGCCCAGCCTGAAATAAACTTTCCAAGAATAGAAAAACTCACCAGCGCTGCGATAAGCCACCAGGTGTTAGGCTGTGAATTGAGTAAAGCAGCAATATCAATTTTTATTCCAACAATTACAAAAAATAGAGGAATAAAGATGCCGTACGCTAGGGCATGTAATTTACTCTTTATTTCATCGGTGGTGATAGCATCTGAAACTATCAGTCCCGTGAAAAAGCCCGCTGTAATGGCGTGTAACCCAAGCACTTCAAATAACACGACTGTTCCGAGCAGCATGGCGAAAACTACGCGGATCTCTCGTTCAAACTCTCCTTCACGACCACCAAACTTCATTCGCAATTCTCGCACTTTAGGCACACCCCAACGTAATCCCAGCAGAATCAGCGTTAGTGCTCCGTAAAATAGCGGTAATGGCAGGCTGGTTGTCGGGTTTGTAATTTGTAAGAAAATGGATAATAGAATTAAGGCAACGATGTCATTAACCATTGCGCTAGCAATAATGATTTTACCCAGCTTGGTAGGTAAAAGCTTGGCGTGTTCTAGTGAGGGAATGATTGCAGCAACTGAAGAGCTGATAAAAATAATCCCAATCAGCATGCTAACCATCATGCTATATCCAAATGCCGTTGCCACGAGTATGCCGAGAATCATGGGAGTGCCAGCCGTTAACAATGAGAGTATGACGATAGATCTTTTGTATAGCTTAAACGATGAAAGCTTAATTTCCAGACCTGCCATAAACATCAAAAAAACCAAGCCTAGTTCACCAAAAAGTTCCAGCGTTGGGTCGAGACTGACTACGCCCAAGCCAAAGGGACCGATCACAATCCCCGCAGTAATTAACGCGGCGACCCAAGGTAAGTGAAAGCGGGAAAAGATAAACGCTGAGAGTAAGCTGGACAAAAGAATGATAAATAGAGCTGTGGTAGAAATCATACTCTTCCAGAGTAGCAAAGACTGGAGCACACTTGCTAGTGGGAAAAAACTAGATCAATATTCTACTTTTTTCTTACAAAATCCATACAAATATTTTACTCACTTCTCACGTATAGGAATTATACTGATTACAGTAGTACATGAAAGGAAGTGAATGCCAGAAACAGTACAACAAACTAAAGATCCGCAGTCAAGCTCGATGATATTGACTGTGGTTATCCTGCTGGTAGTGATTATTATTGGACTGTTCTATTTTATGTCCGGGAGGACGAATACTGATCAGCCAGCAACCCCATCTACTGTAATTCAAGAGCAACCAGCTCAAGATGATGGTGGAGCTGCCATTGAGGTTCCTGACGAAGTCCAAGTCGATATTAATCAACAGTCTGACGAATAAACTACGACCAAAATTCACTCTTTTATAGGGTTCATTCTGGGGTAGAATCAGGTACGCAAGCTCCAAGTAATTAGCGCGTAACTAGCGAGAGCTGTTAGTACTTTCACTCCGGATGAGCCCTATGTCTGTTCATATTACCTGTCCTCACTGCAAGCAACAATTTGAACCAAGTGAAGCGTTTAAGCATCAACTTGAAGAAACCGTTTTAAAGGAAGCAGCAGCACAGCATAAGGCTGAGCTGGCGCGGTTAGCCAAAGAAAAAGAGGAACTTGCCGTTGAGCAAGAAAAAAAACTAGCAGTTATTCAAAAAGAAGCGGAGGAAAAGGCTAAGGCCGCAGCCCAAGAGGGTGTCACCAAGCAGCTGAAAGATCAGGAGGAGCAAATCTCTCTACTAAAAAAAAGAGCTGACCAGGCAGAAGAACAAGAGTTGAAGATTCGTAAGGAAAAACGAGAGCTTGAGGAGTCTAAGCGAAAATTTGAGCTAGAAAAACAGCGTCAACTTGATGAGGAGCGTGCCAAAATCCGAGAATTGGTGCTAAAAGAAGCAGAAGAAAAGCAAGAGCTCAGAAACAAAGAAAAGGACATGGTTATTCAGAACTTGCAAAAATCTCTCGCCGATGCTCAGCGCAAAGCAGCTCAGGGATCACAACAAAGTCAGGGAGAAGTTTTTGAGTTAGAGCTTGAGGCATTACTCCGTCAAGAATTTCCCATGGATGGTATCACTGAGGTAAAGAAAGGACAGCGTGGCGCGGATGTTACCCAAGAAGTAGTAGATAAGAAGGGCAGTCAATGTGGCGTCATTCTTTGGGAACTGAAAAATGCCAAGTGGAGTCAAGCATGGATTCCCACCCTTAAAGAAAACCAACGCCAAGCAAAAGCGCAAATTGCCGTTTTGGTAACCACAGAAGCACCTGAAGGTCTGGATAGTTTTAGATATCAGGATGGTGTTTGGGTTGTAACACGCAAAATGGCTGTGTCGTTAGCTATGGCCTTGCGATACGATCTTGTTCGAGTCAATTTTGAAAAAATGGCCAATGTCAATAAATCTCAAAAAGCTGATCTACTGTATCAATATATTACCAGTACAGAGTTTAAACACCGGGTCGAAGCGATAGTCGAGGCATTTTCCGACATGCGTGAAACAATTGAGAAAGAAAAAAGATGGTTTACCAACAAGTGGGCAAAGCAAGAAATGCAGATTCGCCGAGTGGTTGATAACACAATAGGTATGCGGGCTGATCTTGAAGGCTTAATTGGCAACGCATTGCCACCAGTGGACTACCTTGCGCTACCTGAAGATGAGTCAGATACCTAAAGCATTGCTACCAAATTCAGAGACCAGCTAAACAAAGGGGTAAGTTATGCAGTGGGCACGCGATACGAAGACACCTCTAGTTACCAACTTGCGGTACACGCAGCAATAGTGATGTCTTGTTGAAAAGCCATTCCAAGCAGAAATGACACTAGGGGAAAGGTGATAAACAATGCCATTGCCAAATATTTGGAGAGTGGGGTGACTTCATTCCAACGAAATGTTTGTTGGCGTACTTGAGTCTTTTTAGATTTTTTCATATGCTCAGTGTATACGACAACACAAGCATTTTTCAATACTAAAAATGCAAGAGTAGTGCATTTTTGGTACCTACTCTAACCCTTGAGTAATAAGCGACTGAGGAATAAGACTAGGAGTGCTCCAGAAACTGCTACCACAAATGACATCACATTAAAGCCGGTCACACCTACGTCGAAGAGTCGCTCACCTAGATAGCCTCCAACCACGGCGCCGATAATACCGAGCACAATTGAGCCAAGAATGCCGCCTTGAGCACTCGGTGAGATGAAGTTAGCAACACTTCCTGTGATTAGTCCAAATAGTATCCAGTAGAGAATTGACATATAGTTCCTTTATTGTTTATTACAGCTACCTGCTTAGCCAGGTGAGTTCTGCTTACTCAGACTCCAGTTTCTCGCCAGAAAAGATGTGAATGAGCTTGACGATTCCCCAAACTAGTAGTGCGTAGACGATCATTGCAACTACTGTTGACGGCTCAAAGACCGCAGTTGTTTCAACACCCGCGCTTGTCGCACTGCGAAAAATTCCTTCAAACGGTTGCACAAAGATTCCTGTTAAACCATAAATAAATGTCACAAAGCCACTTGCCATACTTGCGCCAGTCAATTTTAAAATCAGGCGAAAGGCTAATAGTATTTCTAGTGCTCCTAAAATGAAGTACAGCACGTACTCAGTTCGCTGTGCTGTGGTAGCTACCTGCTTAGTTTCTCTCGTCACTGCTGCATGCGGACCTTGATTTTGATTTGTCACTGTTTCTTTTGTAATTTCTGCCACTTAGAACCTTCCTTATGTTGTCATTATATTTTGACTATATAGCTAATTATCTCGCTTGTATAGCTCCATTTGGTGTTTACAGTAGTATTTTTGGCACCTTTCTGTTATACTACTGATCTTCGGTTAGAAATTCCCCTTAACTTGGCGAATAATGCGATTCTCTCCGCAGTGTACTAATAGCTAGACTTGCAGCAATGCTGGTCTGCAGAGTTCAGTGTTACACGAATCTGTTGTGAAATTCATACAGATTTAGGCTGAGAAGCAGTAATTTCGCCTGAGCTCCAATATCAGATTTGCCAGAAGGCAGATCAAAAGGAAAAAAATGTCCTATTCTCATACTGGGCGTAGTGGTTCATCTAGTTCGTCTAGATCATCTCGCTCTCCAAATCAGTCTTTTTCAAAAGGCAAGCGTACGTTTCGTCCACAGAGTGGATTTAAAAAACAGCGTAGTTTCGGCGGTGGCGGTCGAGGCGGCTTTGGTGGCCCACAGCCAAAATATATTAATCCTGCTCGGTATGTGAGTGAGGCAGTGCAGCCGATTCAAGAGGAAGTATTCGTGCCTAAGCACACGTTTGCAGAATTTGGTTTTGAGCAACAACTACTCACCAACGTAGAGCAGCATGGTTACTCAACACCAACGCCAATTCAGGATCAGGCTATTCCTGCACTGATGAACGGGCAGGATGTAGTTGGTGTAGCCAACACTGGTACTGGAAAGACGGCTGCTTTTTTACTACCTTTGATTAATAAAGTCCTTAAAAATCCAAACCAAGGTGTGCTCATTCTCGCTCCAACGCGTGAACTCGCCCTCCAAATTGCAGATGAACTGCAGGCATTTATCAAAAATTTGCCACTGGGATTTGTCCTATGTATTGGGGGTATGAGTATGGGAGATCAGACACGACGTCTGAAAGATAATCCCCATTTTGTTATCGGCACACCTGGTCGGATTAAGGACTTGGTTGATAGGCGAATTTTTCGCACGGAGCTCTTTACCAACATTGTGCTCGACGAAGTAGACCGAATGCTTGACATCGGGTTCCGTCAAGATATTCTCTATCTGATCTCACAATTGCCAGCTGAGCGACACGCAGCATTTTTCAGTGCCACCATTAATCGTGATACTGAAGAGATCATGCGTCGGTTGCTAACTGATCCAGTGACTATCAGTGTTAAGCAGCGGGAAACAGCCACTCATGTTCAACAAGATGTTGTGACGGTGCAGCGTGGTCAGAATAAAATAGAAGTGTTGTATCAATTGTTGCAACAAGTGGAATTTGAAAAAGTGATTGTGTTTGGTCGCACGAAGCACGGCATTAACAAACTTGAAAAAGCTTTGTACGAACGTGGCGTCAGAGTTACTTCAATTCATGGTAACAAAAATCAAAATGCTCGTCAGCGCTCACTCAATGAGTTTAAGCGAGGACGTGTTCAAGCACTTTTGGCCACTGACGTTGCCGCTCGCGGTATAGACATTAACGATGTTACTCATGTTATTAACTACGATGAGCCATCAACCTACGAAGATTACATTCACCGCATCGGCCGCACGGGTCGAGCAGGTAAAGTAGGTAAGGCGTTGACGTTTGTGATGTAGCTTACGTGTTTTTTAGATTGTCTAAAATTAAAATTGAGATTGAGTTGAGTTTGATTTCTCTCTAGTCTATCACTGGTGGATCAGTGCTATGATAGATGATATCAGTGCTACTGAGCGCAGTCTGCATTCACCATATGAAAAACATCTTCAAAATTTTCCAGCTGTCTAAGCCGCAGCATAGATTGATAGCCATTGCTGGAGTGCTGATTACGCTACAGGCGGTCTTGCAGCAGCTCACGCCCATTACGCTTAAGTTTGTTGTGGATGAATTGTCATTGCAGATTGCAGACGGCAGTGGTGATTATGATCAGCTTGTCTTTCTGTTTATCTTGATTTTATTGATCAATATTGCGGTGATTATTTTTAATACCGTCAATCAACGATTGGGTGATCATATTGCCTCACGACTCGGAAGATACTTGACTGAGGTCTATTACCGAAAAATTTTTACTTTACCACAGCATTACTTTGATTCAGAGATTTCTGGAAAGATGGTCAATCAACTTAATCGTGGCATTATTTCTATTCGTGAATTTGTTGGTTCGGCGACTAATTTTATTCTGCCAGCCGTTCTTCAGGCTGTTTTTGGCATTGCAGTTTTGGCTTGGTTTGATTGGCGAATTGCGCTCTTGGCTCTGGCAGTTTTTCCGATTTATATCACTATTTCTAGTTATTCCACGCGCAAATGGGGAGAAATTCAGGTCAAAAAGAATGTCCATGAAGACGCGAGTCGTGGTCGCATTCAGGAGGTAATTAGTAATATAAAATTGGTCAAGACATACAACACACAGCAGCGAGAATGGCAGTATGTTTCAAACGAATATTCGCTGCTTAATAAGTTATATGATAAGCAGTCAACGCAATATCATATTCTCAATTTTATTAGAGAATTTGGTTTGGAGATTGCCTTTGTATTGATTCTGTTTTTGATTTTCCGTAATACCTTTATTGGGACTTTTTCGCTTGGTGAAATGGTGCTCATTATTCAGATTCTCAATCAGCTTCGCATGCCATTGTATGGTATGAGTTATATTTTAGAGCAGGTCTATCGGGCAGATTCTGATGCAAAAGAATTTTTCGAAGTCTTGTCACTCAAGGGACAGGAGCAGCGCAGTGCTAAAAAATTAGCTCCAGTGTTGAAACAACCAGCTATTGCTTTCAAGGACATTACCTTTGCCTATGATAGTACGCCGGTACTGCATGATATTAACTTGGAATTTGGCGCAAAACAAACCGTAGCATTAGTTGGTCATTCGGGAGCGGGAAAAACCACGCTTATTAATCTAATTCTTAAATTGTATGAACCAACTTCAGGACACATCACACTGTCGAAAAAGGATTACGCCAAAGTCGATCATGCTTGGGTAAGAGAACACATCGCCTTGGTGTTTCAGGATAATGAGTTGTTTTCATCTACTATTCGTGAAAATGTGGCATATGGTGTCGCCACAGCTACAGATGAACACATTTGGAAGGCGCTTAAACAAGCCAATGCTGATGATTTTGTTAAGAAATTTGAAGGCGGATTGGATGCCAAAATTGGCGAACGCGGCGTGAAGCTATCGGGTGGTCAGAAGCAACGCATTCAGATTGCTCGCGCCATTTTGCATGATAAGCCGATTCTGATTCTTGATGAAGCGACGAGTAGTTTGGATTCAAAATCTGAAAGTTTAGTGCAAGCGGCTCTGGACAAACTTTTTAAGAATCGCCTTGTTATTATCATCGCCCATCGCTTTTCTACAATTCAGGATGTAGATTATGTCGTGGTACTTGATCAGGGGACGGTAACTGATGCAGGTAAGCCCCAGGAGCTCGCTCGTCGTAAGGGTGTCTATTCTGAGTTGCTACAATACCAAGTTGAAGGCAATAAAAAACTGCTCAGCAAGTACGAACTGTATTAACT
>JBBDKV010000029.1:0-30161 GCA_040879165.1 Patescibacteria group bacterium
CCTCTGCGTGGCGCTCGACGCCGTAGAGCGCACCGCCACCCCCGACTGGATGGCTAAAAGACTCGAGCAGATTGACCAAAATGTTCATCACAGCATGATCGATATCACCAATTACGTCACGCATGAACTGGGACATCCTTGTCACGCCTTTGATTATGACAAAATCATGCAGCTGGGCGGCTTAATAACGGTAGAGGAAGCCGATCCAGATAAGAAATTTACCACACTTGACGGAGAATCATACACCACAGTGGGCGGAGAGGTCGTTTTCACCAATCCAGACGGAGAAATTATTGACCTGCCAGCCATTAAGGGAACAGCAAACACAGCTGTTGATGACAATACCAAGCGTATCCTCTTGTGGATCGAGTCGATCAATCCTGAAAAAGCGAGATTTGGCTCGATGTCACACGCCATTCGCACGGTTGCTGCCCAGTTAAACGAGAAGCACGTCGATCCTCATCTGGCAGACTTGGCACTCCAGCGAGGGGTCCAGCTCTATCAGGAGCTTTGTCACGCTCAAGTCGCCAGCAGTGTCTACAATGACTTTCCACATCCCGTTGCGCCTCAACCCGTTACCGTCACCTCAAAACGCATCTCTGAGTATCTTGGCATCACGATTCCTCAAGAAACCATCATAAGCATTGCCGAAGCTCTCGAGTGCACTCTACGCTGGACCGATGAGCAAACGTTCGAACTCACTCCACCCACCTTTCGCCCAGACATTGCCATTGCCGCAGACGTCATTGAGGAGCTTGCTCGCATATATGGCTATCACAACATACCCAGCAACTTGATGGATACCCCAATCCCGCTCAATACACCTTCGGACACGAACTTCACCATCGAACACCAGCTGAAAGAGTGGCTCAGCTTACTGGGCTGGCAAGAAGTCTATACCTACTCAATGGTCAGCGAAGCAGTGGCAGAACAAAGCACATTTGATGCTACTGAGCACCTGAAATTACAAAATCCGCTGACAGACGACAAAGTTTATCTGCGCCGCAGCCTGGTACCTTCCCTGACTGAGGTGTTAGAAGCCAACCCTCAGCGTACTCAATTATCAGTGTTTGAACTGGCTCACGTATATCACCCACAGGATACTGAGTTGCCCGAACAAGAACTACAATTAACCCTAGTTGGTCAAAAACCAGTGCGCACTATCATTGGCGATCTTGAAACGCTCTTTGCACGCTTTTTTGCAACACTCACCATTGCACAAAAAACCGATACCTCTGGGATCATCCAGCTGATCAGCTCAAATAGCAAGCCTAATGCAGCAACAATTGGCACCATTGAGCGCATTAGTAACTCGCGCACCGCTGTCACAATACTCTTTGCAGATCTACTGCCACTGCTTAACACCCACCCAATCTATCAGCCACTTCCCAAGCAGGCTCCGATTACAGAAGCATTGACTTTTACTGTACCAAGAAAAACCCAGCTCGGGCCGATTATCAGCGATATTTCGGGGCTTGATCCACTGATCTACGCAGTTACCTTACAAGATGTCTATCAACAAAATATTACTTTTGGTATCACCTATCTTCATCCAGACAAACCACTAGCTTCCAGTGACGTCGAGCCCGTTCGCAAGGCCATTGTTTCAAAAATGGAGTCAGACTATGCTGCAACACTGGTTGGCTCGTTGGCCTAATCAAATATTTCAATTACGTCTGAGCTGGAATCTACTGATTTTTGCACTGATTTTTTTGACTCCTACCCACTTTTTTCTTGTACTTGATCGCACTGCAGGATATGTCAACGGCGTCCAGATAGATTATCTAGTACCCAAATTATACTTGGTTGTCTGCATAGCCGCAGCGATATTGTGTTGGTGGCTCTGGTTTTTCAAACCATGGAAAGTCTGGCGGTGGAGCATCCTCATACAACATAGGTGGACAACTAGCCTAGTAGTGGCATGTATCATCGCACAACTCAGCGCGGCTCAACCAAGTATCGCATTCTGGTTTTTAACCCAAGCGGCACTCCTCATATTCTCTGGCTGGCTGTTAGTCAAAAATAGATCACTGCTGTACAAGAACACATTGATCTCAGCAGTCTCAGCAACCACTATCTTTCAAGTAAGCATAGCTCTCTGGCAGTGGACGCAGCAGCAATCACTCTTAGGATACGCATTGCTGGGAGAAGTAGACTTCAATCGCTACCTCGGATTGGCAAAAACAACCCATGGAGCAGAGTGGATATTACCCTATGGAACTACTGCCCACCCCAACGTCCTGGGAGGATTTCTAGCAATCATGGGATTGGGCATGGTAGCTGTATATCTTCGCCAGCAAAAAAAACAGGCACTTTCAGTCTGGAAACAAAAATGGCTTTGGTTCATGTCGGTGGTAGCCATGGCGGGAATACTGCTGACACAAAGCGCTGCAGCCTTACTGACATTCTCACTGGGAAGCAGCATCTTGATCATCCAAACTACTACTAGCTTTGCTCAGTACTTCAAAATAGGAGGCTTTCAGCTTTTGCTTTACCTGGTTGTCTTGTTGTGCATTCCCATTGGTATTGCCCAAGCTGGCAACGCTCTAGACCCGTCCTGGCAACGGCGAATCTTTCTCAATCAAGTTGCAACCCAAATGATTGTAGAAGCACCAATTACAGGCGTAGGCCTGAATCACTTTACGCTTCAATTAGAATCATTTTCCGTATCAAGAGAATTTGTTCGTTTTATTCAACCTGCCCATCACACACTACTACTCTACATGGCAGAAACGGGCACAGTGGGAATGGCGCTCTTACTGTTTGGGTTGTGGAAACTAGTTAGTCGACAATCACTCTCTCCAATCTACTGGGGTTTGATTCCAGTCTTGGCTTTAGATCATTATCTGTTGACGATGCCCGTTGGAGTGCTGAGCATATCGCTGCTAGCGGTTGTTACGGCTGAATACTATTGAGATCTGGAAGGGGACCACCCTCGCCATCATCTTCACCTTCACCATCGCCCTCATCCTCATCCTCGTCTTCATCCTCTGCATCCCACTCAACACCGCCTGTTCCAATTCGAGTGGTGTCAGTTCTTTTCTCCTCACCAGATTCTGAGTAGGCGATCGCGTAGAGTTCGTGTTTGCCAGCTTCAAGTGTTATCGTACCTTTATAATTTCGCGCGTTAACCTCTTCCCTCCGCTTACCATTGACATACAACTCAACCTTCTCGATGCCATCACCGGAATCTGACAAAATTTCAATCTCAATGTCCGTTTCTTCATAGTTGCGCTCATCTCTTGGTTCTCTGAGTCGAACAAAAATATCTTCCTCGTCACCGCAGTACTCAGTTGGAGCGCGATACTGTTCATTATCTACGTTGCGCGCCCACTCATCTATGGCTTCTTGCCAGCGATTGCGTCCGTCTTCGCTCACCGGGTCATCAACGCGGAAAACAAAGAACTCGCGCTCCTCATAATCTCCTGCAGCCACTCGGGCGGTATTTGCCAGACGATCTTCATCATTGCGACAAACTTTAAGCATCGTGTGAATTGGATCTGGTGGAGGGGGAAGGGTACCTCGAACAACGTACTCAGTACGCGAATTAAATCCCTCAGTAGCAGGATAGCCAGAAACAGCATCTACTTCTACTTGCTCAATTCCAGCAGGAACAGACCAAGCTGGAGAACCATAGGCATCGCGCTCGAGTCCTGCCAACAGTACTCGACGCCAAATGGGAGTAGCACCGGAAACACCGGACGCCACCTGCAACATTGGAGAATTGTCATTATTACCCACCCACGCACCTACCATCAATTCTTGAGACCAACCAATCGCCCAGTTATCTCGTTGATCATTGGTAGTACCCGTTTTGACTGCCACGTTGTCATTTATCCGTAGTTGCGAGCCAGTGCCAAACGCCATCGACCGCGCAGCATCATCGGATAAAATATCACTTATCAAAAAGGCCTCTTCCTCTGACATTACTTCAGAACCTTGCACGGGCTGGTGTTGATAGAGCACGCGACCATCAATGTCCTTTATTTCCAGAATCGAAACAGGTTCAACTTTGGTGCCGCCATTTGCAAATGCACTATATGCAGACACAATATCAATCAGATGCACTTCAGCACCTCCTAAAGTCACCGCCAAACCAAAGCGACTCATGTTTTCTTGCGTGGGGGCTAGTGTAGGAAAACCCATTCGATATGCTTGATCCAAAAAAGTATCGACGCCAACTAGTGCCAGGGCTTTGACCGCAGGAACGTTCAACGAACTGCCCAAACTATTTCTCACACTCACTGGACCACGAAATCTGCCATCGTAGTTGCGAGGGTTATACGGATCAACAGTGTCATTGGCTGCGAAGGTAGTTGAAACATCCAGCAACATAGAAGCGGGCGTGTATCCACGCTGCAATAAAGTGAGATAGGTAACGGGCTTGATCGAAGAACCAGGCTGGCGCAATCCATCCACAGCCACATTAAACTGCCCATCAATGTCTGGATCGTTAAAGTCTTTACTCCCCACCATACTCAGTATTTCTCCCGTCCGAGGATCGACGACCATTACCGAACCATTGGTAATGTTCAAATTTTCAACCTGTTCAAGCTCTTCAGTCACTATTTCCTGGGCTGCTTGCTGTAATTCCAAATCAATGGAGGTGGTGACTTGCAAGCCGGCAGTTTCAACGACTTCCTCACCGTACATATCAGCAAGCAAGTCTCGAACATAAAACACAAAATGAGGCGCTGCTGACAAATTCATCTCTGCACTATGGAACTGCATGGTATCAAGTGAAGCAATTGATTCTTCGTAGGCATCTTGGGTAATATACTTATCTTCGTACATCCGCCTTAATACTCCAAGGGTGCGTAGTTTCCATAGCGGAGTACCATCTTCATCAGTCAGCCCTCGATACGGCGAGTACGCGCTTGGCCGCTGTGGCAAACCAGCTAACACTGCACTCTCGGGCATGGTCAGTTCTGAAATATCTTTGCCAAAATATAGTTCAGCCGCAGTACCTGCCCCCCAGGCGGTACCCCCATACGGCGCTTCGTTGAGATACATTTCTAAAATTTCATCCTTGGTAAAGGTGCGCTCAATTTGCAACGAGAGGACTAATTCCTTAAACTTTCTCGTCACGCTGCGTTCGTTTGTGAGCAGCGCATTTTTTACCAGCTGCTGGGTCAAGGTAGAACCGCCAACTACCCGCTGTCTGACAATATAATTGTATGGAATACGAATAATCGTCATCATGTCAAAACCCTGATGACGATAAAAATCTTTGTCCTCTATGGCAACCGTGGCATATTTAAGGTGTTCGGGAACTTGATCAATCGAAATCGGGGAGCGTCGCTGTTCATCATATAAATCATAGAGCAGCTCACCATTGCGGGCAAATATTTTGGTGCTAAAGCCAGACCGCCTGACGACTTCTCCAGGCTTCGGCAAGTCTTGAGAATAATACGCAAAAAGGGCGAAAAATCCCACGATTCCACCGATGACAAGCACTAGGGCAGTTACGGCAGCAAATCGAGCCATTTTGATAGTAAACAATCGCCTCTGAGCTTCTGACAAACGGGATCGGGTAGACCGTGAACGTGCTCGCGTCGTTCGTGGCTTGCGAGCTGAGGAAAATAAGCCGAGTAATTTCATACGGTATGATCCCCATGCGCCAAGTGCACGCTCTTTAAGCTCGAGCATTTTTTGTTGCATAGGGATCATTGTACCGTAAATGAGCGATTTTGTTTTGTCAAGTTAGGCAGTGGACTACTTTTCCGGACGGGGGACAAAACTAGCGGTATGTGGTGACCTGGGTGAAGTAGGTGGTGCAGTATAAACAACTTGCTCACCAGGCTGACCTTGTTCAGCACTATCATCTGGCCACTCAGCTAGTAGTGCAACTGCAACTCTCACTTCTGGAGTCTGCTCAACTTTTTTTTCATCTCCTGTTGGTCGAGCTTCTGCTTGCACTCCTCTTGTCGCATCAACACCATCAAATGGATTTTCAACAAATGTTCCTGACATCTCGCACTCCTTTCAGTGCTACTTGATACAAAAAAAACTCCTGTTCGGGAGTTTGTAAATTACTATGTGTGTACTTGTGTATGCTATCGCTGCAACAAACTCCCGTTCTTAATTACTTAAGAATAATAAAAGAGGAGCTGGTAAAATGCAGAAATACCATACAAACCGTATTCTAACAAACAAATCTGAAAAATCTAGTAATGCCTCAGAAAAAAGCTCATCAAGCCCTGCCAAGTACTCGAACAGTGCTGACCGAAATCGCACAATTACTTCGTGAAAACGCACTAAAAATCCTAATTTTACTATCAATCATAAGCATTCTGAGTTATTTCATACCCAGCTATGTTAATTTTGGAGCAGCTAGCATATCAATCCAAAAACTTGGCTTTCTTGGCACCTCAGAAACGCAAACCGCCAGCGTTGCAACCTGGATAGCAATGCTGCTCACCTCGCTCATTCTTTTAGTGACTAATCTAGCCTTTATTGCCTATTACAATATCGTGCTCATTCTCGCCACTGCTGGCCCCGCAAAAAAATCGCTCAGCACAATTCTCCTCGAAGGAGTGCCGCTTGTACTACCATATCTGACTACAGCAGCCCTGTTCCTGGTATTGTTTATAGGTGGTTTGGGATTTTTTATTATTCCTGGTCTATTATTTATTATTTTATTTACTCTTTTCGATCAAGTTGTAATTTTTGGGAAAGAAAGAAATAGCGCAGCACTTACTACTGCAGCCACCTTATTCTGGCGCAACAAATCGTTTGTGTTTAGATATTTGGTAATAAGTGCCCTTGTTGTTGTCAGCATCTCAGTTATAAATACACAAGCATATTCGTATATGCAGTCGTTGGAGCAGCAGGCAGTAACTGCTGTGGCTCGATTTTTCAACATTTTTATGCAAGCCGCTGCGGGCACAATTATGACGGCAACGAGCATTGTTGTGTATCGACATATTGTCAGACGCACTGATCTGGATAATACAATGAATCTGACATGGATCAAAGTGATGGTCGTTATCGGCTTGTTATTAGTAGGATTACTTGCCACGGGTTACTTGATGAGTATCGCTGTGTAATTCCATCAACTCTATCTGTCTAAAGACCACAGAAATTATTTCAATCTACTGATACAATAGCGCTATGTCCAATCTTGACACTACTCACATTCTCACTCGAGGGGTCGAACAAGTGTTACCGGGTAGTGACACACTCGCAGAATTAATGAACAAGAAAAAAATTCGCGTCTACCTTGGTATTGACCCCACTGGCTCACTTTTAACTCTTGGTCATGGCGTGGTACTGCGCAAACTCCAACAATTGGCAGATGCGGGGCATGAGGTTATTTTGCTAATCGGCAATGGTACAGTCAGAATTGGCGATCCTACTGGCCGCGATTCCACCAGACCGGAATTAACTGATGCAGTCATTGAAGAAAATTTTAGACACTGGCGAGCGCAAGCGAGCCGCATTCTCAACTTTGACAAAATCACCATCAAACACAATGGCGACTGGCTCGACAAACTCAGCTACGCCGACATGGTCAAGTTGATGGCGCAAACCACCGTCCAACAACTTGTTGAGCGCGACATGTTCCAGGAGCGGATCAAAAATGAACTGCCGATTTTCGGTCACGAAATCCTCTACCCACTTTTACAAGGCTACGATAGCGTGGTAATGGATGTCGATTTAGAAATTGGCGGCAGTGATCAACTCTTCAACATGATGATGGGTCGTCATCTACAGCGCGTATACAATAATCGAGAAAAATGGGTTTTGACCACGCCTATTATTAATGGCACTGACGGTCGAAAAATGAGCAAAAGTTACGACAATTTTATTGCCCTAAACGAACCTGCTCAAGATATGTACGGCAAATTAATGTCAATGGCAGATTCAGAAATTTTAACCTACTTTGCAGTACTGACAGATGTTCCAGATGAACAAATTGAGAACATTCGCACCGCCATCGAGGGGGGAGATAACCCAATGGAGTACAAAAAAGAATTAGCACTAACCATCACTTCAGATCTTCACTCTCCAGAAGCTGCGCAGGCTGCCTCCGAACATTTTGAAAGAACAGTGCAACGGAGAGAAGTGCCAGAGGAAATTCCTCAAGTACAAGTTGATTCCAAACCATGGCTTATTGGTGAATTACTAACAGAATGTTTGCCTGATGAGAGCAAGAATAATTTGCGTCGCTTGCTCGACCAAGGTGCCGTATCAATGCTTGAACCAGAGAAAATTATTTTTGATCAAGGCTGGGAGCAGCCAGTGGTTGTAGCTCAAGAGGGAAGTGTGCTAAAAATAGGCAAGCGAAAATTCTTTAGGGTTATCAACAAAGATTAGATTAAAAGATTGTTATGAGCAAAAAGACCCGCCAAGTTGTAGTGATTATTTTTGCAGTGATTGCCATTGTTTCTCTGGTTTTTGGATCGTTGCTTGGATCACTAGCCATCATGTTCTAAAACAGCAATGCGTCGATGCAGTAATGCTAATCCTTATTATTCAGTGGAAATGAGCCTCCAGGACTGAGTCCTTTAATTTGTTCAATGGATTTTGGGTTTACTGGAATACTAAAACCTTTTTCTGAAGTGGCAGTTTTTGGAGTGGCAGTCGGAGAAACTTGCTGAGGCTCGGTTGAGTCGGCTTCTGAGCGCGTTTCTGACTGGGATGCAGCAGGATTTACTGAAGTTGAGTTGTTTTCTGGAGGTTTGTTGTTATCATGCACGATGATATTGCCACCATGGCGCAGTAAATACAACTTGTTAAGAAGTGTGTCGAATACTGTGTCCCTTTGAGGCTGAATGCCTGCCGATGGTTCTTTTGCGAATTGTTTGTTGACTAACCATCCAGCTCCTACCAAACCGCCAACTAACAGGGTTCTTCTTCCAAACGTTCTAGCTTTTTCTTTCATTCCCATAGGGAAGTAGTATACAGTATTGTCAAAACCATCTTGCGAACTCTAGCCACCTCTTGAATTACAACCCGTGTCACGCTACAACAAAGCAATGTATTCTTTTTCTTCGCCGCTGAGTAGAGTCAAAGGAATTGGCGAACAAACCGCTCGCCAGCTCGATCAAGTTGGTATAACCACGGTCAAAGAGCTGTTACTTAGCGTGCCACTTCGCTATGAAGACCGCTCACACTTTACCACTATCGCAGCTGCTCCAGAGAATGAACTGATTACTTTTCGGGCAAAAGTCTTGACAGTCAACGCGAGTTATCGAGGGCGGAGAAGTATCACCACGGCTCGAGTCAGTGACGAATCGGGCACGATCCAGTTGATGTGGTTTCAAAGTAGTTTTGTCAAAAATAATCTCAGAATTGGCTCAGAATATTTGTTCTCAGGAAAAATTAATGAGCGAGGAATAATAGTACATCCTGTTTTTGAGCCAGTGCGGTCAAAATCTCTACACACCAATCGCCTGGTGCCACTCTACACCTCTACACTGACGCTCAAACAGGGCACGCTGCGCCGAATCTTGATGCACATCTTAGATAATCTCGGTCAAGAGGACGATCCACTTGTGCAGAAAAATCCTGAAATTTTGCCTCTATCTAGCGCATTAAAAGAGTTGCATTTTCCCAGTGACCTAGAGGCAGTCATAGCTGGCCGGGAGCGGCTGGCTCTTGAGGAATTGCTCGGTTTACTCAGGCACTCTGACTCAATTAAAAAAGCCTGGAAAAGAGATCACGCCGCTAGCCCCATTACTCAATCAAAACCACAGATACCAACTTCAATTCCATTTACACTAACCAAGGCACAACAGCGATCAATCAAAGAAATTTGCGACGATCTGAACGACGCAACCCCAATGAATCGCATTTTGATTGGTGACGTTGGCTCAGGTAAAACAGTGGTAGCGGGGGCTGCCGCACTGCAAGTATTGGCCGCCGGCTTTCACACCTGCCTTGTTGCACCAACTCAAATGTTAGCAGAACAACACGCCAAGACAATGCAGCTCCTTTTCTCAGAAACTGCAATTGAAGTATTGACCTCTCGACAAAAAAAGCCCCTCAAGCTTACACAACCAACCCTGATCATAGGCACCCACGCCGTCATTAACCAACTAGAACAGATACAGCCTCGCTTAGTCATTTATGACGAGCAGCATCGTTTTGGAGTAAGCCATCGCTCAAAAATTCAAAAACTGAAGCAACATCCACACACCTTGACTATGACTGCAACACCCATTCCTCGAACATTGCTTTTGACAATTTTCTCTCACTTGCAAGTTTCTGTGTTGGATGAGTTACCCAAAGACCGACTACCCACCAAAACTTGGCTACTCAACGAAACAAAGCGAGAGGGAATGTACAATTGGGTTGCCGAGCAAATTGCAGCTGCAGGATCAGGCAACTTCTTAACGCTGATGGTCTGTCCATTTATTGACCCTTCAGAAAGCGATGCCTTAGTAAACGTCAAGGCAAGCACACAACTAGAAGCACAGATTCAGGAACGCTTCGCCAAAACTGCCAAGATTGAACTTCTACACGGTAGACTGCCAGCTCGAGAAAAGGACCGAGTTATTACCAAACTGTTTGATAAAAAAATAGATATTCTTGTTACAACACCAATTGTTGAAGTGGGAATTGATCTGCCACAAGCCTCAGCGATCGTGATTGAATCCGCCGAGCGGTATGGACTGGCAAGTTTGCATCAGTTGCGCGGCCGGGTAGGCCGCGCAGGACAACAGGGCTATTGCGCCTTGCTAACCAGTGATGGCAAAACTTCGAGCGGACGCCTCAAGCAGTTTGCCAAGATACATGACGGGCAAACACTGGCCGAACTTGACCTCAAACATCGTGGGGCAGGGGATTTGTTTGGCACTGCGCAGCACGGGTTTGACGATTTGCAATTTGCCTCCTGGACCAATATTGAATTGATCAAGCAGGCGCAGGAGCTCTACAAACAATTACCTGCAGATTGGCAGCCGTTTTTTGAGCCGCGCATCACTGACTCGCAGGTCGCAGCCAACTAAAAACTGCGTTACAAGCCCTCTCTCAGCCGCAGATTGTTTTTTTGGAGAACTCGGGGTACAATTGCACTTCGCTCGCTACAATTGAAGCTATCCAGCGATCACCAGAGCGATCAAAACAATACACAAACACAGAAAGCACCTATGGGAGCCTTACCTAAAAATAAAATTACTCGAGCTGAGCGCGGCAAACGCCGAGCAGGTAATACACCTACTATCACTAAAGATTTCCGCATCACTGCAATTCCCAATCATAAAAAGGGCATCGTTGATAGCATCTTTGCAGCTATTGGTTTGACCAATGCTCAGAAGAAAACAGCCGATACAGCTAAAGATACAACTACTGAAACCGTTAAAAAATCACATCAAGCAACCGTTGATAATCCGCTCAATCAACCTGTCGCAAATGTTGCCGCCACTAGTCACCAGCCTATGGGTAAAGCCACACGCAAAACCCAGCACAAGGGCTAAGAAGTTCGCCTCCTAACGAGTACTGCCATGAGTGATCAACAACCCAATACCGACCCCAGACACCAAAAACGGGTTGAGCAACTCGAGTTACTTTTTGCTGCCACTTTTACTGAAGCAACAGTAGCCACTGCCCACAGCACAACAAGCGAGATTTCGCCAATTCTCCAAGAACTCGATCAGCTTGATGCAGCAATCCAAACTGTTGCACCGGAGCGACCATTGCACTCAATTAATAAAATTGACCTTGCAATCTTACGACTAATTGTGTTTGAATCAAATCATAAGAAAACGCCTAAACGAGTTCTGATTGATGAAGCAATTGAGTTGGCAAAGACGTACGGCAGTGAGAGTTCATCCAAGTTTGTCAACGGAGCTCTCGCCAAGCTACTACTGATTGATTCAAAACCTTCATCCACAGATTAAGTTCATCGTCTTCTTATACTGTTCAATCTCTGCTATTTTGCACATTTCAGTGGTTGACTTTGCGTATTTATTACATACTATAACAACTTATAGTAGTTACTTATAGAAAAGTTAGATCTCTTGCGTAATTGTACTATCCAGGCTTTGAGCAAGCTAAGATAGCCAGATAAGCACGATTACACAATAGCTCTCAACCAAATGTATGCAATCACAATCCGCTTATTTTGAACAGTTACGTAATCTGCTTGCAGAACTCACGGGCAACGAGGCAGGGGACATACACCCCGATTCATTAATGGTTGATGACTTGGGCATTGCCGACGAAGCTGACTTGCCAAGAATTGTTAAACGAATTAATGCCCACTTTGATATTCATCTAGCAACTAGTGATGTTGCCAACGAAGCCGAGACAGTAGAAGATTTGCTCATGCTCATCACAGATGAAGCAGAATTGGGGTAATCCTTCAAAGTTTGTATGTTACCCAACTTCAACAACGCACAATTACTCGAAACAGCACTCACGCACCGCAGCGCCCTCAACGAGCGCGCCAGTAAAGCCACCGAATCTAATGAACGATTAGAATTCTTGGGTGACGCGGTGCTGGAACTACTCGCCACAACTTTTCTCTATGACGCCTTCCCCAAAGAAAGTGAAGGGGTTTTGACTGCCTATCGTAGCGCTTTGGTTAAAACAACCAGTTTAGCAAGTGTGGCTCAGAAACTTAATCTAGGAGCAAAAATTTTGATGAGCAAAGGTGAAGAGGCTGGAGGAGGCAGAGAAAACATCAGCTTGCTGGCTGATACCTTTGAAGCAATTCTGGGCGCGCTCTACCTGGATCAGGGATTACAGGCAGTTGAAACTTTTCTCAAGACGCACTTGTTTGGTGATATCGAGCGAATTTTAGCAGAAAAATTGTACAAAGATCCTAAAAGTGAGCTGCAAGAAATAGTCCAGGCAGATGGATTGCAAACTCCAGCGTATCAAGTGATAGCTGAAAAAGGCCCAGATCATGATAAAATCTTTACTATCTCAATTACTCTCGATCAAGAAGTAATTGCGACAGGCTCAGGCAAAAGTAAGCAGCTAGCTCAGCAAGCCGCAGCCGAGGCCGCCCTGGTGGAATATGCAAAAGGAAAAAAACGCTCCCGCAGCTAGGGGCTTGAGGAATTCTAGGCTCTAGAGTATAATCCAACGTCTGAAACAAAAAGATACTTATGCTAAAAATTAAACTCGCTCGTTTTGGTAAAAGAAACCAACCTCACTACCGTTTTGTAATTACAGAGGCACGGAGTAAGCGTGATGGAAAATACACCGAAAGTATTGGTCAATACGCTCCGACTCAAACACCAAAGATTCTCAATATTGATACTAAAGCCTATCAAGAATGGCTCGCCAAGGGTGCTCAACCCACAGAAACAGTAGCTAGTCTTTATAAGCGGTATGAATCTGGAAATCCCTTCCCGGAAAAATCAGCTAGACCATCTAAAAAAGCACGCGCCAAAGCCGCTGAGGCAGAAACTGTCGCAGCAGAGCCTGCGCCTGTAACAGAGTCAGTGAAGGCTGAAGAAGCAGTGAGTCCAGAGGCAGCTGCTGACAAAAGTGCTACTGAAGACAAAAAATAGAGTGGCGCGCGACTATCAAGAAAGACCATTTTCATGAAAAACTTGCTTGAGTACATTATTATTCACTTAGTCACACATCCAGAAGATGTCGTTATTGAAGAGAAAACAACAGAGCAGGGGAGTGAGTTTTTAATTCGAGTTCACCAAGAGGATATTGGTCGCATTATCGGTAAAGGCGGCTCAGTTATTCATGCAATTCGTAGCATCGCTAAAATTCGTGCCATTAAAGAAGGCATCCGCGCGCGGATTACTCTTGACGACGAAACCAGCGACGAATAATTTCATTTTGAATTTTCTTTAGAAAACCGCTAGAAAGCAGTAGGTTTTTGTTGCCCTGCAGCACAAGAAATCAGTGCGAGAAATTGGTGGTCTTCTTGACTAATAATCCTACTCAAATGGATTTAGTTGATCCTGATTTTCGCGCAATTGGAATAGATCTTCAAGACCGCCACCTTGAATTTGATTTTGTACGGGCAGTTCCGTCGGCACAAATGAAGCGAGAGCATTCAGGACAGTACGATCTTGATCGGTAATCACTGGCAAAGGACTTTCGTAGGTGACCGTGATTGGTCGTGTGAAGTAGTAGGTTTCTGTAATCAACTCTGCACTAAATTCCTGATCTTGCGCATCTAAAGCAGCGCCTGTTTCTGAGGTAATCTGGTTCGAAAGCTGCAATGAAGTAATGGTAGAAAAGGGAGCGACTTCCTCAACTCTACGCAAGAAATCTTGCAACTCGTTAAACGTTCCTTGAACTGACAAATTCAATTGCAATGAGTCATAGCCAGTTGATCGCGATGATTGTTGAAGCTGCGTGGAGTCTGTTGCCACTAAACCAGGAGAGAGATCGTAGCTGACTACTACTACGTCAGTATCTGCGCTCACCGAGTTTAAGCTAACCAGTAACTCTAGCAAGGGATTGCGTGATGGTAGCGCCTCTTCAATGATCTCAATTTGGGCATACTCTGGGGTGAAGGGTATGTTGTCAAGCTGGACAACTTTATTCTGATAGCTCTCTAGACGAGGTCGCTCTTGTTCAATCTGTTGGTATTCCGCCCAAGCCTCACGACCCTGAGGAATCATCACTGCAAAAATGAGCGCAGCAATGCCGATTACAATTCCCATAGCTAAGAGCAACTGCTGTCTAGTAGCAATGATAATGCGGAGTGATTGTTCTTGTATTTCTGGCATACTGTGTTCGTTCTCTTTAGCTTCTCGATACCTATTTCTCTATAACTGCAGATTTGTTACGCTGAGAGGTTGAGCTCAAAACTCTTCAGCAGTTTCTTCAAACCCTTCCTCTCCAGCCTCTACTTCAATTGGCTCACCATTCTCATCAACCGCTCCTTCTCCCTCAAGCCGAGTCAGTGAAGACTGAGCGTCACCAAACATCAGTGTCACCTGCATGCCATACGAACCATCCCCTGAACGACGCAGCGTATCACGCTGCAAGTCTGGATAGCGGGCATTAACATCCTCACTTTGCATGATACCAAAAACTTGCTCCATTCTAAAAATGCTTGGTGCTTGAATGGTAAAGGTCAGGACATCATTCTCGGCCTCATATTGAAGTTGAGAAATGATAATATCTGGATCAAATAAGCTGCTGAAGTACTCTAGCGCATCTTGCTTTTCCTTGCGCTTGCCAAAGAGCTCGGTGACAACATTCAACTTACTGACAAATACGGTGTAGGAACGCTCGATGTCTTCGCGTTCTTGAATCTGGGAGATGGCGGCTTGCTGCTGATCTTTGATACTTTGATGCCACTGCACCATGCCCAGCCGGGTACCGACCACCACCACCAGCAAGCCGCCAGTAACAAACAATGCCAGCATTGCTTGGCGTAGAATCTTGTGATCGCGCTGTTCTTGTTTAGAAAGGGAGCGCTGTCGTTCTTGTACAAAATTGATTGTTCTTGCCATGGTGACTGCAGTCCTATATTTCGCGATTTAAAAGCCCCATACATACCGTCATGCCAGGTTGATTAACATTTTGTGGAATTTCTCCAGAGGCTGCAGCAAACGGGGCAGCAACAAGCACCTCAACACCAATTTCACTGGAAATAAACTGCACCAATCCTGGAAGCATGGCTGTGCCTCCCGAAAGAACTATTCGCTGAATTGACGACTGAGGATGTTGATTCACAAAAAACTGCATAGCCTTTTTCATCTCTGTCACAAGTAGTCGAGTCGCAGGAAGTAGCGCCTCTTTTACTTTGCCTTCAAACTGCCCATCATCTAGGCCATAGGAACGCTTGTACTGCTCGCTTTGTGTGGTATCTAGACTGAGTGTTTGCTCTAATGCTTTCGTCAGTAACTGCCCACCATTCAAATGAGAGAGGACAAATCGAAGCTCGCCTTCGTGAATAACTGTCAAATTCATACTCGAGGCACCCATATGGACAACTAGAGTAGTGGGGTCAGCTGGCTCAAACTGCAATGATCTGACAATCGACAGCATCTGCGTTTCAATTAACGTAGGCTCAATAGCTAGGGCGTGAAACATCTGGACAAATCGATCAATCACTACTTTGCGCAAACCAATCAGCAAGACTCGCATTGGCGCCTTTTCATTCTTTCCCGGACGATAGAGCACTTGATACTCCAACGACAATTCCTCTGGCGGAATAGGAATGTGCTGTTCAGCCTGCCAATTAATAGCCGAAGCTAGCTCCGCATCAGTGAGTGGGGGAATGGTGATAACCTTGGTGGAAACAACTGTTTCGGGAACTGAGATACGAACGTCGCTCTTGGGAAGATCATTGTCATTAATGACAGATTGTACTAAATTTGCTAACTTCTCGATTGCCGCATCATCTAGAGGCACCGCAAGTCCAGTGGTATTAAAAACTTCTGCAGCCCGAGTAATGGCAGGAAATTTGCCAGCAGAACCAGCCAAGGCTTTGATACTATATGTTCCAATGTCAAGTGCTAGGGCAGGCATAGACGACCTTTTATATATACGTGCTGCAGTAACTACAAGCAGCTTTATTATATTTATTTAGTTAAACTTCCTCCACTATATAACGCATAATCAAAAATGGATGGTGGAGCAGGGGTGGTTCTAGTCACTTCAATTGCGCGAAATTCGGTATTACCATCTGTATTTTCTCGTTGTGCCTCAGAACGGATGGTTTGTGTTTCATCAATCACGCCACTGAGTGTGACGTCAGCTGTATTATAGAGTGCGGTGACGCGCAAGAATTCTCTGTCACTGGGAATGCCTTCAAATGAAAAGGTGGCATCCTCACCAGGATTGCAACTGACCGCATCAAAACTTGGCGCTATCCCACTGCCTTCTGGTCTGACTGCTTCGTGAATTGCTCCAACCTCACCACTAACACGATAGTACGCGGTTAATATAAGAGCCGCATTGCTATTACATGGCCAGCTAACACTAGGATTGCCAGACTCAAGGTACGCTGTCACGGTATCCCCAGGTGCAAGTGAAATAGCATCTGAGTCACCACCGCTCAAAATCTCATACCGAACATTAATGTCATCGATGGTAAGACTTTCGGAAGTAACATTGTCATCACCGACGCCAAAATCTGAGGACAGCGCCTTCTCAATTCCTGCCTCAGCTGCGTTAAACACCCGAGTGCTGTCCTGCTGCTGTGTAGATATGGCAATTTCCTCACTAGTGCGACTAGCGAGTGAAATTCCAATCACCAATAGCACTGCCATGATTAAAAGTACGATAACGGCAATTTGTCCACGATTGTCTGTTGGTTGCTGAACGAAATGTATTAGTTTCATATAAATAAAGTACTGACACTACGTGGATTTATGATACCGCAGAAAAGAATCACATTGCAAGTGGCTGGTTGAGGGGGGAGCGAGCGTTAGAAAGCTAGTTCACTACAACGGCTTGTGTTTCTGAAGAAGCAGCAGCACGGTAATCTGGGTTAGCTTGCATGTGTGCGCGAATGAGGTCTCGGATAAAGACGGAGCGGGAGGTCCCTTGGCTTCTTGCTATCCACTTAAGATATGAGGTAATTTCTTGGGAAAGCATAATATTATAACGAACAAACATGCTGTGCTGAGCATAATTTACATAATCAAGAACCAATTCTTTTAGCTCGTCTATCGTTTGATAATCAACTAAATAAATATTCTTTTTAGAACGTAAGAATGGATACATGTTTGGTTTTTTCGAAGTTGATCTATAAAAAATAATTACTTCTTTATTTAATTCCATAGCTCTGGTGAGAAGATGACCAACACTAAAACTCTCTACTGAGCATTCTGAAATGACTATATCAGAACCTCTAATTAATCGAATAACCTGATTAAAAAAATCTAAGTTTTTTTCATCAGATTGTGATTCTAGTTGTGACTGACTCGTTTGGGTTACATGATCATGAAATATTGGAATGTTATTTTTCTCTAATATATCTACAATTGCAGTTATCGACTCCAAAACAGCACCCCTGTTTCTCACTGAACTCACTAAAGTAACTTTTGGTTTTGCCATGATCTACTCAGCTTGTATCAGAATAATCTTGATTAGCTCGCATGTCATCTTCAATTAGCGACCTAAGATAAACTGATCTTGGAATCTTTTTAAATTTAGAGATCCAATCTAGATATCTACCTATTTTAGGAGGAATGAAAAAATTAAATCTCACATCAGCGTTTTCCTGTGCAATCTCCAATGACGTGTTCATATCTCTTTCAAGATTGGCGTCATCATACTCAAGGACTTGCAACTTATCATGCTGAATTGACATTGCAAAATGAGGATCAAATCCTTTTTTATATAGTAGAATTACTGGCTTTGAAGCATCCAACGCTTTATGTAAAACATAACCCATTGACAAGCTAGGTACAGATACTTCTAAAATTACAACATCGGCACGACCAATATTTTCATGGGTTTTTTTATATAGATTTAATTGTTTACTAGCCGAATTGTTATAAAATTCTTGAATATCACTATTCAGTAAAGTGCTATCAAGATGGGTATGTCCCGATTTCTCGAGAATCTTGTAAATTATTTTATAATCTAGTCCCTCTATCAGGTTGCCTCTAAGTGATGCTGTAAAATACACTTTCATCTTAACTATCCACTTCTGTTATTCTCATTACACATTTTCCAAGTGCATTATATCATTAAGAAAGACAGTTACGATTTTCTCTGCCATATTTCCAAAAGACCTTGCTCAATTAATTTAAAACCTTCTTGCTCCAAAGCTTTATGTAATTTTCCTTCATCAAAGTTAAAATGGCATGGGTGTCTACCAAATGCAGTATCATTAAACATACTTCGATGCACAAAAAGCCTTGTTGATTGAGGTATTTGTTCGATAATTTTTATAGGATCTGGTAAATGCTCCAACACATCTATAGCCCAAAAAAGATCATGTGATGGATATTCAAAATCAGTCTCCACGTTATATATTACTCCCTTGAGATTATTTTTCTGTATTCTCCACTTTAAAAAATCTATTGAAGGACAATCGTAGTCGACATACGCTACATCCAAACCTAGCTTTTCAAATCTAATTCCATCCGTTCCCACTCCGCAACCAAAATCAATAACCGATTGAATATTGTATTTATTAACAAGCTTTTTTAAAAGATCATCCGTAATACTTCTATCACCACTCTCATGCCATATAACTAAATTTGAAATATAGTCTATATTTTTTTTGTAAAAATTAGCTATTTGCTCATCAGTTGTAGGATTTAACGAAACCCATTTTTCTGCTATAGCCCAAGATGAATCATAATATGGTTTAAATTCCTCTCCAAAATATTCTTTTAATTCTGAATATCCGGCATTTTTTTCTTTCGCAATATCCCACCGAACTTGATTCCATAACTTCCAACAGTCTGAAAAATTATCTATACAGAATCGAATCTGGTCGACACTATATTTTGAAGAACTCTTACCATTTTTCAAAAACTTTTTTAAGAAAGCATAGTTGCAAATTGTTTTTTTAGAACCATCATCAATTTTCATAAACATAACCAATCAACTTTTAATTTTGTTTTATAAACAACAGAGGATTATACCATTTTTCAGACACAGTTTAATGTGAACATACAAACACCCCTGCCTCATCCTATTTATCCCAATAAGTGACAACTTCTGTAAGAGCCCTTCCCACCTCTCACTTGACATCCTGTTCTCCAGAGAAGTAAGATGAGTGATGAATATAGTTTCTCTGATTTTCTAGCAAATTACAACCATGATTAATTTTCCCGCGCATAACATTCGTTCAAAAAAGGGCTTCACCCTAATTGAATTGCTGGTGGTTACAGGAATTAGTGCTATTTTGCTACTAACGATCACCAGTTTATTCGCTACATTCTTGATGTCAAATGTGAGAACGCAAGCTCGAAGACAGCTGCAATCTGAGGGTAATGGTGCCATTCGACAAATTGAATTTCTGGTGAGAAATGCAAGTACCGTGACATGCGCTGACACCGAGATGACTATTACAACCATGCAAGGAGACACTATAGATGTAACAAATACGTCAAACAGGTTGCAAGTTGGCGGCAATTACATAACGTCGGATGAAGTTACAATAAGCAGTCTTGATTTCGAATGTACAGGAACTAGCCCACTAATCGTTGAGGTAAACTTCCAAGCTCAAATCACTGCCCAAAATCTCCAGGATGATAATCAACTAAAACAAGACTTTTCTTCAAGAACTTTGGTTAGAAACACCGCCTTCTAAGTGTGTGCTTTTAGGCGTGTGTTGCAAATAATTCTATACATTCTAAATATCTCTAAAAACTTGCTCAATGCTTGTGCTTCTAACCTCCGCGCCATCGCGCCAGGTCACGACCACTTCAACCGCAATGAATTCGTTTCCTGGTTCGTCACTTTGTTCAACTGTACGAAACAGTCTTTGAAAATCTGCTTTGGGCTGATTGTGGGTTTGGTTGCAAGTTGTAGCTGTTAAATCAAGTGTTGAGCCATATAATTCATGGTCAGTCAAGTCGTCAGCGCTCCTCAAACAATAGTAGTCATTAGTATTATCGGGGGGAAATGCATCCTTAAAATCTGACCAACCCCTATCCGCCCTCTCAGCGCGAAGCATCTCAATGCTATTCTGAGCATATCTTGAGGCTATCTGCCGATACTCCGCCTGGGCGCTGTTCTTTACAGAAAAACTGAGCGAGTAGGTGAGGGCAGTCAGCACAACACCCACAACCGCAATTGCTACGAGTATTTCGATAATAGTGCTACCGGCTATGCTTTTGAATTTATACACAATTGACACGCGTGACTCCTCCTGCTTCAGTAACAGTGAAGGAGCAAGTTAGTCCTCCACCCTCTACTGTAATAGTAGTATTCCCCGAAAGACTTGTTAAGACCCCATTTTGAGGTACTGTATAAAAAGTAAAGTCACCGGTGCCCGATAGTGTCATGTCAAGATTTGCCAGAGTAAACGTATCCGTACCCTGGTTATTGGCTACTCCATTTTCACATCGTGGCTGAACCGTAATACGATCATTAACTGCATCAAGACGAACCCTATATCCAATCAATCGACGGTTATTTTCATTTCTACACGCTCCTTCATTGAAATAATTATCTGGAGTAACTCGAGCGCTGGCCTTGGAGCGGGCAGAAAGAATCATTTGCTGCAGCTGTTGTGTCTGGGTTTCTGTTCTTCTGCGGTTCTCAAAAGTGATATACCCAGCTATCGCGCCACCGATAACCATTGCACTGATCGCAATAACGACTAGTAACTCAATTAAAGTAAAACCTGCCCTGATTGGTTTAGTGGTGGTGATTGTGGTTTTAAACATTGCATTCTGATTCTAAGGCTGTTGTGCACAATAATGGGTGCCGTTAGTATTCTGTGAGATATTGCATGTCAACTCTGCTGAGCCATTTTTGTTTCCAGTCTCTCGCTCCAGCCGCACACAAACACAAAACCGGTTGGCATCAGCTGCATGGGTGAAGCCGGCAGTATTAAAACCTGGATCAGACAGAAAGTCCTCGGCCAATAATGTATTATGAGCAGTCGTAGCATCACCAGTAGCATACGCTCCTGTCTCAGCTCTCATCAACACCTGCGCCTGTCTGAATGCCTCTATGTTCGCCTTTTGCTTTGAATCTCGGGCATTCTGACCAGCTCTAATAAACGAAACCATACCAATGGTGGCAAGAATAGCTATGATTGCAATAACCACTAGCAACTCTACCAGAGTAAATCCTTTTTTAGTTCGTTTTGTGAGTAAATATTTCATAAATCCTTATTGAAAACTAGTTAAGCAATAATGACTGTAGCCCGAAAAGCTACACTCCGGTCCAGAATTAGCTTTATGTGGCTCCTCTAGTTCGGCGCATAGGCAATACCCATCTGACTCAAGACCGTAATAAAACTCATTGCCACTAGGGTCAGTAATCTCTGCGAAGCGCGTTAAGTACCGTGTCGAAAAATCTGCCATGAGGGCGTCAAAATCAACCACATCCGGATAGCTATCTTCTTCAACCATATGCCTTTCAACATAATTTTGCACAAAATCTAGATCAGCCAAGCGAGTTGTATCGCGCGCTCTTGGCTGTGGATTGCCAATAGCCATCAAGACGATGACTGACACGATGGCAAGTATTGCTACGACTATGATCATTTCAATTAAAGTAAATCCTGCAGTCATATAAAAAAAGTAATTATTGTAAGTTCGTTAGACAAAATTTATTTATTGTGCCTTCAGTATCTATGTAACCGTCGTAGCAACGATAACAGTTGGCATGACTGTCTTTCATGTTTGAATTTAAATTGGTAGTGGAAACGCAATAGCGATTGGGGGAAGTGACCCTCGTAGTATAACTTCCATGATCCGGGACCTCATTATCCGAAAAGTAGCCAGTAAGCTGATTGCTACCTATCCCTGTAGGATAATGCCCAGTAATAGGATCATACTCTTGTTCCAGAGCTGCTTGTATCGCTTTTAAATTTGATATTTTCTCAGCATCCCGCGCTCGTGCCTGAGCTCCTCGATACGTAACCAACCCAATTGTTACCAAAATAGCAATAATCGCTACCACCACCATTAGTTCAATAAGTGTAAAGCCTCGTTTTGGTAAAAATCGCATTTTCATTGTGCTCCTCATGTAAATAAGTACTGCTAGAGTACAAGTCTCTCTGCAATCAGTGTAGCCAGAATCAAGACTACTTTGCAAGCACCAATTGCGGCAGCAAGTACCAGCGTTACTAGTGCTTATTCTACAACGACATCAATTCTGCTCACCAGGGTCATCGCAGAATCATTACCAGCAGAGTCTTGAGCTGTGATAGTCGCGGTATACCGACAGCTCTCAGCCTGACACTGGTACGCATGGCTAAAAACACCAGTTTCATCACTTAGACTATCGCTGCTGCCATCACCATAATCAATCGATACCTCACTCAATGGATTGCCGCCGCCTCGAGCCACGTAGGCGAAATCTACGAAATTGCCACTTCTGACCAAGATCTCACGATTATCTGGCTCAAAAAAAGGATTGGGCGTCACTGCTACGATAGTTGGCCGATCCACGCAGCCCATATAACAGCCACCGTCACAATCTGTTCCTTCAACCAGCAACTCACCTTCGCCAAGCTGCGTGTCTCTATCACAGCACTTGTAGCCAAATCCCGTGCAACTTGTCGCGGGTCCTAGGGTGTAATCAGGCACAACAGTAAATTCCTGCAACCGATACTCACTCACACCAATGGTGCGACTTCTATGCAACACACCCAGATCCCAGCCCGTCATGGTCTCAATTTCCTGAATTTCTTGCTCAAACACCGCTAATTGCACATACGATGGCTCCTCACCAAAAAGTATTCCTGAACTACCTGGCAGTTTGGACACAAATGCAGACAACTCACCTTGATCTATCTGCTGAGGGTCAAAGGCAAACTCACTACAATACGCCTCAAGCACATAATCGGTATCAGAGGTAAAGCGGATATAATACTCCACTATTTCGCCATCAATAGTACCTGCTGAGCGCTCAAAACAATGATCGGCAAATTGACCACCAATTTTTGATCGCTCTAGGTCAAAAACTGCTTGCCTAAATTGCCGCACTCCTTCGTACAAAAAATACTCCCGCGCCACTAAATAAACAGAGGAGAGAAGGAGAATGCTCAAAATGGTTAAAAAGAAAAAAGATTTGAGTATTCGCATAGTGGTAGTTGAGAAAATACCTAGCTATCAGTCTGGCATTTTTTACGGCAATGCACAATCACGAGTTTATTCAGTGTAGCACTGCTACAAAAAGCTATCCCAACAATCCCCAATACCAACTGAGCAACGCGTCTCCCCAAATCAAACTAAGCACCGTCGCAATGACCATAAATGGTCCAAAGGGCACCGCTTGCTTAAATTTCACCCTACCAAGAGCCATCAGCGTCACTCCAACTACTGCGCCAATGGTAAAGGCTAGAAAAACCCAAATCAGCACCTTCGGCCAGCCAAGTAGCAACGCCAGCGGAAACGCCAACTTGACATCGCCAAATCCCATACCACGTCCCTTCGTACCCAGCCACAAGAAGAAGAAAAAGAGCCCGCCAGCCACCATTGAAATTAGCGCATTGCGTAGATCTACCACCTGCATCACACCCATGCCAGTCAAGCCCAACCGATAGAGCAAAGTCAGAATAAAGAGCACAACCACCGCCGAGTCAGGAATGATCATCTGCTTGAAATCTACCACCGTAATGACCAGCAAAATCAAACCCACTGCTAACCAAAACAGTGGCTGCAAAATGTTAAACGGCTGCTGCGCAAGTTGAAAGAACATAAACCCAGCTATATACCACCAGACAAACAAAATGCCCGTCAGACTCTCCACCACTGGATGACCAATTGACAGCTGTTTCTGGCAGTGCCTGCACCGCCCACGCAGCAACACAAACGAGAGTAGGGGAATATTGTCATACCAAGCAATGGTCTTGCGACAACTCTCGCACCGCGACCTGCCCTTAACCCAGTTTTGCCCCCGAGTAGAGCGATAAATCACCACATTGAGAAAACTACCCACCGCGGCACCGAGGCAGAACAAAACGAGCGCGGGGAGTACGAAATACAGAAAATCCATAGTTGCTTTGCGCTAAAAATCTAAAAAAATAGTGTCAAGATTAACAGTATCCTATATCACATTGATTCAGATGGGGAAGTAGGAAAGACAAAATGCAGTGCTAGAACTAAGTCATTACTCAAGTTAACAAAAAAGCCCGCCTGTAAGGGCGGGCTTTCAAATTACGTATTTAATTAGGGGAGGCAGATCGCAGGTTCATTACCTTCATCAATAATGTCTCGATCTGCTGGGTACTCACTGCCCTCTGGACCAGTGCCATTACAGACCTCACCGCCAATTGCCTCTAGATC
Organism: Patescibacteria group bacterium; assembly: GCA_040879165.1. Taxonomy (GTDB): domain Bacteria; phylum Patescibacteriota; class Microgenomatia; order UBA1400; family PJMF01; genus JBBDKV01. The sequence goes on from JBBDKV010000029.1 coordinate 24,816, forward strand.
CGCAGGAAGTCCTTGAACACAACGATCAGTTGCTTCGGTTATAAACGCTCCTGATTGAGGCACAAAACAGACATAAGTGCTAGATCCTTGAGTACCTTCATTGTATACATATAATCTTCTTGCACCCGGACTAAATGACACGCGGTCAATAAAGGAATCTCTCAATTCTTGTGAAGCTACACAGCCTGTTGAGTCCGCTCCTGTAGATAGTCTTTGCATCACTGTACATCCTGCATCACCCACGGCACCATTCACAAGCCAAGTTGCGTCATTAATAACAGGCGTCAGATCTTGACGAATTGCTACTGGCTGAGTATCATTTGCATCGACCTGCCATGGATAGTACCCTTGAAATGCATTAAACCGCTCAACAGCTCCAATGAGCTGCTCAGCATCAGAACGACTCGAAGTATCCCGTCCCCTATTAATCTGCTCAATGGGATTAATCGCCGACAGCACCGCCACTGCCAAAATACCTAAAATGGTGATGACCACCAGCAACTCAATCATGGTAAAACCCTGACTGGCATTTTTTAGTTTTCTCAAGTAGGGCAGTAGTGACATAGTGATCTCCTAGGTTTTCTCGTCTAACTATTACTCTATACTAATTTTTTGCTCCTTGGCAAGCACCAATTTTCCCACTCAGCCAAGATACGTAATCTAGAACTGCGCAGTTAAGTTGTAAATTGGCATGATGATGGCAATTACCATCGCGCCAACTCCAATACCGAGTACAATCATAATCAGTGGCTCGATGGCGGCAGTTAAGTTTTTAACTGCTTGCTCACTTTCTTCTTCAAAGTAGACAGACAGCTTGCCTAATACTTCGTCAAGTTTTCCGGTTTCTTCTCCCACCGCCATCATTTGGTGCAGAATTGGTGGAAAGACATCGTAGATGCGCAGCGCCTTAGAAATTGGGACCCCTTTTTCCACTTGCTTGTAGACATCACGCATGGCTTCTTTGTAGATGACATTGTCAGTGCCGTCAGTCACAATTTCAATTGCCTGTAGTAGCGAAATACCTGCGCCAAGCAGCAACGACAAGGTTCGAGTAAACTCAGTCAACATAATTTTCTGAATCAATTCGCCAAAAATAGGAATCTTGAGAACAAAGCGGTCAAAGATCATCCGCCCTTCCTCCGTCTTGTACCATCTCCGACCAGCCCAAATACCCCCAGCAATAGCCAGCAATACCAGCCACCAGAAATTAACCATGAAGTCCGAGATTGCTACCAAAATTAACGTAGCCAGCGGTAAGTCTGCCTGGAAGTCATTGTACATCTCAGTCAATTGCGGAATCACAAAAATCATCATAATCATCGAGACAGCCACCATCGCCAGTAGTACAATAACTGGATAGATCATTGCTCCGCGGGTTTTCGCCCGAAAGGCTTTGGTTTTTTCCATATTCACAGCCAGGCGGCTCAGGATGTCATCAAGCACACCGCCAACTTCTCCCGCTCGCACAAGCTGTACGTAGATGGTGTCAAAGTGACTCGGGAATTTTTGCAGGGCTTTCGTAAACGTAGAGCCACCCTCAATATCCTGCAGAATGGTGGCTACCATACGCGACATTTCAGTTTTACTTTGTTGTACCAAAATGGACAGGGCACTAGCCAGAGGCAGTCCGGCAGAAATCATAGTGGAAAGTTGGCGAGTAAAACTGACCACATCAGCATACTTCACCCCAAATAATATTTGACGTATCGCACCAAATGAATCATCGGTCAGTGGACGAATATCTATGACAAGTAGCTGTCGCGTAGAAAGCTCAGTTGCAGCCTGATGAGCATTACGGGCTTCAACTTTACCAGAGATCTTTTCTCCATATTGATTGCGGGCAGTGTAGCGAAAATAGGGCATGAACTTTCTTTCGCGCTGTTATTGATGCGTATACATTTCTAGAGCGCTACTAATACTTAATCTCCAACTATTGTCCTAGTAACCGTCGCATTTCTTGCGGCCTGAAAGCGTGAGAAATGGCTGTTTCTTGACTAATTTCATTGCGTTGAATCAGTTGCAGCAAGTGGGATTCAAAAAGCATCATGCCAGACTCGGCTTGCGTTTGAATGACTGTGTCAATCTGATGCGTTTTACCTTCACGAATCAGGTTACGAATTGCGCCATTACCAATCATCACTTCCACTGCTGCCACACGACCACCATTTTTGGCGGGCAAGAGGCGCTGAGAAGCTACTACTTTAATAGATGCTGCTAGTTGTTGGCGAATTTGGCCTTGCTGATGCGCCGGAAAAACATCAATGATACGGTCCATCGTTTCTGCAGCCGTTGAGGTATGCAGAGTAGCAAACACCAGATGTCCAGTTTCAGCAATCGTCATCGCAGAAGCAATGGTCTCAAAATCACGCATTTCACCAATCAGCACCACGTCTGGATCTTCACGCAGTACAGAACGCAGGGCAATTTCCCAGCTATGCGTGTCGTGATTGAGCTCCCGCTGCGTGATAATGCTGCGCTTGGGCGTGTAGACAAACTCGACAGGGTCTTCCACAGTTACAATATGCTCCGCCCGCGTCGAGTTGATCAGATCAATGATAGCAGCTAAGGTAGTAGATTTACCTTCGCCAGTTGGACCTGTTAGCAATACCAACCCTTGCTTGTAATTGGCAAATTCGTTCAAAATAGGCGGCAGGTTCAACTCTTCAATTGACTTAATCTTAGAAGGAATCAGCCGCATTGCTGCACCAAGCGAGCCTTTGGCATGATAGACATTAATACGAAATCGGCCTTTATCTTGATACTGATATCCAAAATCTAATTCTTTATTGACCGACACATAGTCTTTTTGCTCCTGAGTGAGTAGGGGGTGAATCAGCGTTTCTGCCTGTTTGGGCGTTAAAATTGGCGCACCTTCAACTGGTGCCAATTCGCCATTAACCCGCAAAGTAGGGGCAGATCCAGCAATGATGTGGACATCAGAGCCTTCTTTGGTGACTAGCTGATCAAGTATGTCATGAATGTTCATAGTACTCCTCGTGTAGGTACCGCTGGTATTCGATAGTATCTGTATTCATTGTGCAACATACATAGGCAGTCTGGCAAGATGCTAACTGATTTGAAGTTTCAAGACCCTGCACATACTGCTTCATAGTAGTAACTTCTAGTTAAATCTGAGCCACTCTGAGCACTTCCTCAATGGTCGTAATGCCTTCAAGCGCTTTCAAATAACCATCTTGCTTCATCAACAACATACCATTTTTTTGAGATATTTTTTCCATCTCACTAGCTGGACGCCGCTCCAGAATCAATTTAGCGATCTGCTCATCGATCCGCATCACTTCAAAAATAGCGATTCGGCCCTTAAATTCAGGTTCCGTTTGTGGTCTGTTTGCACTCGGACGATACAGCGTCATAGTGTTGGGATCTTTGTTTTTCTTCTTGCACCAGGCAAGATAATGTTCGCCCAGGACCGCTTTGACATCTTCAACTACCGCAGGCTCTGGTGTGTATTCTTCGATATAATTTGAATTAATCAGTCGCAAAACACGCTGAGCAGCCACCATAGTCATCGAGGAGGCTAGCAAAAATGGCTCAGCTCCCATGTCCATCAAACGCGGTAGCGCTCCTGCCGCAGAAGAAGTATGCAGGGTAGAGAAGACCAAGTGACCTGTCAGTGAAGCCTGAATGGCGAGTTCAGCTGTTTCACTATCTCGAATTTCTCCGACCATGATAATATTGGGATCTTGACGAAGAAATGAGCGCAATCCCGAGGCAAACGTTAACCCTGCCTGCGGATTGATCTGCACCTGATTCACTCCAACCATTTGGTACTCAACTGGATCTTCCAGCGTCATAATATTCACTTTAGGCGAGTTAATGACATGCAACACAGAGTAGAGAGTGGTAGTTTTTCCCGAGCCAGTTGGACCAGTAATCAACACGATGCCATGAGGAACTTTAATAGCATCCTGAACATTGCGCAGTGCCAAGCCATTGAGTCCAAGCTGTGGCATCGTGGGCACATCGTCATCTTTCTTCAACAACCGCATCACAATTTTTTCACCATGGATGGTAGGCAACGTGGAAATACGCAGATCAACTTCAGCCTCAGCAGTATTAAAGGTAAATCGACCGTCCTGAGGCAACCGTTTTTCATCAATCTTCAGACCAGACAGAATTTTAATTCTTGAGATAACCGCCTCGTGAACTGATTTGGGCAAGATTAACTTTTCGTTCAAGATGCCATCGATACGGTAGCGGACGCGCGTCCGATCTTCCAGTGGTTCAATATGAATATCGGACGCGCGCGCCTTCATCGCAAATCCCACCATAGTTTCAACGATTTTGGTAATTGGCGCCTGCCGAATTGTTTCTCCCTTTAATTGCGAAAGGTCCTGTTTGCGAGCCTGATTTTCTGCCACCTGTTGAGTTTGTTCAAGTGCTGCGGAGACTTCATTAGACAATGTTTGAGAGTAATACTCGGCAATAGCTTTTTCTACCTCAGTTGGCATGGCGTAATGAGCAATAATTCTCAAACCAGTTTTTTGCTGAGCAAAATCAATCGCAGTCAAATCCAGCGGATCACGCATCGCCACCGAGAGCGTTCCTTCCGATTTATCAATAGCAAATGGCACCATGTGATAATGTCGAGCAGAACCCTCAGGAAGCTGATTAATCGCCTCTGGATAGGTACCCACCTCGGTTAATTTTACAAAAGGCGTATTATGAAAAATTGCCTTAGCACGGGTCAAATCTTCTTCTGAAACTATACTTCTTTCTCTGATTAACGCCTCAATATTAGTACCCGTACTAATGGTCTCCATCAATAATACTTCAGCGTCTTCTTGTTTAACTTTACCCTGTTTGACCAGTACTTCGAGCAAATTAGAAAAGCTGCCTGATACTTCCTGACCGTCGGACTCTTGCGCCTGCTGCAATGGCGCAGGCTGTTTCGGTTGAACCTGACTCTGCGGCTGAGGCGCAGCACCTTCAACTGCTGAAGGAGGGGTAGCGGTTGATGGTTGTTGAACAGACGCTTGAGTAGCTTGGTTTGCGGCAGTGGTGTCACTTGGCGGCAGGACTGGTGTCGGTGAAGAAGGAGTCTGCGAAGTCGCTGGCGCAGGCGAAGCAGGAATAGGAGGCGTAGCCAGATCAGGCGGCGGGGCAGTTGGTGCAGTTGATGTTGAGGCAGTTGTTGCTGGGTTGGGCGAATTAGTGGGCATTGCTGCAGCAGGCGACTCAACAGCTGAAGAATCCTGTGCGGACTGCGCATCAGCTTCAGCGGTGAGTTTTTGCAGACTCGCTTCTGCCGCTTGAAGGTCAGCCGCAGGTGGTTCTGGCGTTACAGAAGATGCTCCAGCTCCACTAGAACCCACAGCATTAATT
>JBBDKV010000029.1:30171-58348 GCA_040879165.1 Patescibacteria group bacterium
CATTAATTGCATTTGTTGTATCAGGAGGAACACCTAATTGTGATGACTGGGCAGGATCATTCATACAGTTGACTATCTTTTAATACTTGTTCGTCGTAGAGTAGGGTATAGTACACACCACAAACCTCACAATTGCTGTGACAAGCTTACTCTACTATAGATGAAATAGCCTATCTACTGCAATGCCGAATACCAGATTTATGTCAATTACTGACGCACCAACGCCAGCTATCGCAATTCCAAAACTCGTCGTCTTGCCTGAGGCAGTGGAAAGTAGGGTAGCCACCCAACTACTTCTTGAAGACTGGCTCGAGCAGCAAATTCCTCAAGGAACTACGCAATTTCAAAAACAAGATTTAGATTGTATTCACCTTCCCGAGAGTGGAGAAACACTGAAAATAGAGATGATTCGCGAACTGAAAATCGCCGCAACCTACACAATGCCAGCCAGCCGGTTTCGTCACATTTTTTTACATAACCTTCATCAATCCAGCGAGGCCGCTCAGCAGGCTCTCCTTAAAACACTTGAAGAAGGCACGCCTCAAACACAGTGGTGGCTAACAACCCAAAGTCAACACGCTGTCTTGCCCACCATTCAATCTCGTTGCCAACTGCAAAGATTGACGCCAAAACTACTGCAAAAACTTGTCATCACAGACATGAGTGACTTGCCTCACTACGACAAAATACATTCCTTATTAGACACTGTACACAAACTCAGCTACGGGCAGCTTACTGACGAAGCTCAGACATTTACCAATAAAGACGCCGCCGCTCAAGCACTAACCATTGGTATTTTTATACTACATCAGAAAAAAAATGCAGCTCCAGAGGTTGAAGCTCACCTTGCTGCGCTCAAACATTCGCTTGCAGCTCAAAACTATCTAGCAGCCAACGTCAGCCCACGCCTAGTGATAGAAAATTGGCTTTTTTCCCTCAAAAAGATCAGCAGTACAAAATCACAAGCACGCAGTGACACCCACTAGCGGTTGCGAGCCGAGTGTGATATAAAATGAGACCTCTCGTGAAAATACGTGTTATCGTGTTAGTTACATATGGCAAACAAAGTTACCACCAATTACAAAGCCTCAGAAATTAAAGTCCTTGAGGGGCTCGAGCCGGTACGAAAACGTCCCGGTATGTATATCGGCTCGACTGACGGTCGCGGACTGCATCACTTAGCGAAAGAAATTCTTGATAACGCGGTAGACGAAGCAATTGCTGGATACGGCAAAACGATCAAGCTTTTTCATAGTAAAACTAGTGACGAAGATCGCAGTTTTGCAGGTTTAGAAACACTTGGAGATGAGGCAATTACTGTCGTAGATGGCGGTCGAGGCATTCCAGTTGATCTGCACGAATCAGGCGTATCAGCACTAGAGGTTGTCATGACCAAGCTTCACGCAGGTGGAAAATTTGAAGAAACTGCTTACCAAGCCTCAGGAGGTCTGCACGGTGTTGGCTCGTCTGCTGTCAACGCACTTTCCTCATTGCTGCAGGTTATTGTGAAACGTGACGGCGACTATCATTACCAATCATATTCCAAAGGCGCTCCACACAAACCCGTTACACAAATTACAGAGTCAGAGGTCCTACAATTCCTACCAACTCAAGCACACGAATTTATCAAGTCTGAATCTGGCACAGTCATTAAATTCGTCCCTGATCCCACCATTTTCTCCACAACAGAATTTAGTCACAAAGTCTTAACAGACGTGATAAAAGATCGCGCCTACTTGATGGCAGGTATTTATTTTGAATTTTTAGATGAAATTGCTGATACCGAAAAACACTACTATTACGAAGGCGGCGTTCGCTCACTAGTTGAACATTTGAACATGGATAAAAAATCACTGCACGAAGTCATCTACACTTCTGGAGATTGGACTGATAGTACAACTGGCAAAAAAATTGGGGCAGAAATTGCGCTGCAATTTAACGATTCATACACCGAACGACTTGAATCCTACGTCAACGTTATTCGAACTCCAGACGGTGGGGCACACGTCAACGGCTTCCGCATGGCACTAGGCAAAGTGTTGCGAGATTATGCAGAAAAAAATAATTTACTCAAAGAGAAAGAAAACTTCACTTCTGAAGACATGAAAGAAGGCTTGGCAGCCGTCGTGTTCGTCAAAATGCCGTCCAATGATTTGCAATTTGAGTCTCAAACCAAGACCAAGCTCAACAACTCAGAAGCTCAATCAGCTGTGTATCAAATATTTAAAGATTTTGTTGAAAGCTATCTTGAGGAAAATCCCAAAGTTGGTCGCGGTATCATTGAAAAAGTAATGCTCTCAGCTCGCGCTCGCCTTGCGGCTCGCGCCGCCAAAGACGCCGTCATTCGCAAAGGCGTTCTTGAGGGCAGCTCACTACCAGGAAAACTAGCTGATTGTCAAAGTCGCAAACCTGAAGAATCCGAGATCTACATTGTTGAGGGAGATTCCGCTGGTGGCACAGCCAAACAGGGCAGAGATCGTAAATTCCAAGCTATTTTCCCGCTGCGTGGCAAAATCCTCAATACTGAACGCGCCCGACTTGATAAAATCGTCGCTTTTGAAGAATTAAAAAATCTAGTGATTGCCCTCGGCGCAGGAATTGGAGAAACCTTCAATCCAGCAAAACTTCGCTACCATCGTATTATTCTAATGAATGACGCTGACGTTGACGGCGAGCACATTACCACACTTGGTCTGACCTTCTTTTTCCGTCACTTGCCAGAAATCGTCTCCGAAGGCTTTCTCTACATCGCCATGCCACCACTCTATAAAATAACAGCTAATAAGCAAGAAATGTACGCTTTTAGTGAGCTTGAACGAGAGAATGCTATTAAAGACTTAAAGGCTGCTAATCCAAAGTCCACCATCAACGTCCAGCGCTACAAAGGTCTGGGAGAAATGAATGCTGAACAACTTTGGGAAACAACTATGAATCCCAAAACTCGCATCCTCAAGCGTGTCACTATTGCAGATGCCCTTGAGGCAGATAAGACATTTACCACCCTGATGGGCGATGAGGTCGCCCCACGTAAAAAGTTTATCCAGACTCACGCCAAAATGGCTGAACTTGATATCTAATCAAAGTAGCAACAAGGTACAATACGCAGTACTAGTACAAAAACACAACACAAAAGGAGCTGATATGGCAAGCATCATTAAAGTCCTGATTGAAATACCAGAAAATTCCAAAATCAAGTACGAACTTGACGAAGAAACAGGTGAAATTGTCATTGATCGCATCATGCCAACAGCCATGGGCTACCCGGTTAACTACGGTTTGATTGAAAGCACCGCTGGTGAAGACGGCGACGCGCTTGATGCCCTAGTTTTTCTTTCAGAAACGCCCGTACCAGGCGTAATTATCTCCTCCAAAGTAATTGGTCTACTAGAAATGGAAGATGAAGAAGGGGTCGACCATAAGATCATCTGCGTACCTGAAAAGGCGAAAATAGACCCAATCTGCGGGGCGTGGGAAAGCATGTCCGATATTCCAGAGGCATCAAAAGCAAAAATTAAGCATTTTTTTGAGCATTACAAAGATTTAGAGCCAGAAAAATGGGTTAAGCTCAAGGACTGGAAGGACGCGGCCACTGCTGAGCGCATTATCGCCGAAGGCGTCAAACGTTTTGAGGATCAAGAAGACTAATCATTGTTACTGCAGGGAGCACACCTAGTAGGTAGCACTGCATGTAAAAAGTATGTAACAAAGTAAGAAGTAACTGTAGTTATATTTTGTATGGCAGACGAACCAAACAACCCACCAGAAGAAATACAATCACCAACTGGCACATCAGTCAATGGAGTTGAGCGTGAGATCGACTCAATAGAAGAGAGTGAGTTTGGTAAGCTCAAATATATCTCCATCTCCAACGAAATGCGTAAGAGCTATCTCGACTACGCCATGAGCGTGATCGTTTCTCGAGCATTGCCCGATGTTCGCGACGGACTCAAACCAGTTCACCGACGCATTTTATACTCGATGTATCGCAGTGGCATCCACCATACCAGCGGTTATAAAAAATCTGCTCGTATTGTCGGAGATGTACTCGGTCGCTACCATCCTCACGGTGACTCTCCTGTCTACATGGCACTTGTTCGTCTAGCTCAAGACTTCAGCATGCGCTACCAACTCATAGATGGTCAAGGTAACTTTGGATCAGTCGATGGTGATAGTCCAGCTGCCATGCGGTATACCGAAGCGCGTCTTGAAAAAATTTCCTCAGAGTTGCTCGCTGATCTAGATAAAAATACGGTACCATTTAGTGATAACTTTGATGGCTCCATTCAAGAACCAGATGTCTTACCAGGAAAATTACCTAACTTGCTCCTTATGGGCTCAGAGGGCATTGCGGTTGGTATGGCTACCAAAATCCCTCCTCACAACTTAACTGAGGTTTGCAAAGCCATTCTTTTGTTACTTAAAAATGGCACAGCCGAACAAACAGAACAATCCAAATCAGATGAAGCCGACGAAGCAGCCAATAAGCCACTCTCCACAGCACCTGTTCCCGCAGATCCAGAAATTGCCAAACAAAATGCCTTAATCGACAAACTGCTTGCCACAGACCCAAAAGACCTTGCAGGCAACTTCCAAACTGAGAGCACTATCGATGACATTATGGAGATTATCAACGGCCCGGATTTTCCCACCGCTGGTATTATGTACGATTTTGAAACTATCAAGGAAGGCTATCGTACGGGTAAGGGCAAAGTAGTTATTCGTGCCAAAGCAAAAATTGAAGAGAGTAGCAAGGGTGGTCACCAAATTATCGTCACTGAGTTACCGTATCAAGTCAATAAAGCGCGCTTGTTGATGAAAATTGCTGACTTGGTTAGAGATAAAAAAATTGATGGTATCAAAGACCTCAATGATGATTCTGACCGCACCGGCATGCAGGTCACTATCGACCTAAAACGCGACGCCATCCCCAAAGTTGTCCTCAACAAATTATTCAAGTACTCAGAACTCCAGACTTCATTTCCAATCAATATGGTTGCACTAACCAGTGAGGGTACGCCACAATTACTTAATATTCGTCAAATTCTGCTCGAATTTATCGCACATCGCCAAATTATCATCGTACGCCGCAGCCAACACGAATTAGTCGAGGCTCGCAACCGCGCCCATATTCTTGAGGGCTTATTAATTGCACTGCGCAATCTTGATGATGTAATCGAAACCATTCGCCGCTCTCCAGATTCAGACACGGCTCGCACAAAATTGATGGAAAAATTTGGACTGAGTGAAATTCAAGCTACTGCCATCCTTGACATGCAACTCAAGCGGCTAGCAGCTTTGGAGCGTCAAAAAATTGAAGATGAGTACAAAACAGTGCAAGCAAAGATTCTCGAATTCATCGCCTTACTTCAAAATCCAACCAGAATTCTCGAAGTCATAGCCAGCGAAACTGAAGAGCTGATCACCCTCTATGGTGATGAACGAAAAACCAAGCTCGTCAAAAGTAAAGTAGGGGAGTTTAGTGAAGAAGACCTTGTTCCTGATGAGCCAGCAGTCATTACTCTCACCGCCACCGGTTATATAAAGCGCTTAAATCCCAGTGGCTTCCGCGCTCAATCTCGAGGGGGAGTGGGTTCTATGGGTCTCAAAATGAAGACTGAGGATATGGTGAGAACGCTGCTTGTGGCAAATACGCACGACACGCTCCTAATGTTCACAAACCATGGTCGCGTCTTCAGAATCAAAGCCTACGAAATTCCAGAAGCCAGTCGTCAAGCAAAGGGCACCGCCATTGTGAACGTCCTCCAGCTCAAACCTTCTGAAACTGTCCAATCAATACTGCTTGTTAACGGCAACTCAGATACAGAAAAATTTATCAGCCTGGCCACCCGTAAAGGCCTCATTAAAAAAACCGCCATCAAATTATACGAGAACATTCGCCAAAATGGCATCATTGCCATCACCTTAAATGAGGGCGATGAACTCGTCTGGGGCAAAATTACATCTGGCAGTGACGATATTATGCTCGTCACTCACGCCGGCAAATCAATTAGATTTTCAGAAACTGAAGTCAAATCATCCAACCGAGACACCAAAGGGGTAAAGGGTATCACCCTTGCCAAAGACGATTACGTCATCGGCGTCGAGGTTATCTCCAAAGAAGAGGTAGCTGCCAAAAGCACCCACTTACTCGTAATCACTGAGCGTGGCATGGGTAAACGAACACTCTTTAGTCAATACCCAGTCCAAAAACGCTCCGGTATGGGCGTCAAAGTAGCTGACCTGACAAAACGCACCGGTCCAGTAACCACAGCCATGAAAGTGACTGATCAGCACCAAGAAGTAGTGATCTCTAGTAAAAATGGTCAAACCATCAAGCTGCCACTCGCTAAAGACTCGATTCCTGTCCTCACTCGTCCCACTCAGGGAGTCATTTTAATGCGAATGCGTGAAGGCGACCACGTCTCAGCAGTTGCATTGACGTTTGAGAAGGAAAAAGTGGAGTAATGCTTTCATAAGCAACACCTATTTTGCTCAGTTTTCTCGTTCTAGTTTCTATTTTTCTCAACATTCTCGTTCTAGTTCTTGCCCTTCACTCGGTTTCTGCCTACAATGGAACAATGCTACAACGATTGGTACTTTTTTCATTTGGCGCTTTAGTGATTAGTTTAATTGGTGTAGCAACATTTTTCTTACACGATACCCAGACACAAGCTCAAACGAATATCCCAAACCTCATTACTTGTAGCAATCTAGACAGACCGCTCTTGCTGGGTTTTATGACTAATGGTCAACTCAATCCCGAGTATGCTGATCTAATTTCTGAGGTCGGTGGCACTGCAATGAAGCAAAACTTTAATTGGGACAACATCGAACGTGTCAGAGGAGAATATAATTTTGGTGGCTTTGATCAAATGATGGAGCGAGCGAACCAGAATAATCTCATTGTCGTAGCGAACATATCAGGCACACCAGAGTGGGCTAAAAGTAGTGATTTGCCCCCACATAAAGACCTTCCCAGAAAAGAATTTACCCAAGATTATCAACGATTTGTAACCACACTCATGCGACGATATCCAAATATCATCGCGTACGAGTTTTGGAATGAGCAGAATGGCTGTAGTTCTAGTGCAGGTGGCTGTGGTTTTACCGATCAATCTGTTTCAGATTATGCCTACTGGCTCAACGCCACGTACCAAGCAGTCAAAGCAGAGGATCAAAGCAAGTTGGTAGTGCTTGGTGGTCTTGATGGAATTGCTTCTGACGACGGAGTGGGCTTCATGGAAGCACTGCACAGCAAATCAGGCGGTCGCTCATATGATATTTTCTCAACTCACCCGTATGGCAATAACATGAAGGGTAGAATCGATCTGGCGGGTGTTCGAGATTTACATCAATTGGTGCAAAAACCAGTCTGGATTACCGAGTGGGGCTGGGATACTAATTTTCCAGGAGAAAAAGCAGTGACCGAGGAGCAACAGGCTTCTTTTACTGATCAGGACCTTCGAGAACTAGCGCGACCAGAATATAATTTTATTCAGGCTGCTTTTTTTGCCACTATTACTGACCAAAACGACTTTGTAAAAATGGGATTAATAAAGCGAGAAGGTGGGCAGTGGGTAAAAAAACCAGCCTGGCAGGTATTCAAAAACTTTACAGCCGAACGCTGTCCTGAAGCTGGACAAACTAGCCCAACTCCAACACCTGCACCACAACCCAATCAACCTCCAGCCAGTGTAGGTCAGGGTGGGGTACAAGATGTACCAATTACCATTAGAGCGCACTTTACGGCTCAGCCAGGCTCCAATCCAAACGACGGCAGCACTTGGCCGCAAGTCGCACTATACCTCAACAACGGGGGTGATTTTAACGGGCTCAATGACACCGCGGATTGTACTACTGCAAACAGACCTCCCACTTGTGGCACTCCGCCGCTGTTTCAGGAAAAATTAGTTGAAGTTATAGGTGTAAATTCGCAAAACTTTACCAAAGACACAGTCGTATCTGCCCAGCAATTACTCAATACGCACCCAACAATTAATCCAAACCTGCCCACCAAGCTTACCTACGCGTACATAAATGACTATTGGGATCCTAATACCAACACCGACCGCGATGTCTTCATAAATCTAGTAGAACTATTTGATCCCTCTGGCCAATTACTCCTATCCTATAATCCAGCATCTGCCTCAAGTACAACCAATTATTACTTCGACATGGGTGTGATCAACATTGAAGGCGCTCAAACTAGTCAACAACATGGTATGAACAACGCTTTTGATAAAGAACTCATCTTTACTCAAGACGAACAAAGCCCGAGCATATCTAACCAAAATTCCTGGTCACTGACACAGGAAGGAGGTCTCAATATTGTCACCACTGACATACCAACCATCCTTAGAGAGCGCTATCCTGACCAGAGCACAACTCCTCCGCAATCGCAACTCGCCTGCGTGGTTTCAAGCAATAGCACCGGCGGCACCCAAGCTCAAGCTGGCATGCATCTACTCCCGAATACTGATTTAGAAGTGAGCTCGACAGCATCCGGACCTATTAAAGAATTTATATATGCATTTTATAATGAAGGCAATAAAAATGAGAATGGCATCGCCCAGCCATTCTGTGTGACTGGTGCGCCAGCTACTCCAGATGCGTGTCCTGAAGGTACAGGACAGTTGATCATTCGTGCGGCTGCTGGCTCAAGTCCCATCACGGCTTTTGATACGCTCAATATTTCCAATACTTCTAGTCAATCAGTGTATTCCAGCTTCAGAGGCGATCACCTCTGGTCCCGCATCGGTTCAAACAACTGGAATGACATTGGTCCTATTACTACCATGCCCACTCCCGAACAAGGACATTTCCAAGACATTTCATCAGTAGTTGTTGGAGAACGCGTTTTTATCAACGCTTGGGTTAATAATGTCTGGTATCGAGGGCTGGTAGCAACAAGCTCCTATTCTGGTCAAGAACCGCTCTTGAATGGAGCTAGAGACGCAGATGAGTATCGTTGGGAAGAAATCGCAGACTTAGTTTCTCAACCAACCAGCTTGCCAGGCTGGGGTCCAATCCAAGGCTTTGGGGAATTTGCACTTGAATCACACGTTGTTCAAATCTTCTGGAGAAACAACCAAGAATTTGTGCGCACTGTGGAAATCGGTTCCAGCAACACACCAGATTTTGGAAAAGCTGATGCGCAACCCAACCGCGGCTTTCAGCAAATCAGAACAACAGAAAGCCTCCCAGGAAGTGGCTCAGTTCGCGCTATAACCTATACCGAACTCTCCGATTCTCAAGTACAAGAAATCGTCTGGCGTGGTCACCAAAGATTTTCAAGAGAAATAAATACTGACTCACTTAATTCTCAATGGATGAGTGTCAACTATGCAGTCCAAGAATCTGATGCTGGCCTTGGTGGCGATACTAGGGGAGGGGGTATCATTACTTCCTTCGAGCAAATTGCGGTTGCAGACCAACACGCAGACTGGGTAGCTCAACATGGTGAGGATGCGGTACCCGAGGAGTTGCAAATTAACGCCTTGTTTCTAACCGAATCAGATGAGCTCATTCGCAGTGATGCTCGATGCACGAGCAGGGTTTTACTAGGTGAACAGATGCCAGGTGACTACAACAATGATTGCGTCATTGATATTTACGATTACAACTACGTTCTGGAGTACTTTCAGAGACAATGCCCAATGAATCAAGGATGCGTATCAACTCGACAATCAGATCTAGATTTAGTAATTGAAAACTTTGGTAGGATATGCGAATAATGAAGGTTGCCAATCATGATTGATCATTCAACACAAAATAGCACCACGCCACACACTGCGAAACAGAGCATTTCTCAGCTGACAGCAAAGTTTGACACTAAAAGAAAAAGGGGGTTGGTGCTTTCAACTCTGGGAGTAATTACTTTTCTCCTCATTGGTGCTGGCTTATTAACCGCGTTGCAATTGGTGAGTATGGATCAAAGCCTCATTCAACGAGCAGCGGACGAACGAATCGATATACAGATGTCACCCAGCTCGGTTACGCTCGCTCCCAATCAAACATCCACTATTAACCTCACTGCCAACACCGGATCACTCAGTATGTCGGCTACAAAAGTAGTATTGAGATACGATAGTGCTGTTTTTACCATAGAAGAAATTACTCCCGTTGAACCTTTTACAGTTATTTTGAACGAGCCAGGAATTGACAACACTACAGGTATGGCAACATTTACGGTAGGAGCCACCCCCGATCCACTTGTGGGTCAAGGAACAATCGCAAGTATTGTTATTCGTGCTGTAAATACGGATGATCAAGCAAGATTAAGCTATGATGGCGCAACTGAAGTCGCTGCCTTTGGTTCTTCTACAAATCGAGCCAACATTGCTGGTGATAGCACCATTACCGTTCAACCCACAAGCACTACTCCCACACCCACACCTACTGCCACACCTACTGCCACGCCTACTGCCACACCGACAAGCGCTCCTGATCCCAATGACCCCAGCCTTCGGCTAACCATGCGGTATCGCCTCGATGGAGTAAATGAACCAAATATTGAGGTGCCCACTGAAGTTTCCTTTCGGTACACCACCAACGGCACTACAATTGTCAACACCTACAATCGAGTTTTTACCAGTAATGAGCAAAACACTATGACACTCACTGAGAGTCTACTTGATGAGGAGTTTAACCTACAAACAATCGAAGCCCCCATTGAGATATTTATAAAACCAACCAATGGCTTACGGACAAAGCTCAGAACAATTGAAACAATTCCAGAGGGTATTACGCCAGGATCAACCGTTGAGATTGACGTCACTGAAACGCTAGTACAAATTGGCGATGTTGAGCACGCCAACGACGAAGACAACCGCATTAACCTCAATGACATTAGTAGTATTACCAACTACCTCGGTGATGAAGCAGATACACCAGTCACTGCCGATATGAACCCCCGGGCTGACCTCGATCATAATGGCGTAATTAACATTTCTGATCTCAGCTATATTTTAGAAAACTTCACTGAGCTAAATGTCAAAGGAGAAGATCTATGACCGCACTGTCTGCCCAAACAAAAATCCTTTTAATTGCATTTAGCAGTGTTGTCGTCTTAGTGCTAATTGGGTCGGCTATTTATAAAGGTTGGTACTTCAACACTTTTTCAACATCTACTCAAGAGCCTTTAACCCTCTTTCAAGATAATCAAACAGAATCATTTACTATCAAAATGGTTCCATCAAGTAGCACAGCAGCGGTAGGGGAGAGCATAACGTATTCTCTTATTCCCAACCAAACACTAGAAGCTAGTGCTTTAGGAGTGCGACTACTCATCGCCAGTGAGTATGCTAACCAACTCGATTTGCCTGAATCATTCACGACCGCTGAACTCGAACAGGATAACCAGGCCATTCTAAATACCATCACAGAGAATGAGCAAAATCAGGTTTATGCTGATCTAGCAATTATTTCCGTCAACCCTCGACAAAATCCAGTACTCATCACGGCTAACCAGTCAATCGCCAGCTTTGCCATCATCATTCCTGATGTTGATTTTGATCCAGCAACTATTTTTAGCCTCGATCAAGAATCCAGCATGATTACGTTCTTGGAAGACAATTCAGCTTCAATAGAATTAGAAATAGAACCAGTTACGATCACAGAATAGTTGTACTATGACACTCACTGGCTTAAAGTCCCGTTCCGTTTTGATAGGCTCCATTACTGTTGCAGTACTGGTAATTGGCATCATCCTGGCAGTTCTCCTGATTCCTGACACACAAGATATTCGGCAGGATGCTGCCACAGAGGAGGGGACTGTCAGACTGTCCATGTCACCAGAAACTGTCGAGTTAGAACCTGGTGGCGAACCTACAACAGTGGCAGTTAATCTTAATTCTCAAGATCGAACCCTAAATGCAATTCGCTTGACCATACAATATCCCGTCACAGATCCCAACAATCCACCAGTTATTGCCAGTAATCCTCGCGCATCTGGAGCGACCGCTGGGGACAATTGGACGTGTCGATTCAACGAAACGCCAGGAGTCACTGATGATGAATACCGCATCATTATGCAACAATGTTCGTACCAAGCACCTGGAGGCGGTGGTTTTTCAAACAACACACAAACTGAAATCATGAGATTTGACCTTGCAGCCGCCGAAGGTGCTTCAGCTCAATCAATCACACTAGCCTTTGATGTTGAAGACAGCAGGGTCACTGGTCGCATAAGTGAAACACAAATTGGTGATATTGCCGCCATTCCAACCAGCTCAGTACAAATCACTATTGCCGAAAGTGATGAAGCAGACGACGAAACGCCTCTCACCGCCGAAGATACGACAGAAGATACGTCAGAAACCGATGATCAAGTAATCTTTAGTCTTGAACCCACTTCAGTGTCGCTGACTCCAAACCAAACACAAACAGTCCAATTGCAATTGGACACCAACTCTGTTGATCTCAGCGGCTTTGCCACCGAGTTCTACTATCCCTATTCCACCCCCACAGAACCCTCTTCTCCTCCGATTATTTTTGACAATGCTGAACTAGCCGGTCTACCTCTAGAGAATGATTGGACTTGTGATCAAGCTTTTTCTGTGGCAGATATATTTGAAGATCGCTACAGAATTCGTGTTCGTTGTTACACAGAAACACAAAATAATACAATTACTAATCCTGAACCAGAAACTTTTTTTAGATTTGACGTCACTGCTCACGAATCTGCGGTGCCACAAGAACTAGAAATCTCAATGCTCAATGAAGACACTATCGCAACCACTTGGATTGCTGATACCTCAGTAAACAAGGCCGCAGACACAGAGCTCAAGCTGCCAGTTACTATTGCCCAAGCACAGCAAAGCACGCCTACACCCAACCCAACAGCTACTCCGACACCAACTCCTACGCCAACTCCTACGCCCACTGCTACACCAGCTGGAGCAGCATGTAATGCGGCCTGCAGTGCCAACCGCGATTGCACAACTGGTCTCAGTTGTATCAGCGGCACCTGCCGAGATGAGCGCTGCAGTAGCGACGCAACGTGTGAATGTGAAGCTGTTGATGTAACAGAACAGACTGGCGACACAGAATTACCAGAATCTGGCTTTAATCAAACTCTGGCATTCACAATCTTGGGTCTGATTTTCCTGCTTGGAGGAGCGCAGTTGTTAGTGGTAATCCAGAACAAGTACGTTTCTTCTAAAACAGACGAGTAATCCTCAATAATCAAAAGTTCTCTGTAGTTCTCGGAGGAATTAATCGAAACATTCTTCAAAGGAGAGTAGGGGAGGGATTGAGTCTGTATATTGCATGGCTTATTGTTTTGATTTTATGTCGGACATATATACCTGTATCAACAATCCAAGCAAAACCGTTGGTAATACGGTATCAACAACCAACGGGACACCCACATTAAGTGGCGAATAGTTTGCATGCAGTAGGGCATCGCGTACATGCACGAAAGCTGCGCCATACCAAAAAATAGATTTGGAGATAACCAGCGCAGTAATCATGTGACCGCGCAGCCAAACGGCCAAAAGACCGGCAATGCCAAGACCCAGATGATAAAACGCTAATTCCATTTGGAAAGGACTGCCAACCGGCCAACCAATGTCGAGAGCAACTGTGTTTGCCAGGAAAGTATGACCGATAAAACCCCACAACCCGCCAAACCCGATGACAATTACGACGAAATACTGTAAATAGATAGCATATTGTTCGCGTCCCGCAATCTTCTTGAGGCGTGTGTGAAGCAGTGCGGACAACGGTACAAGCACCAGTATATAGAGAAGTACGCCAACGAGTGGGATAAATGAAAACAACCAGAATATGAAAAAAGTGTGAGGTAGCGCAAATAAAAAGACCCCTTGCCATCCGACAAAAAGTCTCTCGTCCTCAAGTTTTCGCAATTGCGGCCCGAACGGCACCAAAAAATCCAGAGTTCTCAGTATGGCGGCTTGCATAATATGTGTATTCAAATTTTAACAACTGTATTCAAAGCTTTCAGCGAGAGAAGTTTCGTTTGGTGGACCTGAGGGGATTCGAACCCCTGACCTTCTGTATGCCATACAGACGCGCTAACCAACTGCGCCACAGGCCCAAGTGCGAAGAGCAATTATAGCATCTTATTTCATATCCGAATGATATTCTGAGTGTATTTTTTTAAGCTGAGGACGCGTCACATGGGTGTAGATTTGAGTGGTCGCGATACTTTTATGCCCAAGCATTTCTTGTACATCACGCAATCCAGCTCCATTGGCTAGCAGATCGGTAGCAAAGCTGTGTCGCATGCCATGTGGGCTAATTTTGACAGAGAGCTGAGCTTTTGTGCAATACGCCTCAAGTATTCGTTGCACGCTCCTCGTCGTCAACCTCATTTCCTCGCCGTCACTGTGAATGTCTGGTACTTTGCCAGCAAATCGAATAAAAACCGGTTTCCAATGATCTCGACGCGTAGATAGCCACTTTTGCAACCAGTGAGCTGCACGCTCACTTAAAAAAACCACTCTTGGACGTCGCCCCTTACCAATAATGCCAAATTCGCGCGTTTCCGGATCGATTTGATCTCGATTTAAAGAAATCAACTCACTGACACGCAAACCCGTTGAGAATAGCACCTCAAGCAGTGCCTTATCTCTCAATCCAGATTTACTCGATAACAGCGGTTGGGCGAGTAGTCGCTCTACTTTTTCTTTCGAAAGAAACTGCATTTGATGAGACTCAGCCTTGGGAAGATCAATTTTTTCAGGATGGAGCACTGGTACGTCTTGTTTTATCAACCACTTGAGCCAGGATCTCAAAGCAATCACATAATAACTCTGAGTCCGCTTAGAGAGCGTTCGACCAAGATCGTCCTCATACCGAGCCAAGTAGACGCGATATTTTCTGACTAACTCTTGATCTAAATCCTTGAGATCTGTATAACCAGCCTCCTTAAACCAAGCGATAAACCGGCGCAAGTATTGACCATAGTTGCGAATAGTCAAACGACTAACATTACGCTCAACCTCAAGATACTCGAGGAAATTTATAGACGCCGGTGCTGTCTGAGAACTGGTCACCATACTATTCTACTATACAACATTAGCGCAAATTAGCAGAGTGCCAACACTATTGCTAAAATAAAAATGACAAAAAAGGAATTGCAGCATCAAGCAAAATGCATGTTTACTATATATATTGATAGCTAAGTTTATATTTAGATATAGAAGAATAAATATTGCCAAAAAAACCAACAATTTTTCATCGCAAAAATAGATTCAATGCAGCTGATGCACCACATAACACTACTCATACCAGACCTGGAAGGTCATATTGAAACTGCGTTCCTCTGATCGAGCTAGTTACAGCAAACGCCACGCCACATCCTCAACAAAAGTCCAGGCTAAAATCAAGCCTCTGAACGCTCCAAAAACGGCTTTAATTATTTTTGACGACCTATGCATCATGTAAAAGAGTACTCAATATATAAAAAATAGCTGCACATATCAATAAAAGTTAAAAAACAGATTAATACAGAAAAACACACAGTAACGCAGCAATAAAACGACTCTCTCGCAAAATTTAATGTTACGTCGCAAAAGTAATATTGTGCGACATAAGATACGTTCTTTTTGCACACCGGTAACCCCGTCTCTTCTATTGCAGAGCGGAGCACGCTTAGCAGCGTTACATACTTTTTTAATCAGGTACAACGGCCGCACTCTTTTCTCGGTATGACTTTTTTCATTCTGTAGCCTAAACCAAGATATAGTAGTCTTTTTGACCTCTCTCGGTGACTCTCAGAAAATTGGTGGTATTGCCAGGTATTTCAATATCATGACTTCGGGTTATCTTAGTTTTCTACTCCAACACTGCCTTACTACCAGGTGTGAGCAGGCGTTTAATTTGATCGACCTGTACTTCGGCACAAAGTATTTTTGACATTATTTTTTGAATATTTAGCCTGGTATACGTTTAATTAAGCCTATAGTTTCACAAGTTATCCACACTATTTCACAGACCTATAATATATCAAAGCATATCAACTCAACTATATCAAACTGGTTCAACTCCCCCTTCTCACCTGTCAATTTTTGCAAAAAATCAATATTTCAAAAATGTGCAATTTTTATGACTTTTCTCGCTTTTAGCCTGGAAAGTGGCGTTATTTTTGCAATTAAAAGTACGCAAAATGAACATCATCTCAGAAAACCAAATTTTCTGGTCTCCCCCCTACTTCACTTATTTATTCCTGCACAATTAGTGCACGAAAGCTTCACTTTTGATTCTATTTCCAGGGAAGCAGGCCAAAAAACAGCACTGCAACAAAAACACTTACCAGAAGATATTCAGTAATGGCTCGACTAAATAGTCTACCCATCAAGTGGCTTCTGAGAACACTCAGCCCAATGTATAAAAATGACATAATAAACAAGGCATAGTACCAGATGGCAAATGGCATGAATGACAAGACCATCGCAAACTCAGCAACCAGAAGAGCCAGACATATCGAAAATGCCCAAACCTCTTTACTAATCTGTTTTTCCAGGCGAATTGCCCAGAGTGACATAAAAATTATGGGCAAATGTACTAAACCGATAAGTCCAGAGGTAAAATAAAATGGCAGCCGTAATGAAAAAATAGTATTGGTAAACAACAAGGAAGTAATCAACGTAAATAGCAGCTCAACAGCATGCGCCGCGTGCAATAATTGAATCGTTCTCCCCTTCGCTACCGCATAAATATTTGTCGTTAAAAACAAGGCATACATGCCTATCCCAAAAAATACTAAAATCAAAATCCTGGTAACCAAATTGCCTGGAAGTAAAAAATAAAATAACCCTACCGACAACGCATACAGAGAGGGACCGGGCACAATTGTCAACCATTCATGCTTTTGCAAATCTTCATACAGCACTAAAGCGGTGATAAAGTACGTCAAGACAGCAAAACCAGCCAGTGCAATGTATCGCCAATCTAGACTCATGTACTGCACAACCAGCAGACAAAAACTCAAAAAAACCGCAGCTAAAACAAACTTTTCTCTTCTTCTCATAATAAGGCAAAACGATATTTTTACTCCTCTTCTACAGCAGCTTCTTCACTAGAGATAGCAGCATAGACATCTTCAACGTCCTCATGCTCCTCCAGCTTTTCAATCAATTGCATTAACTGCTTGGAATCAGTCTCAGAAATATCCATTGGCATTGTTACTACGTATGAACCATCGTTCTTGCGCTCAAATAAGTATTTAGCAGAATTTGGTCCACCCAAAGAACCACCATGACGGCTCAAAATATAGCGAATATCACTGCTGCTACGATTGTTATTATCAGTCACCGCTTGAATAAGTAAGCCAACTCCACCAGGACCAAAACCTTCATACAGTACCTCTTGTAGACTTGCGCCGGCTGCCGTCGTGCCCATACCACGCTCCAGAGCGCGCTGGATCTTATCTTTGGGCATATTAGCTGCTCGAGCCTTATCCAATACCATTCTCAACCCCGCGTTAAATTGCGGATTGTCAGACTTGCCCTCTTTGACGGCAATTTTTATCTGCTTAGAAAGCTGTGCAAAAATCTTACTTCTTTTAGCATCTACTGCTCCCTTGCGGTTTTTGATATTATTCCACTTGCTGTGCCCTGCCATAGAGCTCCTTTCAGGTACTGTGCATTGTAAAACAGAACTGCTGCATGATGAGACTATTATACGAAACAATCACAACTAGAGATAGCAACAGTCTGGCTTCATCATATCGTATCAGCCTCCATTTTTTAAGACTGTTGCTTGACAGATAGTGACAACCCGGGTATGCTCACGTCTTGAGAAAACGAGAAGTAAATCACTAACGCACTATGAGTGTCTACTCAAAGCTCCGCAATCAAGCCATAGCAGCTGCCAAACATAATCAGTGGGACTCTGCCGTCAGTTTGAATGAGCAGATTTTGGCTTCTTTTCCCGATGATACTGGTAGCTTTAACAGGCTTGGACTCGCCTACTTACAACTTGAGCAAAAAGACAAAGCTATCGCGCGTTTCACCCGGGTTCTGGAATTAGATCGCTCCAATTCCATTGCTAAAAAGCAACTTGATCGCATCAAATCAAAAAAAGCCACTGCTCTGCCTACTTTTAACGCCGACCACTTCATCGAAGAACCAGGTAAAACTAAAATTGTTGAGCTACATCGATTGGCTGGCAAACCAGTGTTGGAAAAATTGTCAGTTGGAAAAAAATGTGTTTTAACAGTCAAAAAACGATATATTTCCGTTGAGACCGAGGATGGCACGTATATCGGCGCACTACCCGAGGATGTTTCTTTTCGCTTAATCAAGTTGATACAATCCGGCAACACTTACTGTTGTCTAATCCAACGTCTCAGCTCCAAACAATGTGCTGTTTTTCTCAAGGAGCAGCACAAATCTGATGAAAATAGGGATACCCACTCTTTCCCACCAGGAAAATTAAATAACAACATTATGGATCTGGATGACCGATTCTTGATTGAAGATGATATCCCGGTCGATATTTCTCGAGATGACTCAGAATCTGATTACGACGTCAACACCGCCACAATCAGTGATGATTAGTCCTTTACCTCAGCTTTCCTTATCTCACTTCCTTTACCCCACTTCTGAGTCACCTGAAGGGCTGTTACTCGTCATTTGCAACAACGTCCGTTCCCAAGTACACAACTAAAGGAGCGCGAAACACTTCTACTGTTTCTGTGGTCACTACTTGCTCAACAGATAGTGGCAAGAATCGCCGAATGAGACCAATCGTTTGAGCACATTCTTCAATCGAGTCTGGATCAATCTCCAACCTACTAATTGCCACTGACTCCTCTGCTTGACCAACACGCACCACAGGCAGCTGCTGCTGAGACATCAGCTCTGAAAAATTTGCTGAAACACCAGAAACAGCAGTACCATTCAAAATCGCCAGCTGACAATTTTGACTCGGACTAACCGCATACGTATTTCGCACAGTCTGTAACTTCCTGACATATTCTGCAGCCGTATAACGAGTAATTGTTGGGTTGTTCTTCAAAACATACCACGTTCTTAACCACAAATGAGCTGCCTGCCACCTGCCTTGTTGCAGCGACTGACGCAAAAGAACCGTGATTTGCTGGCGCATCTCTACCTCTGAAACTTCTTCAAAGTTGTCAAGTTCGATTTGATACGCGGCAGTAATGGGAATTGCAGTAGCTTGATTAAAATGCACGAGCTCGTGAGGATTGTCATCTAGATTCAGGTCAACTCGATTGGCAGCTAAGACACTCTCTTGATCAAACTCGAGGCTTTCACCACGAAAATCCAATGGAAAGTGCCGAAGTTGTTCTCGCTCAGCCTCTGAGAGACTCAATGTCGCTACAAAACCATCAACACTACCAGGTGCTATATACACAGCCAACCAAGAAGATGGTCTATCTTCGTTGCCCAACAACACTACTTGCTCTGCCTGGGATGATTCGGGAACTAGCCAAGTGCTCAGTAGTATCCTTGGACCGAGCGCGACATAGCCTATATACGCTAATATAAGTAGTGATACGATCCAAATTGTTGTGTGCCTTAAGAAATGAAGAACTGCAGACGACCGCTGACGTGATGCAGATGATTTCTGAGAACGATACTTCTTTTTAGTGACCGTTTTGGATACGTTTTTGGATACCTTAGCTCCGCTGCGTGATCGAGTAGTTTTGGATGCAGCTCTGGTTGTGCGAGCCGTTCGAGCTGCTCGAGCTGAACGACGCGGTTTTGAGGTTCTCTGACGAGAATTAGAACGGACAGGCATGATAGACAGGTTAGTTATTACTTCTCAATCCAAGCTCGAATTTCTTGACTTAATCGCACCATGTATCGAACATTATGAATACTGGCCAAGCGATAATAGGCAAGCTCTTTCGTTTTGTAGAGATGGTGTAAGTATGCTCGAGTATACCCCGACACGCAAGTATGACAATCACAATCAGCATCTATAACTCTGGTATCTCGATAGAATTTTTTCGAACTAATCCGCACCCTACCTTGAGAATACTCAGATTGAAATGCAAGACTGCCCTTCTCTTCAACCAATTGTCCAGTGTAAAGACTGCCATTACGAGCCAGACGAGTTGGTCCAACGCAATCAAACATATCTACGCCATTTAGAATCGCAGCTAACAAATCTTCCGGATCTCTACCCAAACCCATAGCATATCGCGGCTTGTCTTCAGGTAAAATATCCTTCAACCAATTCAAAATCTGAACTGTTCCCTCCCTATTGTAGCCAATAGTTTCTCCACCAATGGCAATGCCATCAAACGGCAATTGGCTCATGTAGCGGGCAGACTCTTTGCGCAAATCTTCAAAAAGACTTCCTTGAACAATACCAAATAATGCTTGGTACTGACCATACTGGCTCAGCCGATCGGTACTCTCCCATGCATCAAGACATTGTTTTGCCCAACGATGAGTTCTGGCTAATGAAATACTTGCTTTTCTGTAGGAAAGTGAGTCTGACATAGCCTCATCAAATGTCATGATAATATCGGCACCTATACTCTGCTGTATCTCGATGGACTTTTCTGGAGAAAAGTGGTGATTTGATCCATCAATGTGCGATGTAAAGCCAACACCCGTCTCATCAACAGTAGCTAATTTTGATTGAGCTTGAGTTCCCAAGGACAAAACCTGAAAGCCACCAGAGTCTGTTAAAATTGGCTTCTGCCACCCCATAAACGCATGCAATCCCCCCAAGGCTTCAAGAGTGTCTGTTCCAGGTCTTAAATACAAATGATAGGTATTGGCTAATATAACGTCGCTATCCAGCTGCAACAGATCTTGCTGATCAAGGCTTTTAACTGAGGCAACTGTCCCCACCGGCATAAAAATTGGAGTCCGAATTAACCCATGAGGCGTGGTCATTGTGCCCGAGCGAGCTCGGCCTTTGGTTGTGGAAACTTTGAATGAAAAAGGTTGTGACATGCAGTATGTCCGCTCACTTTTCTCCAGAAAAGTATCTATTATTCACCAACGGAGTAGCGAATAAAGCGTTTTAAAATCATATTCTCGCCAATTTTGCCGCTCAATTGTTTGATCATATCTGCAATAGTTACGCTAGCATCCCGAATATTTTCTTGTTCTAGCAGCTCGTCTACAGTTTCTGGTTTCATAGCCGCAACCTGCATAGCAATTTCATTTGCTACAGTACGAAACTCTTCATTGCGAGCCACAAAATCAGTCTCACATTGTAACTCAACTAAAGCCGCTACTTTGCCAGTACTGTGAACATAACTTGCTATATATCCCTCTTTTGTTTCTCGATCAGCTTTTTTTTCAGCTTTTGCCAAGCCTCTCTCCTTCACTACCTTCTCAGCTTTTTTTAGATCTCCACTTGCTTCTTCTAAGGCTTTTTTGCAATCCATCACAGCTGCGCCAGTTGCTTCACGAAGTTTTTTGATGTCTGCGGGGGATACTGTCATGATGTGATCCTTCTAGGTTATTTGTTCCGGTCAGCTCGACCAGCTTTGTAGCCAGCTGCCACATACTTGATAATATACGCGAGAGATTTGCGACCATCGTCATTTGCTGGAATCGGAATC
Source organism: Patescibacteria group bacterium (assembly GCA_040879165.1). Taxonomy (GTDB): domain Bacteria; phylum Patescibacteriota; class Microgenomatia; order UBA1400; family PJMF01; genus JBBDKV01. The sequence continues at coordinate 51,695 of JBBDKV010000029.1, forward strand.
GTCACATCATCAGGGTTTACATTGGAGTCAACAATAGCTATGGTTGGCGTATTGATACTCTTTGCCTCTCGAATAACGATATCTTCTTTATTGACATCAACTACAAACAGCGCGTCTGGTTGAGATGTTAAATCTCGAATGCCGTCAAAAAAGCGTCGAAGTCTAATCAATTCTTTTTCGAGCTGGACTCGCTCATATTTTGTGTATTTGTCGTATGCACCTGACTCAAGCCCTTTTTCAATAGTGATCATTTTTTTCAAGGAAATTTTGACCTGTTCCCAGTTGGTGAGCAAGCCGCCCAACCACCTTGCGGTGATATACATCATTCCAGAATCCACAGCTGCCTCTTCAATTAGATCACGAGCTTGTTTTTTGGTACCAACAGCAATCAATGTTTTGTTGTCTTTGCCCAGCTGATAGGCTGCGTTATACGCCAGCTGTAACTGCTCAGCTGTTTTTTCCAAATTAAAAATGTGCACACCGTTTTTTTCTATATAAATCCATGATTCCATTTTAGGATTGCGTTTAGATTTTTGATGACCAAAATGAACTCCTGCTTCAAGGAGGTCTGCCAGTTCAATATCTGGAGCTTTTTCGGGAAGTTTAGAAATATCTAGCATAGTACTGTCCTTTTTTCGCACTTTATGAAATGCTGGCGTCGTGCGCAAACTCAGGACTTAGACACACGTCACCATGATAATTACTAGGTGTAGTATATCACAGTACGGCTTATTTGGCAGATTGAGATACACGAAGCGCGTTTTCCAACAAACAAATCACTGTCATTGGCCCCACCCCACCAGGAACAGGTGTAAGCAGCGCGGCTTTTTGCGACACCGATTGACGATTAACATCTGGAAAAGGCTCACCAACATCAATTATGATGCTGTTGTGAGCAATCAAATCACCTGTAATGAGCTGTTTTTGACCTGTTGCTGACACAATAATGGAAGCATCTTGCAGTCCTTGACCACTTTCTACTCGCTGTCTAAACTGGCGACGAGTCAGCAACTCCACTTCATACCCTCTAGTTTGCAATTCAAAAAATAACGGAGTACCTAACAAATCTGAAACACCAATGATGACCACTTTTTCTGGATGGTTGTGTTGGCTCGTAGCGTTCGATTCCGCTGCTACTACCATTTTTGCTTGCTCAATAACTTCAACCACAGCTTGGCAAGTTGCTGGCAGTACCATGCCTTTCTCACGCCAGTCCCCTCGCCGAACTGCCTCTAGTGTCTCAGGGTGCAAACCATCAACGTCCTTGTCGATAGCAATACGCGAAACAAGACTCCCCCACCACTCTGCAAACACCAGACTTGTTGTGTTTGTCTGATGAGATAGCCAAACTTTTTTGGTCGGCTTTTGGATAATAATTCCAGTAATTTCAGTATCTTGATTTAACTGCTGAATCGCCAGCACCACCTCATCCACAGTATCAGTCACCGAAAAATGCCGCACCTGATAGGAAATCCCTACCCGCTCGGCTGCTTGCTGCTTGAGCCTTGTATACAGCTGACTACCAGCATCTTCATCAAATAGTACTGCTCCAATGCCAATTGGTGACTGAGAAGCTGCCACTTGCTCACGCAATTGGGCTTCTTTTTGCGCGGCCAGCTGATAGCCATCAAAAATAATCATAGCGTGTATTGTACTTGATTATCGTCAATATTACTCGAATAACAAACACAGACTTGACATTTGCAGACGCGCTGAGCATACTGCGCCCACATCTCTGTGGAATCCAGTGAAATCCTGGAACTGTGCCGCAACGGTAAATTTGACCTGTTCAAATGAGTCCGGTCTTCAGAGAGTCACCAAAAGAGTTGGTGATCCGACGAGCATCGGGCGTGTTGTATACCAAAAGCAAGTATTTTTAGCCACGCAGATGCTCCTCAATATGAGGAGTTTTTTATTTTCAGAACGACCATTTTCACACGATGCGGCAGGAACTGCGCCATCTATCACGAGAGTTGCTAAAAAAAATCAAGGAAAAGATTCCAAAGTAATTTCTTTTTCTGAGTTTTTGAATAGAAAGCAGCGCAAAACTGCATCACGAGCAGATGTCTGGAAAACGAGCTTTTATCTTGATCGGGCTCAATTTGAGAACCCAACTACTTCGCTGAATAAAACGGATACCCTTCTACAACTAAAAAATGAGCTGGCCGTAGATCTCAAAAGCTTGTTTGATGAGCACGTTGCACAACGCCTCAACAACAACTACGACTACGGACCAACTGGAATGCGGAATGGCTACACGGAAACCATGTCACAGATTGCACTCAACCATGTTGAGTACCTTAGAAAAGCTGGGCTGAGCACGGTGCGCGCCAAGCAAGAATACGCTGTAGCGCAAACAGTTGAAGCTTGGATGGCAGCTGTTGATTCTGAAGAAAAATTCCTGGTCTGGGTCAGCCCGCGTGGCGTTGAGCTTGAAGGATACCCTGGAACTGATCCTGAAAACTATGTCCTGATCAATGTCTGTGAGCGGACAGGCAAACACTCATTTCTGCTACGCCAGTTTCGCAGTTATGATCTAAATGTAGATCTGCCACAATTACAAGAAAACATTGCGAATACTTGTCAGGGTCGAATCGCTGATGTACCCAATACAAATCAACAGCATCCAGAACTGCCCATTATTTCCCGCTTACTCTATCTTCCGAACGACACTCCCCTCTCAGAGATCACTAGTTGCATCTATCAAAATAAAGAAAACTGGGTGGTTGCTATTGATGAAAAATTGCCTGATATACCACTTGAAGCATATCAGGTTGAGCAAGCTAAACTGACTGACTATTGTCTTGATGAGTTTGAGAAAGTATATGGCGACAGCACTCTCAGTGCTGATCAAATCAGCAGTTTGTACGATGGGCTAATACAGCTGACGATACAAAAATTGGCCAAATGGGTAGACGATCACGCTCAGAACTATGAGCACCGTATAGAGCAACCGTACCAGTTAAATTTGACAGAACTGGATGAAGCTTGGCAAGTACGACGAAAAGAACTCCTGGGAAATGCCCTCACCAAACAAGAACGCTCAGTGCTGGATCACTTTGCCACTGCTTCACAACTTGCCGCAGGTTCACCAATGGGTCGGCTGATGAGTATGGCACATTGTGTTGTTGGCACGCCATTTTCTACGGCACTTCGACCAGACATTTTTCAAGCTTTGCAAATTAATCAGTTGACGCGCGCTCAGCTCATTGATGTTATTGGTGCTGAGCGCGCTCAAAAATGGAGTGAGGGCACCTGTCTGCAGTGTAAAAAATCGGGAATCTTGGTTGGCGAGTGCTCAATTTGTCTAAACTGTGAACTCACCATGGGCGACCAGAAAGGACTAGAAAAGGAGTCCGACCAATTAAAAAAATACCTAATTGACTCAGCGACGCCACAAGAAAAGGCACGGGCAGCTCAACTGCATCAACAACTTACTAAGCACCTATTCAAAAAAAGCATCGGACTCCAAGAACTGCTTGACTCCAACTACCTAGACCCTTCGGCAATCCAAGGCTCGGACACAATATCGGACACAACAAGCGACACTTTTTCCAAAATTGCAGAAGTACTCTACCAATCTACCAATCCTATTCAAACATTAGAAACTATCATTCAACGACTGACAATTTTTGGTACGAATAGTGATCTAAATCACAATAATAACTTGCTATTTCAAGCTAATGACACTGGCAATAATTTTCAAGAAATTACTGTAAAAAAGCGCGCAGCCGCGTGATGTTTTCGGCGTCTGGACCATTGCCATCAAAGCCGGGTGTCTCGGTGATCAGTGGAATTGACGCGACCTCGGTGCGCTGCAGAAACGATTGAAAGCCCTCAGAAGGGATCTGACCTTCACCAAGATTTTGATGACGATCTCGATATGAGCCCAGCCCATCTTTACTGTCATTAACATGAATGCAGCGTAAGCTATCCCAGAGCTTGAGCTTTGTAATAGTGCCAGAGAGATCAATGCCCAACTTCTCATCTGCACCTGCTATCAAATTGTATCCTGCAGCATGAGCATGGCAGGTATCCACACACCAGCCTAGACGACCGCTGCTGACATATCCACCCTGTTTCTCTAGTGCGGTAAGTAAATAGGCAATTTCAGAAAGATCGCCGCCAATTTTTCCATTGCGAGAGGCAGCATTTTCAATAATAAAATGCGATGTCGCTGGTGACTGTTTTAGAATTTCTCCGATTGATTCAATCAACTGTGGTGCAACTGCCTCAAAGCCGCGACCCTGATGACTGCCTACATGCACCACTACTCCAGCACCTTCTATCAATGCGTCAAACTGCAATTCGTCGGTCAGAGCTTCGACAGATTTTTGAACAGATTCGGGTTTATTACTTGCTAAGTTAATTAAATAAAGCGAGTGAATAAAGATTGGTTCAACAAGTAAAGATCTTTTATTTGAAGACAATTTTTCTGTATCAATAGATGCTATATCTGGCCGCTTCCAAACCCGAGGACTGCCCGAAAAGAGCTGTACGCAGTTGCACCCAATTTCTGAGGCTCGTTCTAACGCTTTGTGATGACCACCCGCTGCTGAAACATGAGCACCGATTTTTTTAATATCTTTTTGCATGATTCTATCCTACAATAGCTAGCGGAATATGCCCACTCGCAAGATTGATCGATTTACCGTTCATTACACAAATGCCGACGAACTGCGTCTACTAAAACGTGAGATTTTTACTGATCACTGCTACTATTTTGAATCCAAAAATCCCCAACCCAAAATCATTGACGTTGGTGCTCACATCGGTCTCAGCACGCTCTACTTCAAAAAGCTCTTTCCCAGTTCGAGCATTATTGCTATTGAGCCGCACCCCACTGCCGTCACACTACTGGAACAAAATATTTGGGAAAATGGCTTAACAGATGTGCGTGTATGTGCCGCTGCAACCTCACCATTTGCCCAACCAATTACGCTCCATGAAGATACTGACAAAACCTGGCTCAGCACCACCAGCATGCATGAGCGGGCTTGGAATGCAGAAATGCCAACCACACCGCTCTCACATTCTCTAGAGAGTATCGATCTTGCCTCACTACTCAAAGAACCTGTTGATCTGCTAAAAATGGATATTGAAGGAATGGAACAGGCGGTGCTATCACAGCTACCCACGACTACACTACAAAATATTGGACAAGCAGTTATTGAGTTTCACCCCACAGCTGGACAAAATATTGAACAATTTGTGGAACTACTCAAGCAAGCTAACTTTAGCATAACGATCTCCAAACAAGGAAAAGCTATCACTCCGCAAAAAGCCAGTGGGCTGAGTATGATTCACGCCACCAACAGACACTTGTTCAATCAGAGCTGACTAGCTTTGAAAAAGTGGAAACCCGCTTGCCAACGCCTTGACTTCTGTGCGAATTTTCTTCAAAACCGGATCCTTGGCTGCTTGGGCTTTGAAATGGTGTAAAAATGCTTGACGTTCTTTTTTGTCTGTTGGCAACTGCTCCGTTGTAACGTGCTCAGTTACTCGTACGATCCAGTCAGCAATTTGGCGCATTTCTGTATCACCCATTCCTCGAGTCGTGATCAGTGGCGTACCAACTCTCAAACCAGAGGGATAAAATGGCGAACCTTGTTCGTTTGGTACCGTATTGCGATTGGCATAGATACCAGCAACGTCAAGCGCGTGCGCTATCTGAGTTCCCAAACCCACACCGATCGGAGTGAAATCAAGCACCATCAAGTGCGTCTGCGTTCCTCCGCCGACCAACTGAATTCCTTGTTTTAATAGCGAAACAGCAAGTGTCGCGGCATTACTTCTAATTTTTTTAGCATATTTGCGAAATTGGGCAGTGCTGGCTTCTTTGGCTGCGATAGCAATGGCTGCAGTTGTGGCGTTGTGTGGACCGCCCTGCAATCCGGGAATAATTGCAGCATCAATTTTTTTAGCTAAATCAGGATCGCGCTGTAATCCTCGCTCTGTCACCAAAATCATCGCCCCCCGTGGACCCCTGAATGTTTTATGCGTCGTACTCATGATCACGTCGGCGTACGGAACGGGACTGGGATGCTCCCCCGCTACCACCAACCCAGTGACGTGAGAAATATCTGCCACCAGCCACGCGCCAACACTATCAGCAACCGCACGAAACTTTTTGAAATTCAGCTCAAATGGATACGCAGTATTCCCTGCAACGATCACTTTTGGCTTGGTTTTATTGACCAATGTTGCCATTTCGTCAAAATCAATGACAGCATCTGAATTTACCCCGTATTGAACTGCATTGTAAAAGCTGCCACTCGCCGTTACTTTGGGATGACCATGCGTCAAATGTCCGCCCATAGCCAGCTGGAGACCCATCAACGTATCTCCAGGTTGCATAAGTGCAAAATAAATAGCTAAATTAGCTGGACTGCCGGAATACGGCTGAACGTTGACATGTGGCACGTCAAACAGTGACTTGATGCGATCAATAGCCAAATTTTCTACCTGATCAATATACTGATTGCCCTCATAATATCTTCTGCCCGGATACCCTTCACTGTATTTGTTAGACAAGCAAGAACTGAGCACCGCTGAAACGTCTGGGGATACGGCATTTTCAGACGGAATCAAGCCAATCATCTCGATCTGACGCTGCTCCTCTTTTTTGATCAATGAAAAAATTGTATCTGCCAT